>NZ_JBITGE010000002.1:0-154320 GCF_044456785.1 Micromonospora sp. NPDC050795 | reverse complement strand
CTGCGGGTGCCGTCGGTGGGTCCGGAGGACAACTTCTTCGCCCTGGGTGGGGACTCGCTGCACGTGATCCGGGTGGTGGACCGGGCCCGTAAGGCGGGTGTGGTGATCACGCCCGCGCAGTTCATCGCACACCCCACCATCGCCGCGCTCGCCTTGGTCGCGACCGCCGCGCAGACGCCGGCCGACAAGGCACGGGAGGTCCTCGCCGGGATCTGGCGGGAGGTGCTGCGGGTGCCGTCGGTGGGTCCGGAGGACAACTTCTTCGCCCTGGGTGGGGACTCGCTGCACGTGATCCGGGTGGTGGACCGGGCCCGTAAGGCAGGTGTGGTGATCACCCCCGCGCAGTTCATCGCGCACCCCACCGTCGCCGGCCTCGCGTCGGTGGCCGGTGGGCAGACGACCGCCGGTGCGGGTGGTGACGGAGGCCGGCGTACCGACCCCGGTGTGGTCCCGCTCGTCGCGTCGCACGTGGCCTTCGCCGAGCGGAACTTCGCCGACCCGCACAAGTACACGCACATCTTCATGTTCGATGCGCTGCGGGCACTGGACCCGGCGCTGGTGGAGCGGGCCGTGGCGGCGGTGATCACCCATCACGACTCGCTGCGGATCAGCTTCCCCCGACCCGGGGGCCGGTTGTCGGTCCGGGTCAACGAGCCCTACCAGCCCACGCCGTTCACCAACGTGGACCTGTCCGCCCTCGACCCGGCGGACCAGGAGGTCGCCTTCCGGCGCCTCGACCGCACCCTGCACCGCAAGCTCGACATCGAGAACGGGCCGCTGCTCCAGGTCGCCCTGGTCCGCTTCGGCGGCGACCGTCCCGATCTGCTCGTGGTGATCGTCCACCACCAGTTGATGGACAACAGCTCCTGGGACGTCCTGATGGCGGATCTCCAGACGGCGTACCAGGCGGTGGAGGCCGGCGAGGAGCCGCGTCTGCCGGTGCCGACGGCGTCGTTCGCCGAGTGGTCCCGCAACCTGGACGCGCTCGCCCGTGGCACCGAGTTGACCGAGGACATCGCGTACTGGACGGCGCTGGCCAAGGAACCCGTCCCGACCTGGCCGCTGGACCACCCCGACGGAGACGACTGCATGTCGTCGGAGGAGACGGTGGTGGTTGGGCTCGACGCGGAGGAGACCGCCGCGCTGCGCCGGCTGGTGCCGCAGGAGTACGGCCTGAGCGTCAACGACGCGCTGCTGGCCGCCACCCTCCAGGGCTTCACCGACTGGTCCGGTCAGTCGTCGATCCTGGTCGACCTCGTCGCCCGGGGTCGGGAGATGGGCGGTCAGGACCTCGACCTGTCCCGTGCCATCGGCCGGTTCTCGATGACCTCACCCCGGCTCGTCCGCCGACCCGAGAAGCCCGGCCCGAGGGCGCTGCTGGAGTCGGTCCGCGAGCAGATCGAGGCGGTGCCCCGGCGCGGCCTCGCCTTCGGCCTGCTGCGCTACCTCGGCGGGCATCCGGCGGTGGCGGACGCGCTCGCCCCGCTCGGCAAGCCGGACATCCTGCTCAACAACTGGGGCGAGTTCGCCCACGAGCCCGAGGAGTCGCCGCTGCTCGGGCCGGCCATGGACGACTCCTGGCCGATGCCGAAGCTGCAACGCATGCACCGGCTCCAGGTGTTCGCACGGTTCGCCAACGGCGAGCTGAGCCTGCATTTGAAGTACAGCAAGAACCTCAACGAGCGGACGAGCATCGAACGGCTCGCCGCCCTGACCCTGGCCGCCCTCCGGTCGTTCGTCCGGCCGGACGCCGACTGACCCGGACCACGACCCGACGTACGCGGAAGGACCTCCGACATGGACCACGTGAAAGAGAGCTGCCTGTTCCCGGAGCGCAACCGGGTGGCCTGCATCGAGGCCACCTCGCCCGGCATGTCGCCGGCGCAATGGGCCACCGAGCACCTCGACCTGATCAACGACCGACTGGACAGCCACGGCGCTGTCCTGCTGCGCGGGTTCGACGCCCCGGACGCGCCGGCCTTCTCCGCCTTCGTCAAGGTCTTCGGCGAGGAGATGGCCGAGTACACCTACCGGTCCACGCCGCGCAGCAAGGTCGGCGACGTCTACACCTCCACCGAGTACCCGGCCAGCGAGGTCATCCCGCTGCACAACGAGATGGCGTACACCAGCGTGTGGCCCCGGCGGTTGTTCTTCTACTCGAACATCCCCGCCCAGACCGGCGGGGAGACTCCGCTCGCCGACAGCCACGCCGTCTGGCAGCGCATTCCCGCCGAGGTGCGCGAGCGCTTCGAGCGGCACGGTGTGCGGTACGTGCGCAACTACCGGGTCGGCCTCGGGGTGTCCTGGCAGGAGACGTTCCCCGGGATGGACCGGGAGGCCGTGGAGGAGTTCTGCCGCGAGCGGGGCATCACCTACGAGTGGTTCGACGACGGCGCGCTGCGGACCACCGAGACCTGCCAGGCCGTCACCGTGCACCCGGTGTCCGGGCGGACGGTCTGGATGAACCAGGCCCACCTGTTCCACGTCTCCAACCTGCCCGAGGCCACCCGGGAGGCGCTGCTGGAACTGCTGGCCGAGGAGGACCTGCCGCGTAACGCGTACCTCGGTGACGGCAGCCCGATCACCGACGCCGACCTCGCGGCGATCCGCGCCGCGTTCGACGCGGAGTCCCTGGCCTTCCCCTGGCAGCAGGGTGACCTGCTGGTCGTCGACAACATGGCGATGGCGCACGGCCGGTCCAGCTTCACCGGACCGCGCAAGACGTTGGTGGCGATGACCGGGTCGTACGGCAGTCGGGAGGCAGCGTGAGCGGCCTCGCCGAGAAGATCGCCTTCCTGGAGTCGCACGGGGTGGCCGAGTTGGCGCACTCGGAGGCCAACCTGCTGGCGCACCTGCGCGGCGTGCACGACCTGCTGGCCCAGTGGGGGTCGCGGCAGGAGCTGTGCGACGCCGGGTTGTTCCACTCGGTGTACGGCACGGAGATCTTCCCGACCGGCGCGATCCCGCACGAGCTGCGGCCCGCCGTGCGGGAGCTGATCGGCGCGGAGGCGGAGACGCTGGCGTACCTGTTCGGCACCGTCACCCGCAGCGCCCTCTTCGACGCCGCCTTCGACGGCCCGCCGTTCCTGCTCGAGGACCGCTCGGGCGGTTGCGTCGGTGTCAGCGCCGGGCAGTACACCGACCTCGCCGCCCTGACGGTGGCGAACTGGCTGGAGCAACGTCCCCGGTTCGCTGAATCAAGCAAGTTCAGCCGCGCCCGCGAGTTCGACGCCATGCGCCGCTATCTGCCGGACAGTGTCCGTACCGCCCTGGAGCGCGCCTACGGGTTCGCTCCGCTCGCCCTCGCTGGAAACGAGTAGACGCACCGTGTCGACAAACACCACACCGGTCCGCCCGAGTGCCGAACAGGACGCGGGAGTGCTGTCCCGACTCTTCGTCCAATGGCCCTCGATCCTGGTGAAGGCGTCCCTGCGCCGACCACTGAAGCTGTCGGACAGCCTGACGCCGCCCCGGTACGACCACCTGGAGCGGGTGACCCCGGTCTTCGAGCGTGCCTGGGCCGCCCGGCGGGACCAACCGGACGGGCTGCGGCGGGCCCTCTACCAGACCTACCGTCGGCGGTTCTGGTGGGCGGGCCTGATCTTCCTGGCCTACCAGACCTGCGCGACAGTCGGGCCGCTGCTGGTGCGGGAGCTGATCGCCTGGTTCGAGGGCGACGGCCGGGGCCCGGTGGTGGAGGGTCTGCTGATCGCCGCCGGCCTGGCCGGTTTCTACGTCCTGGACGCGTTGAGCCACAAGCACCAGTGGTCCGAGGTGTGGAAGACAGCGCACTCGATCACCGCGCTGCTGCGGACCGAGATCCTGCGCAAGTACCTGCGGATGGACCGCGGCGCCCGACTGGCCCACCCCTCCGGGGAGGTCATCACCCTCGCCTCGTCCGACGCCCGGCGGGTCGGGCGGGTCGCGTTCACGCACATGGCGTGGGCCGTGCCGCTGGGCATCGCCGGCTCCTGCGTGGTCCTGTGGGTGCTGCTGGGCTGGGCGGCGCTGGTGGGCATCGTCATTCTCATCGCCGGCCTGTGGCTGTCGCACGTTGCCAACGAGAGGGTCTTCGCGCTGGTGCCGGCGATCCGGGACGCGAACGGCGTCCGGATCGGGCTGGTCGGCGAGTACCTGGGGGCCATGCGGACGCTGCGCACCCACGGCTGGGAGGACGTCGCCGAGCGGGCTGTCGGCCGGGAACGCGCGACGCTCAACGCGTTGCTGGTCCGCCGGCAGAAGCGGCTCGCCACGCTCTACCTGGTGAACGCCGCCGCGCCGGTGCTGATGGTGATGGCCACCCTGGTCACGTACGCGGCGCTGGGCAACGAACTGAAGGCGGCGGACGTGTTCGCGGCGATCGCCGTGCTCACCGTCCTCCGGTCCCAACTGCCCGAGCTGGTGCGCTACCTGGACATGCGCAACGAGTGGCGGGTGGCGTTCGGGAAGGTGACGACCTTCCTGCGGGCCCCGGACACCGCCGAGGCGTCGACCGACGACGACGCGCCGGCCGGGGCGGTCGACCTCGACGGGGCGTCGTTCACCTGGCCCGGGGCCGACGCGGACGCCCGGCCGGTCCTGACCGGCGTCGACCTGCGGGTCGCGCCCGGTGAGTTGATCTGCGTGCTGGGCCGGGTCGGCAGCGGCAAGTCCGCGCTGCTCGCGGCGCTGGCCGGGGCGCTGCCGACGGTCGCGGGCACCGCCCAGGTCGGCGGCAGCGCCGTGTACCTGCCGCAGCGCCCCTGGATCATGCAGGGCAGCGTCGTCGACAACATCCGCTGCTTCTCGCCCGACGATCCGGAGCGGTACGCGGCGGTCGTCCGCGCCACCGCCCTGGAGGCGGACCTGGCGGCGATGCCGGCCCGCGACGGCACGGCCATCGGCGAGCGGGGCGTGAACCTCTCCGGCGGGCAACGGCAGCGCATCGCGTTGGCCCGCGCCGCCTACGAGGACGCCGACGTCTACCTCTTCGACGACCCGACCAGCGCCGTCGACGACGCGGTCGCCGGCACCATCCTGGAGGCGCTGTTCGACGGGGTGCTCGCCGGGCGTACCCGGATCGTTGCCACCCACCGCCTCGACGTGGCCCGACGGGCCGACCGGGTAGTGGTCCTCGACGGCGGCCGGGTGGTCGCGGCGGGCCGGTTCGACGACGTCGCCGCGCAGATGCCGGACCTGCTGCCGGCCATGGCCGCCGAGGCCGCGACGCCGTCCGACCCGGACGGCGCCGCGCTGGACGAGGTGGCCGAGGAAATGGCCGCCGAGGAGGAGGAGACGGTCCGCGCCGGTCAGGTCGGTTCCGCCACCTACCGCCGTTACCTGCAGGTGCTGACCCCGGGCCTCCTCGCGGTCGTCCTGCTCGGCCTGGCCGTCGGCGGGCAGGCCGTCCTGGGCGGCTCGTCGTTCTGGCTCGGCCACTGGACCGAGCACGCCGGGCAGGACACGCTGTACTACGCGGGCGTGTTCGCCGCCATCGGTCTGCTGGCGCTCGTGCTGGATCGCGGGCTGTTCAGCTTCGCCTTCGCCCGGGGTGTGTCCGCCGGCCAGAACCTGCACGGGTCGATGCTGAACCGGGTCTTCCGGGCCCCGCTGTCGTTCTTCGACCGCAACTCCTCCGGACGCGTCCTGGCGCGGTTCTCCGGTGACATGGAGACCATCGACCTGGAGTTGCCGGAGACCACGATGGACACCCTCCGGGTCGCCGTCGGCCTGGTCGTGCCGTTGGCGGCGCTGGCCTTCACCAGTCCGCTGATGCTGGTGGCGGCCCCGCTGCTGCTGGTGGTCTACCTCCGCTGGCAGCGGCTCACCCGGGCCAGCACGGTCGAGGCGTCCCGGCTGTCGAAGCAGGCGAACGAGCCGATGCTCGCGCTGCTCAACGAGGCCGTCGACGGGGTGACCTCGATCGAGGGCCGGAACAGCCGGGTGCGCGGCTACCAGGCCGCGTTCGGTGAGCGGGTCCGCGTCGCGCACCACGCCGACTACACGGTCAACGCGCTGTCGCGGCACTTCAACCTGAAGCTCGACATGCTCGGCGCGGTCGTCCTGCTGACGTACGGCGTGCTGATCGTCGCCGTGGGTGGGATCGGCGCCGGGCTGGCCGGTGTCGGGATCAGTTTCGTGTACGCGCTGATGGAGGCGCTGGCGATGAGCCTGATGACGGTGCAGATGATGGACCTGTCGCTGGCGAGCTTCGAACGTGTCGACGACTACACCCGGCTGCCGGTCGAGCCGACCGACGGGCGACCGGCCCCGGCCGGCTGGCCCACCGCCGGCGAGGTCCGCTTCGAGAACGTCACACTGCGCTACTCCGAGGGTGGTCCGGCCGCGCTGAACGGCGTGTCGTTCGACGCCCCGGCGGGCGGCAAGATCGGCATCGTCGGCCGGACCGGCAGCGGCAAGTCCAGCCTGTTCACCGCGCTGCTGCGGTTCGTGCCAGCCGAGCAGGGGCGCATCCTCATCGACGGGGTGGACACCGCCACGCTGCGGCTGGCCGACCTGCGGGCCGCCGTCGAGGTGGTACCGCAGGATCCGGTGCTGCTGCCCGGCACCCTGCGGGACAACATCGACCCGACCGGTGCGTACCCCGACGCCGAGGTCGCCGCCGTCCTCACCAAGGTAGGTCTCGCCGACCGGCTTCTCGGCGTGGGCGGTGGCGGTCTCGACGCTGTCCTGTCCGCCGGCGGCGGACAGCTCAGCGCCGGTGAACGACAGCTGCTCTGCCTGGCCCGGGCGTTGCTGCGGGACGCGAAGCTGGTCCTCATCGACGAGGCCACGTCGAGCCTCGACGCCGAGACCGACGCCCGCATCCAGCGGCTGCTGGCGGTGGACCTCGCCGACGCGACGGTGCTCACCATCGCCCACCGCCGGGAGACCCTGGCCGGCGCCGACCGGGTGGTGACGCTCGATGGTGGGCTGGTGGCCCGGGTGATCGACAGCGATCCGGCCGGGGTGCTGGCCGGGGCGACGAACCCGGTCGGGCAGCGCGCCGGCCAGTCGAGTCTCGGGGAGCCGGTGCAGTGACCGGGTCGCGTGCGATGGCCGCGGAGGCGGACGCGCTCGCCCACTGGCGGGCCGGGCTGGCCGGCGTACCCACCCTGGACCTGGTCACCGACCGGGTCCGCCCGGCCCGTCGCCGCCAGCACACCGACCGGGTGACGCTCACCGTCGGCCCGGACACCACCCGACGGCTGCACGCGGTGAGCGCGGCGGTGGGCGTCGCACCCTCCGTGCCGTTGCTCGCCGTGGGACAGGTGGTGCTGGGCCGGCACGCCGGCACCCGGGACCTGGCCACCGCGACGCCGCTGGACGGCGACCTGGTGCCGTTGCGCGGCAGGTGGGACGACGACCCGTCGGCCGCCGACCTGTTCGCGCGGGTCGACGCCGGGTTGCGGGCGGCCTCGCCGTACACCGGCGTCCCGCTGCACCGGGTGGCCGAGGCGCTCGGCCTGCCCCACGACCCGAGTCGTGCCGCGCTCTGCCCGGTCGTGCTGGGGGTGGGAGCGGCCCCCGCCACCAGCGAGGCGGTGCCGCCCGACCTGAGCGTGCTCTGGGACGAGCCGGGGCCCGACGGGGCGTCCGGCGTCCTCGCCTACGACCCGGACCTGTTCGACAGCGCGACGATGCGCCGGTTCGCCGACCACTACCTGACGTTGCTCGACAACGCCCTGACCGACACCGAGGCGCCGATCTCCACCCTGGTGCACACGTCGGCGCAGGAGCGCGAGCTGATCGCCCGGTGGGGCACCGGCGGTGGTACGGCAGGTCCGCCGAGCGTGCCGGCGGCGTTCCTCAGCCAGGCCGGGGCGACGCCGGACGCCGTCGCTCTGGAGTACGACGGCACCACCCTCACGTACGCCGAGGTGCGCGCCAGGGCGGACGCCCTGGCGACCGTCCTGACCGGACACGGGGTCACCCCGGGCAGTGTCGTCGGCCTGGCGATGGGCTCGTCCGCGCAGCTCGTCGTGGCGATGCTCGCGGTGCTCGCCACCGGGGCGGCGTACCTGCCCCTGGACCCGTCCTACCCCGAGGCGCGGCGGGAGTTCATGCTGCGCGACAGCGGGGCGCGGCTGCTGCTCGCCGACGGTTCGGTGGCCGTCGTCGACGACCTGCCAGTGCTGCGGCTCGACCGGCTGGTGCTGCCCGCGGGACGGTCCGCGCCGACGTGGCCGCCGACGTACCCGAACCAGCGGGCCTGCGTCCTCTACACCTCCGGGTCGACAGGGCGGCCGAAGGGGGTCGAGACCACCCACGGCGGGATCGTCCGGCTGGTCCACCGCGCCGACTACTTCCCCGTCGGGCCCGCCGACGCGGTCGCCCAGGCGGCCAACGTGTCGTTCGACGCGGCGAGCTTCGAGGTGTGGGGTGCGCTGCTCAACGGCGCGCGCCTGGTGGGCATCCCCAAGGACGACGTGCTCACGCCGTCCCGGCTGGGTCATCGACTCGCCGAGCACGGCGTCACGGTGCTGATGCTCACCACCGCCCTGTTCCACAGGTGCGTGGACGCCGACCCGGCGATGTTCGCCCCGCTGCGCGCCCTCTACTTCGGCGGCGAGCCGGCCGACGCCCGCCGGGTCGCCACGCTGGCCGCCGCCCTGCCGGGCTTGCGCCTCGTCAACGGGTACGGCCCGACCGAGTGCACCACGTTCTCCAGCACCTGGGACGTGACCGACCTGCCCGGCGACGCGGCGCGGACCCCGATCGGCCGACCGATCGGTGGGGAGCTGCTCTACGTCCTCGACGACCACGGCCGGCTGACCGGCATCGGCGCTCCGGGGGAGCTGTTCATCGGCGGCGCCGGTCTCGCGCACGGGTACGTCGGCCGGCCCGACCTGACCGCCGAGCGGTTCGTGCCGAGCCCCTTCGAGCCCGGCGCCCGGGTCTACCGCACGGGTGACGTGGTGCGGTGGCGCGAGGACGGTCAACTGGAGTGCCTGGGCCGGGCCGACCAGCAGGTCAAGATCCGCGGTGTCCGGATCGAGCCGGACGAGATCGCCAGCACCCTCACCACCTGCCCGGGCGTCCGGGCCGCCGCCGTCACGGTGCACGGCGACGGCGACGAACGTCGGCTCGTCGCCTACGTCGTCCCGGACGACGCCCCGGTCCCGGCGGGTGAGCTGCGCGCCCACCTCGCCGCCCGGCTGCCCGAGGCGATGGTGCCGACCTGGTACGTGCCGCTGGCGGCGTTGCCGGTCACCCCGAACGGCAAGGTGGACCGCCGAGCGCTGCCCGCGCCCGACGCGCACCACGGCGTCCGGGCCGCCGACGGCGTGCCGCCCAGCGGCCCGATCGAGGAACTGGTCGCACGGACGTGGCAGGACCTGCTCGGTGTGCCGGTGGTGTCGGCCGCCGACGACTTCTTCGCCCTCGGCGGCCACTCGCTGCTCGCGGCGCAGATGGTGGCGCGGATCGCCGCCACGGCCGGTGTGCGGCTGGGCGTCCGCGCCGCCTTCGAGGCGCCCACCGTCGCCGCGCTCGCGGCACGCGTCGCCGACGCCGGCCCGGACGACGCCCGCCCGCCGGTGCCGGCTGCCGGCCCCGGGCCGCACCCCCTGTCGTACGCCCAGCAGCGGCTGTGGTTCCTCGACCGGCTCGACGCCGGTCAGGCGGTCTACTCGGTGCCGCTCGTGCTCACCGTGGACGGCCCGCTCGACGTCGACGCCCTCGACGCCGGCCTGCGGGGGCTGGTGACGCGGCACGCGGCGCTGCGGACCCGGCTGGTGACGATCGACGGCGAGCCCCGGCAGGTGGTGGACGACGAGCCAGCGGTCGTGCTCACAGTGGACGACCTGCGCGACCGGGCCGACCGTGACGAGCAGGCCGACGCCCTCCTGCGCCACGCCGCCGCCCGACCCTTCGACCTCGCCACCGGGCCGCTGGCCCGCTGGCACCTGGTCCGGCTGACCGACGAGCACGCGATGCTCCTGATGACGTTGCACCACGCGGTCTGTGACGGCTGGTCGATCGGCGTGCTGATCCGTGACCTCGGCGCGTTCTACGCCGCCCGGACCATCGGCACGCCCGCCCCGGCCCCGCTCACCGTCGAGTACGTCGACTACACCCTGTGGCAGCGCGCGCTGCTGGCCGGCGACGCGCGGACGACCCAGCTCGCGTACTGGGTTGACCAGCTCGCGGGTGCGCCCACGGCACTGGACCTCCCGACCGACCGTCCCCGCCCGGCCACCGCCCGACACCGGGGGGAGACGTTCGACGTACGGCTGCCCGCCGCCCTGGTCGAACGCCTCGACGCGGTGGGACGGCGGCACGGCGTCACCCGGTTCATGGTGCTGCTCGCCGCGTTCCAGCTGGTGCTGGGCCGGTACGCGGACGTCCGCGACGTCAGTGTCGGCAGCCCGGTGTCCGGGCGCACCCGCTCCGAGTTCGACGACCTGGTGGGTTTCTTCGTCAACACCGTCGTGCTGCGGACCCGTTGGCAGGACACCGAGACCTTCGTCGACGTGCTGGCCCGGGCGCGGGACGCGGTGCTCGGCGCGTACGAGCACCAGGACGTCCCGTTCGAGCAGGTCGTCGAGGCGGTCCGGCCACCACGGGACCCCAGTCGTACCCCGCTGTTCCAGGTCATGCTGTCGGCACAGAACCTGCCCGAGCGGACCGATGCGGTACCCGGTCTGTCGGTCGGGGTGACCGAGCCACCCGGCCGGGTGGCGAAGTTCGACCTCACGGTGGCCTGGGACGAGGTGCCCAGCGCCACGGGCGAGCTGCGCGGCACCGTGGAGTACGACGTCGACCTGTTCGACAGGGACACCGCCGAGCGGCTGGCGCACAGTTACCGGACCCTGCTGGAGTCGGCGCTGAGCGCCCCGGACGCCCCGGTGTCCACCCTGGACCTGCTGCCCGGCCCCGAGCCGGTCCCGCCGGTCGGCGGGTCGACCGGCGCGCCGACCGCGTCGACTCTGCACGGCCTGGTCGCCGCCGCCGCGGCCCGCTGGCCGCAGCGCCCGGCGCTGGTGCAGGGCGACCGGCAGGTCAGCCACGCGGAGCTGGACAGCCGTGCCGCCGCGGTGCACGCCCACCTGACCGCCCGGGGCGTACGCCCCGGTGACACCGTCGCCGTCCTGCTGGAGCGCAGCCCCGACTGGCCGGCGGCGCTGCTCGGCGTCCTGCGCGCCGGGGCCGCGTACGTGCCACTGGACCCGGCGATCCCGCCGAGGCGGTTGGCGCACGTCCTCGCCGACTCGTCGGCGGTGCTGCTGCTCGGCTCCCGCGAGACCTGCCCGCCCGCCGTCGACCTGCCCTTCGTCGCGATCGAGGACGCGTTGCTCGCCGCCCCGGCCGCCGCCGGCCCGCCGGTGCACCCGTCGGCGACGGCGTACGTGCTCTACACCTCGGGCACCACCGGGCAACCCAAGGGCGTCCGCGTCAGTCACGCCAACCTGGTGCACACCCTGGAGGCGGTGGCCGGGCACTACGCGCTCACCCACGCCGACCGGGTGCTCCAGTTCGCCGCGCTCGGCTTCGACGTGGCCGCCGAGGAGTTGTTCGGGACGCTGATCCGGGGCGGGGCCGTGGTGTTGCCGCCGGCCGGGCCGGTGCCCGGTCTCGACGAGTTGACCGCGCTGGCCCGCCGGGAACGACTCACCGTGCTCAACCTGCCGGCCTCGTACTGGCACGAGTGGGTGGCGGCGCTGGACCGCCACCCGCCCGCCTCCTGTCCGGACCTGCGCCTCGTCGTGGTCGGCAGCGAGCGGGTCGACGCGGGACGGCTCGCCCAGTGGCGCGCCGCAGCGCCCGAGGTGCGCTGGCTCAACGCGTACGGCCCGACCGAGGCCACCATCACCGCCACCGTGCACGAGCCGGGCGGCGACCGGGAGCCGGTCACCGGCAGCGTTCCGGTGGGACTGCCGCTGCCGGGCGTGCGGGCGTACGTCCTCGATCGTGGACTGCGGCCGGTGCCGCGCGGGGTCCCGGGGGACCTGTGGCTCGGCGGACCCGGGGTGGCGCAGGGCTACGTCGGGGACCCGGCCCGCACCGCCGTCAGCTTCCTGCCCGACCCGTGGGGCCCGCCCGGCGACCGCATGTACGGCACCCGGGACCGGGTCCGCCTCGGTGTCGCCGGGGTGCTCGAGTTCCTCGGCCGGGAGGACGACCAGGTCAAGGTGCGCGGCTTCCGGATCGAGCTGGGCGAGATCGAGGCGGCGCTCGGTGCCCACCCCACGGTGGGGGAGGCGGCGGCGGTGCTGCGCGAGGACGTGCCGGGCCGACCAACGCTGGTCGGTTACGTGACGCCCGGCGACGTGGACGTGGCGCTGCTGCGCGCGCACCTGGCCGACCGGCTGCCCGGGTACATGGTGCCGGCCACGATCGTCACGCTGGACCGGCTGCCCCGCAGCGAGCGCGGCAAGGTCGACCGGGCCTCCCTCGCGCCGCCCGCCGCCCCGACCCCTGCCGGGGTGGGTGTGCCCGGCAGCGAGTTGGAGCGCGCGGTGGCGGCGATCTGGCGCGACGTGCTGGTGGTCGACGAGGTGGGCGTCGACGACAACTTCTTCGACATCGGTGGGCACTCGCTGCTCGTGATGCGGGTGCAGACGCACCTGTCCGAGCGGCTGGGTCGCACCGTGCCGGTGGTGGAGTTGTTCCGCCACCCCACAGTGCGGGCACTCGCCCGGCACCTGGCGTCCGGGGACCGGACGCCGGCGATGTCCGCCGCGCACCACCGCGCCGAGACACGCGCCGCCAACCAACGGGCGCGCACACCGCGACGTCGGCCGGGCCGGCATCACGACAGGGGGGACGCATGATGACCGAGGAACGTACGCTGCCCGACACCGCCATCGCCGTCGTCGGAATGGCGCTCCGGGTTCCCGGGGCCGCCACCCTCGACGCCTTCTGGAGCAACCTGCGCGACGGGGTCGAATCGCTCACCACCCTCGACGACGCCGACCTGATCGCCGACGGCGTCGCACCGGAGGAGTTCAACCACCCCGACTACGTCCGTGCCCTCGGTGTCCTCGACGACCCGGCCGGCTTCGACGCCCGCTTCTTCGGGTTCTCGGCCCGTGAGGCGCAGCTGCTCGACCCGCAGCACCGGATCTTCCTGGAGTGCGCCTGGGAGGCGTTGGAGCACGCCGGTCACCCGTTCGACTCCACGACACCGGTGACAGGTGTCTACGCCGGGGTGGGGGAGAGCTCGTACCTGCTGCACAATCTGCTGCCCAACGCGGACCTGGTGGCCCGGGTCGGGACGTTCCAGACCTCCATCGGCAACGACAAGGACTTCCTGCCGACCCGGGTGTCGTACAAGGTCAACCTGCGGGGCCCCAGCATCAGCGTGCAGACCGGCTGCTCCACCTCCCTGGTCGCCGTGCACATGGCTGCGCAGGCGCTGCTGGCCGGCGAGTGCGACGTCGCGCTGGCCGGCGGCGCGACGGTCATCGCCCGCCGCCGTGGCTACCGGCACACCCAGGGCGGCATCCTCTCCGCCGACGGCCACTGCCGGGCGTTCGACGCCGAGGCGACCGGCGCGGTGGCCGGCAGCGGCGCCGGCGTCGTCGTGCTCAAGCGGCTCGCCGACGCGATGACGGACGGCGACCTGGTGCACGCCGTGATCCGAGGCTCGGCCGTGAACAACGACGGCGACCGCAAGGTCGGCTTCACCGCCCCGAGCGTGGACGGGCAGGCCGACGTCATCGCCGAGGCGCTCGCCGTCGCCGGGGTCGACCCCGGCACGATCGGTTACGTCGAGGCGCACGGCACCGGCACCCCGCTCGGTGACCCGATCGAGGTGGCCGCGCTGACGAGCGCCTTCGGTGACCTGCCGCCGGGCCGCATCGGGCTCGGCTCGGTCAAGACGAACGTCGGGCACCTCGACACCGCCGCCGGTGTCGTCGGTCTGATCAAGACGGTGCTGGCGCTCCGGGCCGGCGAGATCCCACCGTCGCTGCACTTCCGCACCGCCAACCCCGAGCTGGGTCTGGACGCGAGTCCCTTCCACGTCGTCGCGGCCCGCACCCCGTGGCCGGGCGCGGTGCGCCGTGCCGGGGTCAGCTCGTTCGGCATCGGCGGCACCAACGCGCACGTCGTCGTGGAGGAGGCCCCGCCCCGCGCGGCAGGCCAGGAGAGCCGCCGGCGGCACGTGCTGCCCCTGTCCGCCGCCACACCCACCGCCCTCGACGCGGCTGCCGAGCGACTCGCCGCGCACCTGAGCGCCCACCCGGACACGCCGCTGGCCGAGGTGGCGTACACCCTGCAACGCGGCCGGCGGACCCTGCCGTACCGCCGGGCGGTCGTCGGCGGCAGCTCCGCCGAGGTGGTCGAGGCGTTGCGGCGACCGGCGACCCCGCCGGCCGAGACCGCCACCGACCGCGCGGTGCTGTTCACCTTCCCCGGGCAGGGCGCGCAGCGTACCGGCATGGCGCACGCCCTCTACGTCGCTGAGCCGGTGTTCCGCTCCGAGGTGGACCGGGCCGCGGACCTGCTGACGCCGTTGCTCGACACGGACATCCGGGACCTGCTGTTCCCCGCCGCCGACCAGCGGGAGACCGCCGCCGAACAGCTCCAGCAGACCGGGTACGCGCAGCCGGCGCTGTTCGTCGTCGAGTACGCGCTGGCCAAGCTCTGGGAGCACTGGGGCGTACGACCGGCGGGGCTGCTCGGGCACAGCGTGGGTGAGCTGGTGGCCGCCTGCCTGGCCGGGGTGTTCGTACTGCCCGACTCGGTGCGCCTGGTCGCGGCACGCGGTCGGCTCATGCAGGCGGCGGAGCCGGGCGTGATGCTCGCGGTGCCGCTGGCCGAGGCCGAGCTGCTGCCGCTGCTCGACGATGTGCTGGACCTCGCCGCCGTCAACGGCCCCCGACAGTGCACCGTCTCCGGGCTGCCCGAGGCCGTGGCGGCTCTCGAGGCCCGGCTGCGCGAGCGGGGGGTGGCCTCGACCCGGCTGGCCACCTCGCACGCGTTCCACTCCCGGGCCATGGCCGCCGCCGCGTCGGCGTTCGAGGCGGAGGTGGCCCAGGTGCCGCGCTCGGCGCCGGAGATCCCCTTCGTGTCGAACGTGACAGGTACCTGGATCACCGCCGAGTCGGCCACCAGCCCCGCGTACTGGTCGCGGCAACTGCGGTCGACCGTCCGCTTCGGCGACGGCCTGGCGGCGCTGCGCGACGCCGACGCCGACGCCGTGGTGCTGGAGGTCGGCCCCGGGCGGGTGTTGACCCGCCTCGCCGGTGGGTCGGCCGCCCGCGCGGTGGCGTCGCTGCCGTCGGCGGGTCGGGACACCGACGCCGAGTCGGAGCTTCTCGCCGCCGCCGGTGCGCTGTGGCGGATGGGCGTCGCGATCGGGTGGGAGGCGCTGCACGGTGACGTGCCGCCCCGGCGGACGGTCCTGCCGGCCTACCCGTTCGAGCGGGAACGCTGCTGGGTCGATCCTCCCCGCGACGCGGTGACGAGCCGGGCGGGTGCCGACGGGCTCGTCGTGCGCGGCTACCGCCGGGCCGGCGGTGCCGGGCCGGCGACGACCGGGAGTGGTGCCTGGCTGGCCGTCGACGCCGGTCTGCCGGACGGCGTCGTCGACGAGCTACGCGCGGCGGGGGCCCGGGTGGTCGCCGCTGACCTCGATCCGGCCACCGGCGCGCTCCGCACGTCGCTGTCACCGCAGGAGCGGGTCGACGGGGTGCTGCTGGCGGTTGCACCGGGCGACCCGGCACCCACGCTCGCGGCCCTGGGCGACGCGCTCAGCAGGCGCGGCGATGCGTACGCCCGGGTGGTCGTCGTCACCGACGGCGCGCTCGACGTGACCGGCACCGAGACGCTGGTGCCGTCGCGCGGCGTGCTCGCCGGTTGGGCGACCGGCGG
Organism: Micromonospora sp. NPDC050795; assembly: GCF_044456785.1. Lineage (NCBI taxonomy): Bacteria > Bacillati > Actinomycetota > Actinomycetes > Micromonosporales > Micromonosporaceae > Micromonospora > Micromonospora sp. NPDC050795. Next base: position 138,519 of record NZ_JBITGE010000002.1, on the reverse strand, counting down.
CGCGTCCGGCACCCGGACACTGCTCGACGTGCTCCCGGCCACGACGCCGGTGGCCGCCCGCCGCCTCGCCGCCTCGGTGGTCCGAGAGGTCAGGTGCGCGCACCCCGAGCCGGTGGTGGCCCTGCGTGGCGGGCACCGCTTCCTGCCGCACGTCACCGCGGCTCCGGCTGCCGCCCCCGAGCGGCACCCCGGCGCCCGATACCGGCTCGCCGGCGACACGGTGGTCGGTGCCGCGTTCCGGCGGGCCCTCACCACCGCCGGTGCGAGCGTCGACGACCCGGGGGGTGCCGGTCAGCCCGGTCCGGTGACCGTGCTGGTGCCGGTGGACGCCCGCACGTCCGCCGACGAGGCCCTGGCCACGCTGGCCGCGGTGGGCGTCGGCGCGCGGGAGCCGGTCACCACCGTCGAGGTGCACCTGCTCGGCGGTACGCCGGACAACCCGCTCGCCGGCCACCTCGTCGCGCAGGCGGCGGCGCTCGGCCGGGAGTCCGACGCGGAGTGGGTGACCTACGGGTGGCCGGTGGCGGACCTGTCGGCCGTGGAACGGACAGCCGCCCGGGTGGTGGGCGCGGCGACCTCCACCGGGTACGTGGTGGTCACCGTGCTCGACGAGACCGAGGGCGGCGCGGCGGAGGACCCTGCCGAGGTCCACGCGGTCGAGGACCCCACCGAGCGCGAGGTGGCGGCGATCTTCGCCGACCTGCTCGGCGAACGGGACGTCGCGCCCACCGTTGGCTTCTTCGAGCTGGGTGGGCACTCCCTGCTCGCCGCTCAGCTCGTCGCCCAGGTCGGCCGGGCGTGCGGGGCGGACGTCCCGCTGCGCGCCTTTGTCGCCGACCCGACGGTCCGTGGTCTCGCCGCGGCGGTACGCGCGGCCCGCGCCGAGGCCGGTGTCAGCGGCCCCGAGTCGTTGCCGGCCGTCGTGCCGGACCCGGCGTCGGCGCACCTGCCGTTCCCGCTGACCGATGTGCAGCAGGCGTACTGGATCGGCCGCACCGGCGTGTTCGAGCTGGGCAACGTCGGCATGCACGGCTACGAGGAGTTCGACGTCCCCGAGCTGGACGTGTCGCGGTTGCAGCGGGCGCTGCGCCGGCTGATCCGGCGGCACGGGTCGCTGCGTACCGTCGTGCTGCCGCACGGCGAGCAGCAGGTCCTCGACGAGGTGCCGGACTACGTCGTCGTCACCGAGGACATGCGGGGTCGCCCGGCCGCCGAGGTGGACGCGAGCTTCGAGCGGACCCGCGCCGCCATGTCGCACCAGGTGTTCGTGCCGGACCGGTGGCCGCTGTTCGAACTGCGCGCCACACTGCTCGACGAGGGTCGGGGGCGGGTGCACTACAGCATCGACGGCCTGATCACCGACGCCTGGGCGTCGAGCATCGTGATGCGTGAGTTGACCCTGCTCTACCACGAGCCGGACGCGACCCTGCCCGAGCTGGAGTTGAGCTTCCGCGACTACGTGCTCGCCGCGCGGGCCGCGGAGTCGACCGAGCGGTACCAGCGCGCCGCCGCGTACTGGCAGGAGCGGGTGCCGACACTGGCCCTCGCCCCGGAGTTGCCGCTGGCGGCCGACCCGCACACCATCGCCGCGCCCCGCTTCGCCCGGCTCACCGGGCAGGTGCCGGCGGACGAGTGGGACGTCGTCAAGGCCGCCGCGTCCCGGCGCGGCCTCACTCCGACCGCGCTTCTGCTGGCCGCGTACGGCGAGGTGGTCGCCACCTGGTCGAAGAACCAGCGGTTCAGCCTCAACCTGCCGATGGCGCACCGGTTGCCGCTGCACCCGCAGGTCGACGCGATCCTGGGCGACTTCACCTCGGTGACGCTGTTGGAGATCGACGCGGGCGGTGCGGCGTCGTTCGAGACCCGCGCCCGGACGATCCGGGACCAACTCCTCGCCGACCTCGACCACGGACTGTTCAGCGGTGTGCGGGTCGCGCGGGAGCTGAAGCGGGTACGCGGTGACGCCGCCGCCGTCATGCCCGTCGTGTTCACCAGCCTGTTCCAGGGCATCGGCGGGCACCCGCAGATCGGCGAGGTGGTCTACTCCATCTCGCAGACACCGCAGATCTGGATCGACACCCAGGTGTACGAGATGGACGGTGCCCTGGTGCTGGACATCGACGCCGTCGAGGGTCTCTTCCCCGAGGGCATGGTCGCTGCCATGCACGCGGCGACGCTGTCGGTGCTGCACTGGCTCGCCGTCGACGAGGCGCACTGGGCCGACCCGGTGCCGTCGCTGGTGCCCCACGCGGAGCTGGCCGCCCAGGCGGCGTACAACCGCACCGAGGCGCCGTTGCCGGTGGGCCTGCTGCACGAGCCGTTCTTCGCCACCGCCGCCCGGGTGCCCGAGCGCCCGGCCGTGATCACGCCGACCCGCACGCTCACCTACGGGGAGCTGGCGGACCGCGCCCGCACGATCGCCGCCCACCTCGTCGGTTTGCGGGTACGCCCCGACGACCTCGTCGCGGTGGTGATGGACAAGGGCTGGGAGCAGTGCGCCGCCGTCCTCGGTGTGCTCGCCGCCGGGGCCGCGTACCTGCCGATCGACCCGGACCTGCCGGACGAGCGGGTGCGTTTCCTGCTGACGCACGGCCGGGTGCGTGTGGTGCTGACCCAGGGGCGCGTGGCCGGCCCCGGGGCGCACCGGTTCGGCGACGTCGAGGTGTTGCGGGTGGACGAGCTGCGGGTCCTCCCGGCGGGTGTGTTGCCGGCGATCGACACCACGCCCCACAACCTCGCGTACGTCATCTTCACCTCTGGGTCCACCGGCCTGCCCAAGGGCGTGATGATCGAACACGAGGGTGCGTTGAACACCGTGGTCGACATCAACGAGCGCTTCCGGGTGGGCGAGGACGACCGGGTCCTGGCGCTGTCGTCGCTGAGCTTCGACCTGTCCGTGTACGACGTCTTCGGTCCGCTCGCCGTCGGCGGCGCGGTGGTGCTCCCGGAGGCGGCGGCACACCGGGATCCGGCCGCCTGGCTCGACCTGCTCACCAAGGCCAACGTGACGATCTGGAACTCGGTGCCGGCCCTCATGGAGCTGTTCGTCGAGCACCTCACGGTCCGGGAGGCCACCGGCGGCCTGCGACTGGTCATGCTCAGCGGTGACTGGATCCCGGTCGCCCTGCCGGACCGGATCCGGCAGACGCTCGACGGGCCCGAGGTGGTCAGCCTCGGTGGCGCGACGGAGGCGTCGATCTGGTCCATCCTCTACCCGATCGGGGCGGTCCCGGCGCAGTGGACGAGCATCCCGTACGGGCGGCCCATGGTGAACCAGACCTTCCACGTCCTCGACGACGCGTTGCGCCCCCGACCCACCGGGGTCCCCGGGCACCTGCACATCGGTGGTGTCGGCCTGGCCCGCGGCTACCTGCACGACGAGGCGCGGACGGCGGCGAGCTTCGTCGTGGACCCGACCACCGGAACCCGTCTGTACCGCACCGGTGACCTCGGCCGGTTCCTGCCGAGCGGGGAGATCGAGTTCCTGGGCCGGGAGGACTTCCAGGTCAAGGTGCAGGGTTACCGCATCGAGCTGGGCGAGATCGAGACCGCCCTCGCCCAGCACCCCGAGGTGCGCGGCGCGGTGGTGGTGGCGCAGGGCGAGCCGCGTGGCGCGAAGCGTCTCGTCGCCTTCGTCGTCCCCCGGGTCGCCGGTGCCGTGCCGACGGACGTGCGCGACTTCCTCGCGGGCAAACTGCCGGGGTACATGGTGCCGGCGGCGTTCCACGAGATCGACGAGCTGCCGCTCACCGCCAACGGGAAGGTCGACAGGCGACCACTGGTGGAGTTGGCCGACGCGGTCGAGGCGGACGACGTGCCGTACGTGGCACCCCGCTCCGCCCTGGAGGAGACCATCGCCGAGGTCTGGGCCGGCATCCTGCGGGTCGACCGGATCGGCGTGCACGACAACTTCTTCGCCCTCGGCGGTGACTCGCTGCTGGCGATGCGGGCCGTGGTGCACCTGCGCAAGGCGTTCGACGTGCAGGTGCCGATCCGGGTGCTGTTCGACAGTCCCACCCTGGAGGCCGCCGCGTTCGCCATCGAGGACCACCTGCTCAGTGAGCTGGAGGAGATGTCAGACGAGGAGGCCAGTGCCCTGCTGGCCGACGAGCCGACGTACTAGGAGAGCCGTCCCGTGAACCGCCTCACCACCCACGCGCCCGCCCGCGCCCAGGGCTGGCTGGCCGCCGGGCCGCGCCGCCGCGTCACCCCCGCCGTCCGACTGATCTGCCTGCCGTACGCCGGTGGTGGGTCCTCGGCGTACCACGGGTGGCAGGAGCTGCTCGGCGACGATGTCGAGGTCTGCCCGGTCGAGCTGCCCGGGCGGCAGTCCCGCTGGCGTGAGCCGGCGTACACCGGGGTGCGGCAGCTGGTGGAGGCCCTCGCCCCGGCGTTGGCCCCCGAGCTGGGGGTGCCCTACGCCCTGTTCGGGCACAGTATGGGGGCGTTGGTCTCCTTCGAGCTGGCCCGCGAACTGCGTCGCCGCGCGGTGCCGCCGCCCCGGGTCCTCTTCGCCGCCGGTGCCCTCGCACCGGGGCTGCGGCGTACCTCGCCGAACATCCACGACCAACCGGACGCGGTGGTCGTCGAACGGCTGCGTGAGCTGGGCGGCTTGGACGAGGAGATCCTTGCCGAACCCGAACTGCTCGACCTGCTCCTGCCCGCCATCCGCGCCGACTTCGCGGTCTGCGAGACCTACGAGTACCGGCCGGAGCCGCCGCTGAGCTGCCCGATCGTCGCCTTCGCGGGTGACCGGGACCGGGAGGTGCCGCCGGATCGGGTCGCGCCGTGGCGGGAGCACACGTCGGCCGGGTCCACCCTGCACGTGCTGCCGGGCGGGCACTTCTTTCCGATGACGGCCCGGGACGCCCTGCTGGGCACCGTCCGGGCCACCCTCGCGGCGGGGAGTTAGGGCCGGTCACCCGGCCCGCCCCGACCCGGCATGGTCCGGCAGGCGAGTCGCACGGCGGACGGGGTGGGGTGACTCCCCACACATCGGGAACGTCACACGCCGCCGGGGTGTTGCCGACCGAGAGAATCACCCTCGGATCATCGCGCCACCCGGCCACCCCGCCACGACCCCTGCCTCGTCACATTTTCGCTGCCCACCGCCGGCACCCCACACCGGGACGCCGCGTCCGCGCGGCGCCGGTGACGCCCGCGCCGCCGCTCGTGACGACGCACCAGCTTCCGCAGAGAGATCGAGATGATGAAGCAGTTGGTGGACAAGACCGGACACGAATCCGCCGTCGCGCACGAGGTGCTGCCCGGCGACCTGATGACCAATCGTCAGCGGGCGCAGCTCGTCCTGGTGCTGGGCGCCCTGATCGCGATCGGGCCGCTGACCATCGACATGTACCTGCCCGCGCTACCCGCCATCACGGCGGGCCTGCAGACCACCGAGACCGCTGTGCAGTTGACGCTGACCGGCACGCTTGTCGGTCTCGCGTTGGGCCAGTTGCTGATCGGGCCGCTCTCCGATGTGGTCGGGCGGCGGGTGCCGCTGCTGGCCGGTCTGGCCGCGCACATCGTGGCATCCGTGTTGTGCGTCTTCGCACCCAACATCGAGGTCCTCGGCGGGCTGCGCGTACTCCAGGGGCTCGGCGTCGCCGCCGCCACCGTGGTCGCGACGGCAGTGGTCCGCGACCTGTTCAGCGGTGCCTCCTTCGCCCGGATCTTCTCCCGGCTGATGCTCGTCATGGGCCTGGCGCCCATCCTCGCGCCGACGCTCGGCAGCGGCCTGCTGAGCTGGACCGACTGGAGGGGCGTCTTCGCGGCGCTGGCGGTGCTGGGCGCGCTGCTGATCGTCGTGGCCGCGTTCCGGCTCCCGGAGACCCTTCCGATGGCGCGTCGGCGGCACGGCGGGGTGAGCGCCACCCTCCGCGACTATCGGGGGCTGCTCAACGACCGGGCGTTCGTCGGCCTGGTGCTGGTCGCCGGGCTGGCGATGGCCGCCCTGTTCGCGTACGTCTCGGGTTCGTCGTTCGTGCTCCAGCAGGAGTACGGCCTCGACGAGCAGCAGTTCGGCATCGCCTTCGGGGCCGGCGCGGTGGGCCTGATCGGGGCCACCCAGTTCAACGTGCGGCTGCTGCGCCGCTACACCCCGCAGCAGATCCTGGTGAGCGCCCTGATCGCCGGAACGGCAGCCGGACTGCTGCTGGTCATGTTCGCGGCGACCGGCATCGGTGGCCTGGGCACCCTGCTCGCGTCACTGTGGCTGGTCCTGGCCGCCGCCGGTCTCGCCCTGCCGAACGCGCCGGCACTGGCCATGAGCCGGCACAGCGAGGCCGCCGGCACCGCCGCAGCGCTGCTCGGCGCGGTGCAGTTCGGCATCGGTGCGTTGTCGGCGCCACTGGCCGGTCTGTTCGGCACCGGGAGCGTACCGATGGCGATAGTCATCGCGGGCGGCATGGCCGCCGCGCTGATCGTCATGCTCCTCGTCGTGCCCCGCGCCGGCCTCGGCACAGTCGACCCGGACCTGGCGATCGCGCTGCACTAGCCCGCAAGAGACGGAGGGCGGGCCGGTAACCCGGCCCGCCCCGGCGATCAGCGGATCTCGGTGGTGTCCTCGGGGCGCGGTTGGCCACGCGGTGGGGCGGACCAGGGTGATTCGCCACCCACCCGGCGGGGCAGCGGCTCGGTCGGTGTCGAGTCGGCCGGGTAACCCAGAGTGAGGGGCGCGGTGTCACGCTCCGTGGGCGCGGGAGGCGTCCAGTCGGTCAACGCGAAGTCGTCGTCGCGGGGGCCTCGGTCCGACCCCGGGGCGGGTGCCGTGGCCGGTTCGGTCGCCGGGCTCGGCCACTGCCGCCAACGCTGTTGACTGAAGGTCGCCATCAGCAGCAGCAGGCCGAGCAGGAAGAGCGTGCCGTTCTCCACGGGCAGTCGCAGTGGCAGCGGATCGCCGAACACCTTCCACTCGTGGGGGATGGCGTCGCGCACCGAGAAGGGCGCCACGAACATCCCGATGTACGGGGTGACCAGCAGCGCACCGGCCACCAACGGGCCCAGTGGCGAGAAGCGCAGCGTGCCGAGCAGGCCCAGCAGGACACCGCCGACACCGAGGTACACGGCCGGCTCGATCAGGTTGGCGGTGTTGAACGTGCCGATCTCCACCCAGCGGTCGACCGTCCGGCTCGACCCGTCCTGCCCCAGTGTGACCAGCACCCAGGTGATGGGCGCCACCACCAGCCCGGCGAGGAAGCTCCAGAGATGTCGCATCCGCGCACCGTACCGTTTTCGACATGACTGAGCACCTCTCCGCCCCTCCAACCGGCAAGCCGACGTCGTACTCGCGCGTCACTCTCAGCAAGATCATGACCGCGGTGGACGTCAACCTGTACGGCACCGTGCACGGCGGGGTTCTGATGAAGTTCGTCGACGACGTGGCCGGGGCGGCTGCCGCCCGACACAGCGGAGGGACGGCGGTGACCGCGGCGATCGACGAGATCGTCTTCTCCGAGGCGGTCCGGGTCGGCGACCTGGTGCACGCGCACGCCCAGGTGAACTGGACCGGCCAGACCTCCATGGAGGTGGGCGTGCGGGTGGTCGCCGAACGGTGGGACTCGGCCGAGGACGCGCCGGTCCGGGTCGCCACCGCGTACCTGGTGTTCGTCGGCGTGGACGTGGGTGGGGCGCCGCGGGCGGTCCGTCCGGTGCTGCCCGAGACGGCGGAGGACGAGCGCCGGTACAAGGAGGCGGAGATCCGCCGAGCGCACCGGCTGGCCCGCCGCCGCGCCATCCAGGCCCACCGCGCCGGCTGACCCACATGAGGTGGCGGGTTGCAGTGTGGGACGGGCACGCGTCGGTCGGCCTACCCGGTGCGCAGAATGGCGCTTCGAGGTAGGGCAAGATGGCGCCACGGCCCAGTCACAGTGTCGTGTCGGGCCAGGGGGAGGGTGGAGCAGTGGGTGACATGCTGTGGACGCCGCCGGCGGACGTACGCGAGCGGTCCCGGATCGGTGCCTACCTGCGCTGGCTGCGGGAGCACCGCGGGTTGGACTTCGCCGACTACGACGCGCTGTGGCGCTGGTCCACCACCGACCTGGACGGGTTCTGGCGCTCGATCTGGGACCACTTCGAGGTGATCGCGCACACACCGCCGAGCGCCACCCTCGCCGAGCGGGGGATGCCCGGCGCCCGTTGGTTCCCCGACGCCACGCTCAACTACGCGGAGAACGTGCTGCGGATGCCGGGGCGGGCCGACGACGACCCCGTGGTGATCGCGCACGGGCAGACCCGCCCGCCGGTCACGCTTACCGCTGGCGAGTTGCGCGAGCAGGTCCGCCGGGTGTCGGCCGGGCTGCGCCGGCTCGGCGTCACCGCCGGTGACCGGGTGGCGGCGTACGCCCCGAACATCCCCGAGACGTACGTCCTGCTGCTGGCCACCGCCAGCCTGGGCGCGATCTTCTCGTCCTGCGCGCCCGAGTTCGGCACCCGTAGCGTCACCGACCGTTGGCAGCAGATCGAACCGACGGTGCTGGTCGCCGTGGACGGCTACCGGTACGGCGACAAGCCGGTGGACCGGCGTGGCGAGGTCGCCGCGATCCGGGCCGCCCTGCCGTCGCTGCGCCACACCGTCAGCATCGGCTATCTCGACCCGACGGGCCCCGCACCCGAGGGCGCGCTGGGCTGGGCCGAGCTGGCCGCACCCACCGACGAGCCGTTGACGTTCACGCCGGTGCCGTTCGACCACCCGCTCTACGTGCTGTACTCGTCGGGCACCACCGGGCTGCCGAAGCCGATCGTGCACGGCCACGGCGGCATCCTGCTGGAGCACCTGAAGATGCTCGCGCTGCACCACGATCTGGGCCCGGCCGACCGGTTCTTCTGGTTCACCACCACCGGCTGGATGATGTGGAACTTCCTGGTCTCCGGCCCGGCGGTGGGGGCGGCCATCGTGCTCTTCGACGGCAACCCGGGGGTGCGGGCGGAGCCCGGCCGACCGGCCGAGCCTGACCTGGGCGGGTTGTGGCGGTTGGCGGCGGAGACCGGGACGACGTACTTCGGCACCTCCGCGCCGTACCTGCTGGCCTGCCGTAAGGCCGGGTTGGTCCCCCGGGAGGTCGCCGACCTGTCGGCGCTGCGCGGCGTGGGTTCCACCGGTGCGCCGCTGCCCGCCGAGGGCTTCCGCTGGGTGTACGAGACCGTCGGCGACCACGTCCAACTCCAGTCGCTCTCCGGTGGCACCGACGTGTGCACCGGTTTCGTCGGCGGGGTGCCGCTGCTGCCGGTGTACGCCGGTGAGATCGCCTGCCGGGCGTTGGGCGCCAAGGTGGAGGCCCGTTCCGCCGACGGCACCCCGGTCATCGGCCAACTCGGCGAGCTGGTGATCACCGAACCGATGCCGAGCATGCCGGTCGGCTTCTGGAACGACCCGGACGGCACCCGTTACGCGGAGGCGTACTTCGACGTCTACCCGGGCGTCTGGCGACACGGTGACTGGATCACCATCAACGAGCGGGGTGGCTGCGTGATCACCGGCCGCTCCGACGCCACCCTCAACCGTGGTGGGGTGCGTCTCGGCACCGCCGAGTTCTACTCGGTCGTGGAAGGGCTCGACGAGGTCCTCGACTCGGTCGTCGTGCACCTTGAGGACGACGAGGGCGGCGCCGGTGAGCTGCTGCTCTTCGTGGTGCTGGCCGAGGGTCTGGAGCTGGACGACCCGATGCGCGCGAAGATCTGCCGTGAACTGCGCACGGCGCTCTCACCCCGGCACGTGCCCGACGAGATCCACCAGGTGCGTTCGGTGCCCCGCACCCTCTCGGCGAAGAAGCTGGAGGTACCGGTCAAGAAGATCCTCACCGGCACCCCGGTCGACCAGGCCGCCGCGAAGGGTGCCCTCGCCAACCCCGAGTCCCTGACCGCCTTCGCCGCCCTGGCCCAACGCCGTCCCCCGGCCGGAACGCCCGTCTGAGACCTGCCGCGCTGGGCTCGAACGGGTCCCTGCCCGCGGCCTGGTCTGCGTCCCTGGGTCTGCTGCCGTTGGGTCCGGGCCCCCGGTCCGCCGCGTCCCCTGGTTCACGTTCCCCGCGTCCGCGCCCGTCGCGGCGATCGGCCCGACCCCACCCCGCCCGCCCCGCCCCGCCCCGCGCGGGATTGTTTGCCCCTTTGCTCTGCACCCGCCGATGCGCCAGTAGGAGTCCCGCACTGGTTCCGTGGAGGCCGGTTTGGGCGGACGCGGCTGGCGCATCGGGGGCAGCAGAGCAAACGCATCGGGGCAGCAGAGCAAAGGGGAGGTCGGTGGGTGGCGGCTGGCGCATCGGCGGGTGCAGAGCAAAGGGAGACTCAGCACCTACTTGGCCCACTCGCGGGGTGCCCACGCCGGGCGTTCCGCAGGGCACGGCGACCGGACTACCGGAGGGAGTGGGTGACCTTCTCGGTGGTCAGCCTGTTGGCCAGGCGGGCGGGGTCCTGGTTGGCACAGAGGACCACTGTGGCGGCCCGGGTCAGCGGGGCCAGCAGCCAGTCGACCGGGTCGGGGTGCCGGGCGGCGTCGATGAGGACCCGGGCGCCGGGGAGGATGCCCAACTCGGTGGCGCGGGCCTCGGCGCGGCTCAGCAGGTGCGCGTCGGTGGGGCCAGGGCCGGACTGCGGCGTGAAGTGGTCACCGTGCCCGCGTACCTCGACGACGTAGTCGGCGAATCCGGGCGGCACCTGCCGAAGCGGGGCGGCGAGCGGGGCCAACCCGAGGGCGTACCGCTCGTCGGCGGACCAGGACTGCGCCTCGTCGAACCGGTCGGCGGAAGCGAAGAGCACCCCCACCTCGCCCGGCGTGTCGACGACGCTCAGCTTGGCCGACCAGCAGGCCAGCAGCACCGCCGCGGTCTGCCAGTGTGGCGGCAGCACCACGCCGGCCGGGGTGCCCGGCGCGAGGCCGACCTCGTCGACGAGGAGGTTGGCGGTCTTCGCCACCCAGTTCGCCAACGTGACGCCGGAGAGTTCGGTGCGGTCGCCGGTGGCGTCGTCGTACCAGGTGAGCAGCGGTCGGGTCGGGTCGGACGCGATCGCGTCAGCGAACACCCGGGCAATGTTGTCGGCCATCGGCGCGAACGATACGCCCCTGCGGGCCGTACTCGATGACGATGACAAGTCGGCGTACCGTCGGGTCGCAGTCAGCGTCGGCCCCGCGCCCCGGCGTAGGCTTTACCCCCGGAGTGTTGTTCCCCACAGTCTCGCCAGTACAAGGAGTCGCCCCGTGACCGCCGGTCGCCCGCCCCGCGTGCTCATCGACGCCACGAGTGTCCCCACCGACCGTGGTGGTGTCGGTCGATACGTCGACGGTCTGCTCGGTGCCCTCGGCAAGGTGTGCGGGTCGGGGGTGGAGCTGGCGGTGGTCAGTCTCCGCACCGATCTTGAGCGGTACACCCGCATGCTGCCCGGCGCGGAGATCATCCCGGCTCCGGCCGCCGTGGCGCACCGCCCGGCCCGGCTCGCCTGGGAGCAGACCGGCCTGCCGCTGCTCGCCCAGCAGGTCGGCGCAGAGGTGCTGCACTCGCCCTTCTACACCTGCCCGCTGCGGGCCGGATGTCCGGTCACGGTCACCGTGCACGATGCGACGTTCTTCACCGAGCCGGAGCATTACGACAAGTCGCGCCGCACGTTCTTCCGCAGCGCCATCAAGACCTCGTTGCGCCGCGCTAACCGGGTGATCGTGCCCAGCAAGGCCACCCGCGACGAGCTGATCCGGTTGCTCGACGCCGACCCGACGCGGATCGACGTGGCCTACCACGGCGTCGACCAGGCTGCCTTCCACGCTCCCACCGAGGAGGAGAAGGCTCGGGTGCGAGCGCGTCTGGGGCTGGGCAACAGCAGCTACGTCGCCTTCCTCGGTGCCAAGGAGCCGCGGAAGAACGTGCCCAACCTGATCCGTGGGTGGGCGCGGGCGGTGGCTGACCGGGTCGACCCGCCGGCCCTGGTGATCGCCGGTGGGCAGGGGCACGACGAGGACATCGACCGGGCGGTGGCCGAGGTGCCGTCGCACCTGCGTCTGCTGCGCCCCGGCTACCTTCGCTACGGCGACCTGCCAGGTTTCCTCGGCGGTGCCCTGGTCGCCGCGTACCCGTCCTACGGCGAGGGGTTCGGGCTGCCGATCCTGGAGGCGATGGCGTGCGCCGCCCCGGTGCTGACCACGCCCCGGCTCTCGCTGCCCGAGGTGGGCGGCGACGCGGTCGCGTACACCTCGGAGGACCCGGAGCAGATCGGCATCGACCTGGCCGCCCTGCTCGACGACGAGCAGCGACGGTTGTCGCTGGCGAAGGCGGGGTTCGACCGGGCCAAGGAGTTCACCTGGGAGTCCAGCGCCGAGGTGCACATCTCCGCGTGGAGTCGCGCCCGCTCCTGACCCTCCGCCACCACTGCGGGTGACCCGTGCCACTTTGGGCAGGTACGTCGGGCATGATGTGCGGATGCTTTATGCGGTCATTCCGGCAGGTGGCAGTGGCACGAGGTTGTGGCCGCTGTCCCGCGCCGGCCATCCCAAGTTCCTCCACCCGCTGACCGGCACCAGCGCCTCGTTGCTCCAGGCGACGGTCGAACGGCTCGCACCGCTGACCACACCGGATCGGATCCTCGTGGTCACCGGTGCCGCGCACGTCACGGCGGTGGCACGGCAGCTGGCCGTGCTGCCGGAGGAGAACATCCTGGTCGAGCCCTCCCCCCGGGATTCCTGCGCGGCGATCGCGTTGGCCGCCGCAGTCATCGCGACACGTGACCCGAACGCGGTGATGGGCAGCTTCGCGGCCGACCACCTGATCCGCGACCCGGACAGCTGGGTCTGCACCGTCCAGGAGGCGGTCCACGGGGCCCAGCAGGGCATGCTGATGACCGTCGGGATCACTCCGACCCGTGCGGAGACCGGCTACGGCTACCTGGAGACCGGCGATCCGACCGAGGGTGTGCCGTGGCGGCCGGTGACCGAGTTCAAGGAGAAGCCGGCCGCCGAGGTGGCCGAGGCGTACGTCCGTTCGGGCCGGCACCTGTGGAACGCGAGCATGTTCGTGTGGCGGGTGGACGTCTTCCTCGCCGAGCTGGCCCGCCAGCAGCCGGCGCTGCACGCCGGCGTCGCCGCGATCGCCGCCGCCTGGGGCACCCCGGAGCAGGACGACGTCCTGGGCGCGATCTGGCCGACCCTGCCGAAGATTTCCGTCGACTACGCGGTGATGGAGGGTGCGGCCACGGCGGGTCGGGTCGCGACGGTGCCGGGCGACTTCGGTTGGAACGACGTCGGTGACTTCCACACCCTCGGCGACGTGCTGTCGGCCGACGACGCGGGCAACGTGGTGCTCGGCTCGGAGGCCAAGCCGGGCGTGCTGCTGCGGGACAGCAGCAACCTCGTGGTCGTCCCGCAGTCGGGTCGGTTGGTGGCCGTGCTCGGTCTGCGCGACCTGATCGTGGTGGACACCCCGGACGCGGTGCTGGTCTGCCCGCGCGACCGGGCGCAGGACGTCAAGAGCCTCGTCGACGAGCTCAAGGGGCGAGGCGAGGAGGGCTACGTCTGAGGGCGGCGAGGGCCGGCGCGACCAGTTGTGCGGTCCCGCCGGCCAGTGGCTCGGGCAGCTGGTCCGGTGGGAACCAGCCCAGCTCCTCGGCCTCGTCGCTGACCTGCTCCACGGCCGCGGGCGGGGCGATCACCGCGAACCGGACGTCGTAGTGCGCCGAGCCGCCCTGACACTGCACCTGGTGCACGTCCACGTCGATCGGCACCGGGTCGATGCGCAGGCCGGCGATCCCGGATTCCTCGGTGGCCTCGCGGAGCGCCGCGCCGACCAGGGTCTGGTCGGTCGGCTCGCAGTGCCCGCCGAGCTGCACCCAACGCCCGAACTTGCCGTGCAGGCAGAGCAGCACCCGGGAGCCGGTGGCGTCCAGCACCAACGCGCTGGCGGTGACGTGGCCGGGGATGTGCTGCCGACTCATCGCGATCGGGCCGGCGGCGAGCAGCGCCAGGGTCCGGTCCCGCGCGCTGGCCGCGTCCGGGCTGGTGGGCTGCCAGCCCTCCAGCAACGCGGTGGCGTCGGCGTGCAGCGCCTGGTACGTCTCGGGGTCGGTCGGCTGGGCGGTCGGGCCGGTCATCACGATGTCGGGCACCCCGCCACTGTACGAGCGTGTGCTCCGTACGCTGGCTCGGTGACCCTGCGACTCGTCGAATTCGTGGTGGCCGGTAACGAGGCCAGCGATCTGTTGCCGGTGCGGTCGGCGGCGCTGCTGCGCGCGTACGGTGCCCGGCGGGGCTTCTGGACGGTGCTGGACGAGGGGCCGGTGGAGCGCTGCCTCGCGCTGCTGCTGGAGCGCGACGACGGGGAGTGGACGGCCCTGCACGTGCCGGCGGATGCCGGTGTCGAGAACGGGCGGACCGAGGACGGTGAGGCGCTCGCCCACCACGACGGCTGGGTGTACGTGTTCGGCTCCCACTTCGGCTCGAAGGCTGGCCCGCTGCGCCCTCGGCGCGCCTTCGTGGCCCGCTTCCGCGAGGACGACGCGGCGACCGGGCCGCTGCCGGTGCACGTGGTACTTAACTCGTTTCGCCTGCACCGGGCGGTGAACGACGCTCTCGCCGCGGCGCCGCTGACCCTCCTGCCGGCGGGGGAGCGGGTGCGGGAGCGGTTCATCGTGGAGACGCTGGCTCGGGGGACCGTCCGGGAGAAGAGCTGGGTGAGCCGGTTGGCCCCGGACGACCTGCCGTTGAACGTGGAGGCCGCGGCGTTCACCCCGGCCGGGACGGTGCTGCTCGGGCTGCGTTTTCCGGTCACCGACGCCGGTGAGCCGATCCTGGTCGAGGTGGCCGGTGTGCCGGGCATGTTCACGGCCGAGCGGACCTGGCCGCGGGCGTTGGGCGCGTACGTGTTGACCGGAGTCACCGCGCCGGGGCAGCTGACCGGCTTCCGCGCGATCACCCCGACGGCGGACGGCGGGTACGCGGCCGTGATCGGCTCGATCGACGCGCTGGGCAAGGGGTCCGTCCTGCTCGACGACCATCCGGGTGGGGGAGAGGTCACCTCCCGGCACGTCCGCTTCCGACTCACCGGTGGCGAGGCCGGCGACGGGCGGCGGATCGTCGGAGAGCAGGTGGCGGACCTGGCCCCGTTTCACCACGTCGAGGGCGTGGCGGAGCTGGACGGACGGTCGTTCTACGTCACGGACGAGGACCATCGGGTCGCGCTCTGGGTCGGCTGAGCCGGCGCCGGGGGCGGATGACCGGACGGCACCTCTGCGGAGCAAGGGCCGCAGACCCTCGTGGTGCCGTCCGATCACCGGGGCCTCCCCGGTCCCGGTGCCCCCGGCAGCACGGCGTCAAGGACGCGCGGCGCCGTGTTCGGGCATGGGAAGCATGCCCAACCGGCCCTGGGGGCGTCGAGGTTTTTCAGTCCAGGCTTAAAGATGGAGATTACTGCCGGCCAGGTAGAGTCGAACGGTCATCCGGCATCCCCCTGTCGGCGACACAGGAGCGCTCCATGCTGAAGATCCACTTTTCTGGGGAGGACATCCTCCGGACCCGGGTGGCGCCGGCGGCGGACCCGGTCTGGGAACTGGTCCTCAGCCTGCACGTGCTGCGCGGCCGCACCCGCGATCCGCTGACCGCCAACTGGCGGCGCAGCGTGGCCCGGGATCTACGCCAGGACTCCGCCTCCGAGCAACTCCGCCTGCTCTTTGCGTTGAACCCGCCGCGTGGCTACTTCCCCGACTTCCTCACCCCGTACGCCAGCGTCGAGGGCTTCGAGGCCGGGCTGGACGCGCTCCGCCGCACCCCCGCCGAGTTGCTGCACCGGGACCTGAGCGTGCTGGCCGCCGAGAATCAGCTGCCCTCCTCCGCGGCCGCGCTCGCTCGCGGTGAGGTGTCGGCGCTGCACCACCTGGCCGAGTCGATGGAGCAGTACCGCTCGCTGGCGATCAGCCCGTACTGGGGTCGGATCCAGGCCGCGGTTGCGGCGGACCGCACGCGGCGGGCACGGGCCCTGCTCGACGGCGGCGTCGAGGGCCTGCTCGCCAGCCTCCGGCCGACGATGCGCTGGGACAGCGGGGTGCTGGAGGTCCACAGCTACCCGCACAGCAGGGACCTGCACCTGGACGGCCGGGGGCTGCTTCTGGTGCCGTCGTTCTTCTGCGCCGCCACCCCTGTCGCACTGCTCGACCCGGCGCTGCCACCGGTGCTGGTCTACCCGGTGGACCGGCTGGGCGCGCTGGTCCCCGCCGACGCCGCGTCCGGTGCTGCCCGCGAATCACTCGCCGCGCTGCTGGGACGCACCCGGGCGGCGGTGCTGCAGGCCAGCGACGAGGGCTGCACCACCGGGGAGGTCGCCCGTCAGCTCAACATCTCACCGGCGGCGGCGAGCCAGCACGCCACGGTCCTGCGCAACGCTGGTCTGCTGGTCAGCCACCGCGAACGCAACAGCGTGCTGCACACGTTGACCCCGCTGGGCCGGGCCATGCTGGACGCGTGACCCGGCCGTTCGCGTTCTATAGGGCGAGCGCGGCGCTCGCCGGGCTACCGGGCGGCGGCGGCAACAGTGTCGACCCGACACCCTGGGCGGCCAGGGCGACGCGCAGCCGGTGCAGGTCGGCGCCGAAACGGACCAGACCGAACGGCTCGACGGGCGTCGGGGCCGAACCGAGCACCAGGTCGGCGCCGTCCGGCCACCCGGGCATCTCGGCGACCAGGCCGGCGCGTACCTCGGCCTCGTCGACCAGTGTGAACACCGTGCCGGGGGCGACCACCTCGGCGACCGCGTCGATCGCCCGTCGCACCGCGGTCAGGTCCGCCGGTGTCGGACCCGGACCGTCGGTCAGGGTGGCGGCGTCGGAGAGCCCGGCGGCGCGGGCTTCGGCGGTACCGAGCGAGAACAGGTCCTGCGCCGCGTCGCGGATCAGCGCCCGCGCGCCACCGGCGTCGTCCGAGTTGCTGGCCGGCAGATAGCCCCGCACCACAGCGACGGGGACCTGATCGCACTTGCCCTTGATCAGTTCACCGGCACCCGCCAGCTCGTCCACCACGGCCATCTGGGTCAACTGCAACTCGTTGCCGTACGGGTCGACCTCGCCCCGGTGGTCCCGGATCGCCGCCATACCGGCCACCCCGAGCGCCACGTCGGTGAGCCCGTTGCGCCAGGGCCGGCCCATCGTGTCGCTGACGATCACGGCCAGGTCCAGGTCGTAGCGCTCCCGAAGCGCGTCCCGAAGAGCCCGCGCCGAGGCGTCCGGGTCGACCGGCAGCAGCACCAGTTGGGTCTTGTCCACGTTCGACGCGTCGATCCCGGCCGAGGCCATGACGAAACCGTGGTGGGTCTGCACGATCCGGGTCGCCCCCCGACTGGCCACCACCCGGGCGGTCTCACCGGCCAGGACCTCGTCCCGGGCGGCCAGCCGTTCCGGCCCGTCCGCCGGCACGTCGACGACCCGCCCCTCCGCCTTGGAAACGATCTTGCTGGTCACCACCAGTACGTCGCCGTTGCGCAGCCACGGCGCGGCAGTCGCGATCACCGCAGCCAGATCGTCACCCTCGGTCACGTGACCGATGCCGAGCACCGGCAGAATCTCCAGCCTCACGTCAACTCCACCGCGCCGCGGACCATGGCCGCCGTCGCCGCCTCGTCGGTCATCCGCAGCGGCACCGCGCGGACCGTCACCTCGGGCAGCACAGTGCCCGCGTCCTCCTCGGCCACCAGCCAACCGTCGAGCAGACCGCCGCTCGCCCGGCCACCGTAGAGCCGACCCACCCCCGCCGCGCTGCACTCCACATCGAGCACGGCCAGGCAACGGTCGGCCATCCCCCGCACCGGCGCGCCCCCGATGATCGGGGAGACACCCACCACCGGCGCCGGGCCGTCCGCCACGGCCGCACGCAGCCCCGGTACGGCCAGCACCGGCGCGACGCTCACCACCGGGTTGCTCGGCGCGATCAGCACCAGATCGGCCGAGGCGATCGCGTCCAGCACCCCCGGTGCCGGCTTCGCCGTCTCCGCGCCCACGAACACGAAACGGTGCGTGAGGATGTCGGCGCGGTACCGCACCCACCACTCCTGAAAGTGGATCGCCCGCTGACCCTGGTCGTCCTCCACCACGGCATGGGTCTCCAGGCGGTCGTCCGTCGCCGGCAACAGGCGTACGCCCGGCTCCCAGCGGCTGGCCAGCGCCTCGGTGACCGCGCTCAACGGATAACCGCCGTTGAGCATGATGCTGCGGACCAGGTGGGTGGCGATGTCCTTGTCGCCGAGGCCGAACCAGGTCGGCTCCGCCCCGTACGCGGCCAACTCCTGTTTGACCGTCCAGCTCTCGCCGACCCGACCCCAGCCCCGTTCCGGGTCGGCGCCCCCGCCGAGGGTGTACATGACGCTGTCCAGGTCGGGGCAGATCTTCAGCCCGTGTAACCACAGGTCGTCGCCGACGTTGACAACGGCGGTCACCTCGGCGCCGACGTCACGGGCGTACGCCCGGACGCCGAGCAGGAACCGGGCGCCGCCGATGCCGCCGGCCAGAACCACGATGCGCATGTCGACCATCCTCGCGCACGTGACGCCTCCGATCCGTCGGTGGCCCGGGAGACTAGAGTCACGGTCACCTGTCCGTTGATGCCCCGAGGGGGAGCTCGTGACCAGCCCCGCCGAGCCCGCGTCCGCCGACGCGACGCAGGCCCGCCAGCTGACCAAGCCGCTACGGGAGCTCGCCGCGCTCGCGCTGCTCGGCGCCAATGCCGTGTTCCTCTTCGTGGGCCTGCTCCGGCTCATCGCCCCGAACGACTACAGCTCCTTCACCGACCGCGCGGGTAGCGCCTTCTACGCGTTCGTCGGGGTGGAGGCGGTGGGCCTCCCGCTGCTGGCGGTGCTGCTGGCCACGCACATCTCGCCGGTGTTGGCGAAGGCGAAGCTGATCACGCAGGCAGCTCTCGTCGAGTACGCGGTCAGCGCACTGTTCGGCACGCTGACCATGCTGATCTGGACGGTGGGCCGGCTGGCCGAGGCCGAGGTGCTCGACGCGCTGCTCGGTGTGCTCACCCGGTTCGCCTGGATGGTGATCTTCGCGATCGCCGCCTGGGTGGTCTACACCATCTGGCGTGCCCACTACTACGTGCCGCGAGCCAAGCCGCAGCCAGGCGTCTACGGCCAGCCCCAGCCGGGCTGGCCGCAGCAGCAGGGCGGTTGGCCGGCCCCGGGTCAGCCCGGCGGCCAGCCGCAGGGTGGCTGGCCCGCTCCCGGCCAGCCCGGCGGCGGCTACCCGCAGGCTGGTCAGCCTGGTGGTGGCTACCCGCAAGCTGGTTACCCGCAGGCCGGCCAGTACGGCCAGCAGTCGCCACCGTTCCAGGCCCCGCAGTCGGCCCCACCCTTCCCGCAGTCGGCCCCACCCTTCTCGCAGTCGGCCCCACCCTTCCCGCAGTCCGCGCCCCCGCACCCGCAGTCGGCCCCACCGCACCCGCACTCGGCCCCGCCGCACCCGCAGTCCGCGCCACCGCACCCACAGTCGGCCCCGCCGTTCCAGGCGCCGCAGTCCGCGCCCCAGGCGAACCCCGCTGCCCAGCCAGCGCCGCCGTCCCCGGCCGCGCCGCCGTTCGGGCAGCCGCCGTCGGCCGACCCGACTCAGGCGATCCCGCGCCAGTCCGCCGACCCCACCGAGGTCATCTCCCACCCCACCGAGGTCATCTCCCACCCCACCGAGGTCATCTCCCACCCCACCGACCCGGACAACAACCGCACCCAACACATCAAGCCCAACGACCATCCCGACCAGCCCCGCTGACCCGAAGACCGCGCCGATCTTGCACTTTCGGTAGTCGAAACGAGCGAGATGTCCCCTAAGTCGGGACACAAACTGCAAGATCGCGAGGCTCGGGCACCACAACTCCGTGGGTCGACGGGGCACGGGGCACGGGGCACGGAGCGCGGCACGGCGCGGGGCGTGGTGGGGACTGGTTGGGTGGCGGCGGGCTGCGCATAGGGTGAGTGGATGGTTGATCGCACCCAATCCGGCCCGAGCGATGCGAGCGTGCGGCGGGCCCTGGGCCGGGCCGCGAACGGACGGGCGCTGGATCTCGACGAGGCGACCGCGCTGCTGTCCGCTCGTGGCGACGCGCTCGACGAGCTGCTCCGGCTCGCCGGGGGAGTCCGCGACGCCGGGCTGCGGGACGCTGGGCGGCCAGGTGTGGTCACGTACTCCAAGAAGGTTTTCATCCCGCTGACGCGGCTCTGCCGGGACCGGTGCCACTACTGCACCTTCGCGACGGTGCCGCACCGGTTGCCGGCGCCGTTCCTGGACCGCGACGAGGTCCTGGCGATCGCCCGGGCCGGTGCCGCGCAGGGTTGCAAGGAGGCGCTGTTCACCCTGGGTGACCGGCCGGAGGATCGTTGGCCGGCGGCGCGGACCTGGTTGGACGAACGCGGTTACGACTCGACCCTCGACTACCTGCGGGCCTGTGCGGTGGCGGTGTTGGAGGAGACCGGTCTGCTGCCGCACCTCAACCCCGGGGTGCTGTCCTGGTCGGAGTTGCAACGGCTCAAGCCGGTCGCGCCGAGCATGGGCATGATGCTGGAGACGACCGCGACGCGGCTGTGGTCCGAGCCGGGTGGCCCGCACTTCGGTTCACCGGACAAGGAGCCGGCGGTCCGGTTGCGGGTGCTCGAGGACGCGGGCCGGGTCGGGGTGCCGTTCACCACGGGCATTCTGATCGGCATCGGGGAGACCTCGGCCGAGCGGGTGGACGCGCTCTTCGCGATCCGCCGCGCCCATCGGGAGTACGGCCACCTCCAGGAGGTGATCGTGCAGAACTTCCGGGCCAAGCCGGACACGGCGATGCGCGGCATGCCGGACGCGGAGCTGCACGATCTGGCCGCCACGGTGGCGGTGGCCCGGCTGCTGCTCGGCCCGAAGGCCCGGATCCAGGCCCCGCCGAACCTCATCGCTGGCGAGTACGACCTGCTGCTGCGCGCCGGCATCGACGACTGGGGTGGCGTCTCCCCGCTCACTCCCGACCACGTCAACCCGGAGCGTCCCTGGCCGCAGATCGACGAGTTGGCCCGGCACACCGAGTTGGCCGGGTTCACGCTGCGGGAGCGGTTGACGATCTACCCGGAGTACGTGCGCGCGGGTGACCCGTGGCTCGATCGTCGGCTGCTGCCGCACGTCGGCGCCCTGGCTGATCCGTCGACGGGCATGGCGGTCGAGTCGGCGATGCCGCAGGGACGACCGTGGCAGGAGCCGGAGGAGGTGTTCGGCGGGCGGGTCGACCTGCACGCCACCATCGACACCACCGGTCGCACCGAAGACCGGCGCGGCGACTTCGACAGCGTCTACGGCGACTGGGCCGAGGTTGCTGGCAAGGTCACCCCGGAGGCGACCGCCCGTCGGGCGGGCGTACCCCCGGTGTCGGCCGGTGTCGGCACGGACCGTGACCTGGCGGCTGGGTTGCGGCTCGCCGCCGACGACCCGGCGGCGCTGCTCGACCCCGCGCACACCGATGCCGCGCTGGCGCTGTTCGGCGCGGACGGCCCGGCGCTCGACGAGTTGTGCCGCCTCGCCGACGACGTGCGCCGTGCGGCGGTCGGCGACGATGTCACCTACGTGGTCAACCGCAACATCAACTTCAGCAACGTCTGCTACGTGGGCTGCCGCTTCTGTGCGTTCGCGCAGCGTGAGCGGGACGCCGACGCGTACCGGCTCTCCGTCGAGCAGGTCGCGGACCGGGCGGAGCAGGCGTGGGCCGCCGGTGCCAGCGAGGTGTGTCTCCAGGGCGGCATCGACCCGAAGATGCCGGTCACCGGGTACGCCGACATCGTGCGCGCGATCAAGGCCCGGGTGCCCGAGATGCACGTGCACGCGTTCTCGCCCATGGAGATCGTCACCGCCGCCGCGAAGGCCGGCGTGCCGGTCCGTGAGTGGTTGCTCCAGCTACGCGAGGCCGGGCTGGACACCATCCCGGGCACCGCCGCCGAGATCCTCGACGACGACGTGCGCTGGGTGCTGACCAAGGGCAAACTCCCGGCCGCCGCCTGGGTCGAGGTGGTGAGCACCGCCCACGAGCTGGGCATCCGGTCCAGCTCCACCATGATGTACGGCCACGTCGACCACCCCGGGCAGTGGCTGGCGCACTTCCGGGTGCTGGCCGGGGTGCAGGACCGCACCGGCGGGTTCACCGAGTTCGTGGCGCTGCCGTTCGTGCACACGAATGCTCCGATCTATCTGGCGGGTATCGCCCGCCCGGGGCCGACGTGGCGGGAGAACCGGGTGGTGCACGCCATGTCCCGGCTGCTGCTGCACGGCCGGATCGAGAACATCCAGTGCTCCTGGGTGAAGCTCGGCGACGAGGGCACCGTCGCGATGCTCCAGGGCGGCTGCAACGACCTGGGCGGCACGCTGATGGAGGAGACCATCTCCCGGATGGCCGGCTCCGACAACGGTTCGGCGCGTACCGAGGAGCAGTTGCGGGCCATCGCGAAGGCCGCCGGTCGTCCGGCGCGCAAGCGGTCGACTGCGTACGGTCACGCTCGGCCCTGACGTCGAACCTTTCCCCGCCACCGGCCGTACCACGCGATGCCGGTGGCGGTCGCGGCGAGGACCGCCGCCGGTGTCCCCTCAGGGGCCCGGCGGCGTCGCGAGACGGCACCGGACCCGTCCGTCTCCGCGGGCGCGTTCGCGCCACCGCCGGAAAGGTTGCCCATGACCAGTGATCAGCGGAAGCGGCAGTGGCCGCGACTGACCCGCCGGCAGACGTTGACCGCCGCGGCGAGCGCCACCCTCGGCGCCGCCGCGCTCACCGTGCCGGGCCTGTCGGCCGCGCAGAACGCCCCCGGAGCGGCCGGACGGGCCGACGAACCGATCGTCGTGCACCTGCGTGACGCCGACTCCGGAACGATGGACGTCTTCGTCGGTGAGACGCGCATCGAGGTACGCGACCGTAGCCTGGCGGACCGGCTGCGGCGCGCCGCCCGGCGCTGACCCGACCTTCCGCCCCGCCATCCTGTCCCCGCCCAGTGAGGTTGGTCCGTCATGTCTTCCCACCGCGAGGCCCCGGAGATAGCAAAGGATCCGGTCGCCGACAGCTCCGACCTGTACGCGTTCGTCAGCCCCGACAAACGCGACACGGTCACGTTGATCGCCAACTACGTGCCGTTGCAGCTCCCCTCCGGGGGCCCGAACTTCTTCGAGTTCGGCGATGACGTGCGTTACGAGATCCATATCGACAACGACGGTGACGGTCGTCCGGATGTCACCTACCGGTTCGAATTCACCACCGAGATCACCAACCCGAACAGTTTTCTCTACAACACCGGTCCGATCGACTCGCTGGACAGCAAGAACTGGAACCGGCGGCAGTTCTACAGCCTGACCCGGGTGGCCGACGGCCGCGAGCACCGGCTGGCGCACAAGCTGCAGTGCCCGCCGTGCAACGTCGGTCCGCTGTCCACGCCGAAGTACGCCGACCTGGTGCGGCAGGCCACCTACTCGCTCTCCACCGGGGAGCGGGTCTTCGCCGGGCAGCGCGCCGACGGGTTCTTCGTCGACCTCGGGGCGATCTTCGACCTCGGCACGCTGCGGCCGTTCCAGCAACTGCACGTCGCGGGGAAGAAGATCTTCAAGGCCGAGGGGGAGCCGGTCAACGCCACCGACCGGATGAACGTGCACAGCATCGCCGTGCAGGTGCCGTTGGAGCGGGTTCGTCGGCGCGCCAACCGCTACGGTGCCGCGGATCGGGCGTCGGTGATCGGGGTGTGGACGTCGGCGTCGCGCCGGCAGGTGCGGGTGCTCGGCGACCGGGGCGCGGCGGACACCAGCACCGGCCCGTTCACCCAGGTCTCGCGGTTGGGCAATCCACTGTTCAACGAGGTCGTCGTGCCGATGTCCAAGAAGGACCTGTGGAATTCGCTGCCGCCGTCGGAGGACAAGCGGTTCGCCCAGTTCGTGGAGCAGCCCGAGCTGGCCGCGTTGCTGCCGGCGCTCTACCCGGACGTCTTCCCCAACCTGGACAAGCTCACCAAGGCGAAGAAGGCCCGGGCCGACCTGGTGGCGATCCTGCTCACCGGCGTGCCGGCCGGGCTGATCGACGGCTTCACCAACACCACGGGTGACGTGCAGGCGGACATGCTGCGACTGAACACCGCGATCCCGCCGACCAGGCGCCCGGACCGGTTCGGGGTGCTCGGCGGCGACCTGGCCGGGTTCCCGAACGGGCGGCGGGTGGGCGACGACGTGGTCAGCATCGCCCTGCGGGCCATCGCCGGGGTCACCGTCCCGTTGGTGGACAAGACGTTCCGACCGGACGCGGCGGCCGCCGCGGTCACCCCGGGGCTGAGCGCCGCCGACGTGACCGCGCCGTTCCTCGGAAACTTCCCCTACCTGGGTACGCCGTACGACGGGTTCAACAACCCGTCGGCGGCGTCCTGACCGGGGCGGGACGCGCGGATGCACGAGCACGCGTACGGGCCGACGGAGACGGGGACCGTCGTCCTCGATCTGGGCGGCGACACCGGCGCCCTGATCGTCTACACAGGTCGGGATCTGCACGGCCGGGAGATCGAGATCAGCCGCGACGACGACCGGCGGGTCCACTCGGCGGTGCGTGAGCGCCTGGTGCGCGACGGCTCGTTCCACAGCGCGGTCTATCCCGATCTGCCGAGCGGGATCTATACCGTCTGGTGGGATGATCACACGTCTGCCGGCACCATTACCGTCCATGGTGGAGCGGTGGCCGAGTTTGTCTGGCCTAGCAGCGGTTTTGGGGCCGCCAGCTGACCTCGACGCACCTGTTTCACCACCGCGCCCCGTCCACATTGTGGACGGGGCGCGAGTGCTGTCCGCAGCTGGACGGGCGGTCTGCGCCGCACCGCGTTAACCTGTCCCCCATTCAAGATCAGCTTAGGGGTGACGGTCTCCGGCGCCGGCCGGTCGGCGACTCGTCGGAGAAGCGCCACGGCAGAAAAGTCGGGCAACTCGCCGGAGAGGGCGTTACTCGGCCGGGGTCTGAATCGATAGGGCAGGTTGCGAGGCTGGACCGCCCGAGTGGTCGACCGGGGGTGTCGGGAGGGCGACTCCATTATCAAGTTTGGCTTGACGGCGCACGCATTACACGCGTGTAATTTGAATGGGGTTGTTCGCGCGGAACGCAACAAAACGGGACGGGATGGACAAGCACGCCTTTTGCGTGGGGGGTTGCAGCGGCGATGACGCCGGTGCGCGACAAGGAGGCATTTGATGGACGGCCAGCTTGAGGTGGCCGACCTGCTCGGAAACGCGCCGGAGTGGCAGGAGCGGGCGTTGTGCTCGCAGACCGACCCCGAGGCGTTCTTTCCCGAGAAGGGCGGCTCGACCCGCGAGGCGAAGCGGATCTGCTCGCGTTGCGAGGTCAAGACCGAGTGCCTCGAATACGCACTGGGTCACGACGAGCGGTTTGGCATCTGGGGTGGGCTCTCCGAGCGGGAGCGGCGCAAGTTGAAGCGGCGGGCCGCCTGAGCGGTGCGCGGGGCTGCCTGCGCGTTGTGAGAGGCCCGCGTGGTTCGAGGGTCGAGGCGAGGGTTGCCTCAGCGGTGTGAGGGTCGGGTCGGGGCTGCCGGGGGGCGGCCTGAGGTCGGGGCGGCGGGGGCCGCCCGACCGTCCGCTTTCCCGCGCGGTCGGCCGTTCGGGCTCGGCTCAGGCGAGCTCGTCCGGGTCCACCCCGAGAAGGTTCGCCACCTGTTCGATGATCACGTCATGGACGAGATCGGCGAGGTCCTCACGGTCCATCGCCCGGAACTCCAGGGGCCGCCGGTACAGCACGATCCGCGGCGGCACCTCCTGCCGGCCCGGGCGGCCGGGCAGCAGCCGGGCCAACGGGACCTCGCCGTCCTCCAGCACGTCCGAGTCGTAGACGTTCAAGTCCGGCGGGACGTCCTCGACAGCGAACTCGACCCCGGCCAGCTCCTTGGCGAACCGACGCTCCAGCGTCTCGACGGTGTCCAGGACCAGGTCGTCGAAGACCTCGGCCTTGGTCCGCGCCAGCGGCACGGTGGCCGGAACCAACCGTCCGCGCAGGCCGCGCCCGTGCCGGTCACGATGCCCACGCCGGCCAGAGGCGGGGCGGCGGTGTTCCGGGCTCGTCATGAGGCAAAGGGTAGCGCCCGTGTCGGGCTGGTCAGCGGCAGCGCCGCTCCCGTGGCGCGGCGCGCCCAGAACGTTCGACTGTGATCACCATGACGGGCGTGTCGCAACGCGAAGCGATGCGCCGGACCCGGTAATGGAGATACCCTGCCGCACGTGAGGTCACCACGGCGCTGCTCCCGTAACGGCTGCCCCCGGCAAGCGGTCGCCACATTGACCTATGTCTACAACGAGTCGACAGCGGTGGTGGGGCCGCTGGCGGCGTTCGCCGAGCCGCACACGTACGACCTGTGCGAGCCGCACGCCCGCAGCCTGACCGCCCCTCGGGGCTGGGACGTCGTCCGGCACGAGGGCGAGTTCGAACCGCCGCCGCCCACCACGGACGACCTGGTCGCGCTGGCCGAAGCGGTCCGCGAAGCCGCCCGCCCGGCCCCCCGCCCCCCGGAGCCGGACCAGAACCGTCCCGAGAACCCCCACCAGACCGGCCGCCGAGGCCACCTCCGCGTGATCCCCCCCAACCACTAGAACCCCGCGCCTCCCTCCGTCCGGCGTTGATCATGAAGTTATTGCCCCGCGCCTCGGCGTGTCGTGGCAATAACTTCATGATCAACGGGGTGGCAGTGGGGGGTGGGGTGGGTGGGGTGGGTGGGGTGGGGTGGGTGGGGTTAGAGCTTGGTCCAGGCTTGGGTTAGGACTGTGCGGAGGATCTGCTCGATCTCGTCGAAGTGCTGCTGCTCCGCGATCAGGGGCGGGGCCAGCTGGATGACGGGGTCGCCCCGGTCGTCGGCCCGGCAGTAGAGGCCCGCCTGGAACAGGGCGGTGGAGAGGAAGCCGCGCAGCAGGCGCTCCGACTCGGCCTCGGTGAAGGTTTCCCGGGTGGTCTTGTCCTTGACCATTTCGATGCCGTAGAAGTAGCCGTCACCGCGGACGTCGCCGACGATCGGCAGGTCGTGCAGCTTCTCCAGGGTGGCGCGGAAGGCGTCCTCGTTGGCGCGTACGTGCCCGACCAGGTCCTCGCGGGCGAACACCTCCAGGTTGGCCAGCGCCACCGCGCAGGAGACCGGGTGCCCACCGAAGGTCACGCCGTGGGCGAACATGCCGGTCTCGGTGAGGAACGGTTCCATCAGCCGGTCGCTGGCGATCATCGCGCCGAGCGGGGCGTAGCCGGAGGTGATGCCCTTGGCGGTGGTGATGATGTCCGGCTGGTAGCCGTAGCGCACCGCGCCGAAGTACTCGCCCAACCGCCCCCACGAGCAGATCACCTCGTCCGAGACGAGCAGCACGTCGTACGCGTCGCAGATCTCCCGTACCCGCTCGAAGTAACCGGGCGGCGGTGGGAAGCACCCGCCGGAGTTCTGCACCGGCTCAAGGAAGACCGCGGCGACCGTGTCCGGGCCTTCCCGCTCGATGGCCCGCCCGATCTCGTCGGCGGCCCAACGGCCGAACGCCTCGGGGTCGTCGCCGTGCTCAGGCGCCCGGTAGAAGTTCGTGTTCGGCACCTTGATCGCACCCGGCACCAGCGGCTCGAAGTCGCTCTTGATGCCGGGCAGGCCGGTGATCGACAGGGCGCCCATCGAGGTGCCGTGATAGGCGATGTAGCGGCTGATCACCTTGTACTTGTTGGGCTTCCCGGTGCGCTTGAAGTACGCGCGGGCCAGCTTCCACGCCGCCTCGACGGCCTCGGAGCCGCCGGTGGTGAAGAAGATCCGGTTGAGGTCGCCGGGGGTGAGCGCGGCGATCCTTTCGGCCAGCTCGACGGCCTTCGGGTGCGCGTACGACCAGAGCGGGAAGTAGGCAAGCTCGCCGGCCTGCTTGGCGGCGGCCTCGGCCAGCTCGGTGCGGCCGTGGCCGGCGTTGACCACGAAGAGCCCGGCGAGCCCGTCCAGGTAGCGGCGACCCTGTGCGTCCCAGACGTACGCTCCCTCGCCGCGCACGATGGTCGGCACCTCACCGGCGGAGTAGCTCGCCATCCGGGTGAAGTGCATCCAGAGGTGGTCGGTGGCGTTGGCCATGTCAGCCCCATCGGTCGTCGGGCCGGTCAAAGGGGTGAGGCCGGCCGCTCTGCCAACGGTTATCGCACAGTCGAGTCCTCCGGGGCAAGTGTTATCGGCCGTACCACGGTCAGTTGGCGACGGATTCAGCGTATGCGCGCCACTGATGCAACGGAATCCGCATCACTGCTGGCCTGGTTGACCGGCAGTCGGCAGGAGTTGAGGGTGTGGTGGTCGCGGCCTTCGGAGTTGAATCGTTTGCGATATCACGGCCGCCTTGTCGAGGTGCCGCACGGCCGCCCGGGTTGCGCCGAGCGGGTCGGTCAGGCTGGCTCGTCGCCGGTCCCGCCGGCCGATTCGTCCACGACATCAGCTCCAAAGCGCCCGACCGGTGGCCGCGCCCTCTTGGCCCTGCGCTCGATCCACTCCCGGTTCATTGAATCCGCGGGGTCCCGGCGTGGTCGATGCCGCGTTTGGTGAAGTCGAGTGGATCAAGGGACGGTCAGGCCGTACCCCAGGTGTAGGTCTGCTTGCGCAGCTTGAGGTAGACGAACGCCTCGGTGGAGATCACGCCTGGCACCGCGCGCAGTCGTTGCAGGATCTCCAGCAGGTGGTCGTCGTTGCGGCAGACCACCTCGGTGAGCAGGTCGAACGACCCGGCGGTGATCACCACGTAGTCGACCTCGTCCAGCTCGGCCAGCCGGTCCGCCACCGCCTCCAGGTCGCCGTCGGTGCGTAGGCCGATCATCGCCTGCCGGTTGAAGCCGAGCTGGAGCGGATCGGTCACCGCCACGATCTGCATCACGCCGGAGTCGAGCAGTCGCTGCACCCGCTGGCGGACCGCCGCCTCGGACAGCCCGACCGCCTTGCCGATCGTCGCGTACGGGCGGCGGCCGTCCTCCTGGAGCTGCTCGATGATCTGTTTGGCCACGTCATCCAGCAGAGCGTGATTGGCGCCTTCACGGACAGCGACGCGTCGACTCCCGTTGCTGTTCTCGTGCTGCCGGTTTGTCATTGCCCGCTCCCCATGTCCCGAATCCTGATGTCGCGCGTGTATCACCGCGTAGTCTGGCGTATTTCGTCGTGCATCGCTATTCCCACAACGGAATCCCTTGTAAGGGAGGTCACCTCATGTCAGGATCAGTCGTCCATGGCACTTGACCCTCCCGACATTCCCGCCGGCGTGCCTCCCCCGTCCCGCCCGCCGACGATGACCCCCTAGGAGTCGTCATGCGTACTCCCCTCCGGCCCCTCTCCCGGCGTGGACTGCTCACCGGCACTCTCGGTTCGGCCGCCCTGCTCACCATGGGCGGCAGCCTCGCGGGCTGCGGCACCAAGGGCGCGCAGCAGACCGAAGCTGGTTGCGTCAGCGAGGACCTCTCCGGCACCGAGAAGAAACTCGCCTTCGCCAACTGGCCGCAGTACATGGACGTTGACGACGCTGACGAGTCCAAGCGGCCGAGCCTCGACGAGTTCATCACGAAGACCGGCATCCAGGTGACCTACACCGAGGACATCAACGACAACAACGAGTTCTTCGGCAAGGTGCAGAACCAGCTTGCCGCCTGCCAGAGCACCGACCGCGACATCATCGTGCTGACCGACTGGATGGCGGCCCGGATGATCCGGCTCGGCTGGATCCAGAAGCTGGACCCGGCGAAGATCCCGAACGTGCAGGCCAACCTGCTTCCGTCGCTGCTCAACCGACCCTTCGACACCGAGAACCGGATCTCCATCCCGTGGCAGTCCGGCCTGGCGGGCCTGGCGTACAACGGCAACGTCACGAAGGAACTGCGGACCGTCGACGAACTGCTCACCCGCCCCGACCTCAAGGGCAAGGTGACAGCGCTCAGCGAGATGCGCGACACCATGGGCCTGCTGCTCGGGTCGAACGGACACGACCCGGCCAACTTCACCGCCGCCCAGTTCGACGACGCCCTCAACAAGCTCAAGAAGGCAGTGGACTCCGGGCAGATCCGCAAGTTCACCGGCAACGACTACGCGCCCGACCTGGCCAAGGGCGACATCGCGGCGTGCATCGGCTGGTCCGGCGACGTCATCCAACTGTCCGGTGAGGACGAGAAGGTGCGGTTCGTCGCGCCGGACTCGGGCGTGATGCTCTACAGCGACAACATGATGGTCCCCAACAAGGCCACTCACAAGGGCAACGCCGAGGCGCTGATCAACTACTACTACGAGCCGGCGGTCGCGGCGAAGCTCGCCGCGTACGTCAACTACATCTGCCCGGTCAAGGGCGCTCAGGCAGAGATGGAGAAGATCGATCCCGAGCTGGCCGCCAACCCGCTGATCTTCCCGGATGAGGCGCTGCTGTCGAAGTCCAAGGTGTTCATGGCCCTGGACGAGAAGCAGGAGAAGGAGTACGAGGGCAAGTTCCAACAGGTCATCGGGGCGTGATGAGGATGGCGCGCGAGACACCCGCCGGCGACCTGCGCCTGGCCGACCTCACCAAACGGTTCGGCGTCTTCACCGCTGTCGACGACCTGAGCCTGACCATCGAGCAGGGCTCGTTCTTCGCGCTGCTCGGCGCGTCCGGCTGCGGCAAGACCACCACGTTGCGGATGATCGCCGGCCTGGAGGAGCCGACCAGCGGCCAGGTGCTGCTCGGTGACACGGACATCGCCCGGCTGCGGCCGTACAAGCGGCCGGTGAACACCGTCTTCCAGAGCTACGCGCTCTTCCCGCACCTCACCATCTTCGAGAACGTGGCCTTCGGGCTGCGCCGACGCGGCATCCGCTCGGTCGACGACGAGGTCTCCCGGATGCTGTCGCTGGTGCAGCTCGACGGCTATGGCAACCGCCGACCCGCCCAGCTGTCCGGGGGGCAGCAGCAACGGGTCGCGCTCGCCCGCGCGCTGATCAACCGGCCGCAGGTGCTGCTGCTCGACGAGCCGCTGGGCGCACTCGACCTCAAGCTGCGCCGACAGATGCAGATCGAGCTGAAGCGCATCCAGACCGAGGTCGGCATCACCTTCGTGCACGTCACCCACGACCAGGAGGAGGCCATGACCATGGCCGACACCGTCGCGGTGATGAACGCCGGCCGCATCGAGCAGTTGGGTGCCCCGGCCGACATCTACGAGTTTCCCGCCACCGCCTTCGTGGCGAACTTCCTCGGCCAGTCCAACCTGCTCGCCGGCGAGGCCACCGGCGTCGGCGGCGGCGACGTCGCGGTGACGGCGCACGGCACGCGCTTCTCCGTGCCCGCCGGCCGCGCACGGGCCGAGAGCGGCCCGGTCCACCTGGGGGTACGCCCGGAGAAGCTGATTCTGGTCGGCTCCGCCGACCAGGTGCCCGCCGGGCATCAGCACGTCACCGGAGTGGTCACCGACGCCTCCTACGTGGGAGTCAGCACGCAGTACCTGCTGCGTACCGGCTGGGGCACCGAGTTGTCGGTCTTCGCCGCCAACAGTGGGACGTCGACGACTGTGGCGGTCGGCAGCGAGGCCGTGGCGCACTGGGATCCGCGGCACGCGTTCCTGCTGCCCCGCGACGCCGCCGACACCGACCGGACGTCACCGGTGCTGGACGAGCCGGTGGGTGCGTCGTCGTGACCCTGCTGGCCCCCACCGGATCGGGGCACCCGCCACCCGCGCCGCCGGCAGCCCGGTCCGGGCGACGCCGACTCCTGCCGTACCTCCTGTTGTTGCCGGGCGCGGCCTGGCTGCTCATCTTCTTCGGTGTGCCGCTCGTGCAGTTGGCGGCGGCCAGCCTGTACGACCCCAGCGGCTCGCTCTCCACCGGGTACGCGATGACCTGGGCGGTCGGCAACTACCCGGACGTGCTCCAGGCGTACTGGCTGCAGTTCCTGCGTTCGTTCGGCTACGCCGGGCTGGCCCTGGTGCTGGCGTTGCTGCTGGGCTACCCACTGGCCTACGCCATCGCGCAGAAGGCCGGCCGCTGGAAGAACCTGCTGCTGGTGTGCGTCGTCGCGCCGATGTTCACCAGCTTCCTGGTCCGCACGCTGGCCTGGAAGACGATCCTGTCGGACAACGGCGCGCTCGTCGGTCTGCTGCGCGACGTGCACCTGCTCGCCCCGGACGGTCGGCTGCTGGCCACCCCGTTCGCTGTGGTGCTCGGCCTGACGTACAACTTCCTGCCGTTTCTGGTGCTGCCGCTGTACGCGAGTCTGGAGCGGCTTGACCCGCGGTTGCTGGAGGCGGCCACCGACCTGTACGCGAGCCCGGTGCAGGCGTTCCGTCGGGTGACGCTGCCGCTGTCCATGCCCGGTCTGGTCGCCGGCACGCTGCTGTTCTTCATCCCCGCCAGTGGCGACTACATCAACGCGGAGCTGCTCGGCACCCCGAACGAATACATGATCGGCAACGTCATCGACTCGGCGTTCCTGGTCCGACTGGACTACCCGCAGGGCGCCGCGCTGTCGTTCCTGCTGATGGCGGCGATCCTCGCGGTGGTCTTCGGCTATCTCCGTCGCGCCGGCACGGAGGAGGTCCTGTGAGGGTTTCCCGTTGGTTCGCGGACCGCTGGGTGATGATCGTGGCGTTGCTGGTGCTCGGCTACCTGGCGCTGCCGATCCTGGTGGTGGCCGGGCTGTCGTTCAACCGGCCGTCGAGCCGCCTGTCGTACGACTTCAACGAGTTCACTCTGGACAACTGGCGACAGCCGTGCGCCACCTCGGACATGTGCGACGCGGTGGTCCGCAGCGTGCAGATCGGCTTCATCGCCACGGTCGTCGCCACAGTGCTCGGCACCCTGATGGCGTTCGCGCTGGTCCGGCACCGCTTCCGTGGCCGATCCGGGATCAACGTGCTGATCTTCCTGCCGATGGCCACCCCGGAACTGGTGATGGGCACGTCGTTGCTGGCCCTGTTCGTGTCGGCGGGCGTACCGCAGGGCTTCTGGACCATCGTGATCGCGCATGTGATGTTCTGCGTGTCGTTCGTGGTGGTCACCGTCAAGGCGCGGCTCGCCGGGATGGACCGGCGGCTGGAGGAGGCCGCCATGGACCTCTACGCCAACGAGTGGCAGACCTTCCGGCGGATCACCCTGCCGCTGGTGCTGCCCGGCATCGTGGCCGCCGCGTTGCTGGCCTTCTCGCTCAGCTTCGACGACTTCATCATCACGAACTTCAACGCCGGCACCACCGTCACGTTCCCGATGTACGTCTGGGGCGCTGCCCAGCGTGGCATCCCACCGCAGGTCAACGTGATCGGCACGGCGATGTTCGCGGTCGCGTTGCTGCTCGTGGGGCTCAGCTCGCTGCGCGGTCGGCGGGCCCGCCGCGCCGCGCTGCTGGCCGGGCCGTCAGGTCACCCGCGTCGGTCGTCATGACCCGCCCCGATGCTCCGGACCACCCGGCGGGTGGGCGGTCATGACGCTCCCGCATACCGGCCGGGCGTTGGCCGACGCGGCACCCGTGCCGTACTGGCTCGACCGCCCGGACCGCCCTGACCCGCTACCGCCGCTGAGCGGTCGGCACGCCACCGACCTGCTCGTGATCGGCGGCGGTTACAGCGGACTGTGGGCCGCGCTGTTGGCGAAACAGGCGGACCCGGACCGGGACGTGCTGCTCGTCGACGCCGGGACCTGCGGTTGGGCGGCCTCCGGGCGCAACGGCGGTTTCTGCGCCGCCTCGCTGACCCACGGCCTCGCCAACGGCGTCGAGCGGTTCCCCGACGAGGTCGGCGAGTTGGAACGCCTCGGCCGGGACAACCTGGACGCCATCGCCGCCACCGTCGAGACGTTCGACATCGACTGCGACTTCGAGCGCACGGGTGAGCTGGCCGTCGCCGTCGAGCCGTACCAACTCGACGGGCTGGCCGCCGACGCGGACCTGGCCCGCCGGTACGGCCACCGGGTGCGGTTGCTCGACCGGGACGAGGTGCGCGCCGAGGTGCACTCACCGACGTACCTGGGTGGGATGTTCGACGCCGACCGGGTGGCCATGGTGGACCCGGCGAAGCTGGCCTGGGGGCTGCGCCGCGCCTGCCTCGACCTCGGCGTACGCGTGCACGAGCACACCCGGGTCACCGGACTGCGCGCCGACGGTGCGGCCCTGCACGCCAGCACCCTGGGCACCGGTCCCGCCGCCCACCCGGCCGACAGTGGCCGGGCCGACATCAGTGCCGCCGGCCTGCCCGGCTCGATCCGGGCGCGTCGGGTCGTGCTGGCCACCAACGCGTTCCCGCCGCTGCTACGCCGGCTGCGGGCGTACCTGGTGCCGGTCTACGACCACGTGCTGATGACCGAGCCGCTCACCCCCGCCCAGCGCGACGCCATCGGGTGGCGCAACCGGCAGGGGCTCGCCGACACCGCCAACCAGTTCCACTACTACCGGATCACCACCGACGGACGGATCCTCTTCGGCGGTTACGACGCCGTCTACCACTACGGCAACCGGGTCGCGCCCGAGTTGGAACAACGACAGGCCACCTTCACCACCCTCGCCCGCCACTTCTTCACCACGTTCCCGCAGCTCGCCGACGTGCGGTTCAGCCACCGCTGGGGCGGAGTCATCGACACCTGCACCCGGTTCTGCCCGTTCTTCGGCACCGCATACGGCGGTCGGCTGGCGTACGCGGCCGGCTACACCGGCCTCGGCGTCGGGGCCACCCGCTTCGGGGCGCGGGTGCTGCTCGACCTGCTCGACGGCGGGAACACCCCGCTGACCCGGCTCGACCTCGTTCGCCGCAAGCCACTGCCGTTCCCACCGGAACCCGTCCGCGCGGTCGGCATCAATCTCACCCGCTGGTCACTGGCCCGCGCCGACGCGCGCGAGGGTCGGCGCGACCTCTGGCTCCGTACTCTCGATCGTTTCGGTTTGGGGTTTGATTCCTGATGCGTGTCCTCCTCGTCGGCGCCGGTGGCGTCGGCTCCGCCGCCGTAGCCATCGCCGCCCGACGCACCTTCTTCGAGACCATCGTGGTGGCCGACCACGACCCCGCTCGGGCCCAACGGGCGGTCGCCGGGCACGGTGACCGCTTCGTCGCCGCCCAGGTGGACGCCTCCTCGGCCGACGCGGTCGCCGCACTGTGCCGGGAGCACCGGATCACGCACGTGCTGAACGCCGTCGACCCGCGGTTCGTCATGCCGATCTTCGACGGCGCGTTCGCGGCCGGCGCGGACTACCTGGACATGGCGATGTCGCTGTCACACGTCGAGACCGGCGTGAAGCTCGGCGACGAACAGTTCGCGCTGGCCGACACCTGGTCGGCGGCCGGTCGCCTGGCGCTGTGCGGCATCGGGGTCGAGCCCGGCCTCTCCGACGTCTTCGCCCGCTACGCCGCCGACGACCTGTTCAGCGAGATCGACGAGATCGGTGTCCGGGACGGGGCGAACCTGACAGTCGACGGGTACGACTTCGCGCCCTCGTTCTCGATCTGGACAACGATCGAGGAGTGCCTCAACCCGCCGGTCATCTGGGAGAGGGACCGGGGCTGGTTCACCACCGAACCGTTCTCCGAGCCGGAGGTCTTCCACTTCCCCGAGGGGATCGGCCCGGTCGAGTGCGTCAACGTCGAGCACGAGGAGGTGCTGCTCATCCCGCGCTGGGTCAAGGCCCGGCGGGTCACCTTCAAGTACGGCCTGGGCGACGAGTTCATCGAGGTGCTCAAGACGCTGCACAAGCTCGGTCTGGACTCCGTTTCCCCGGTGCGGGTACGCGGCGTCGAGGTCTCCCCGCGCGACGTGGTGGCCGCGAGCCTGCCCGACCCGGCCACGCTCGGTGCCCGGATGCGCGGCAAGACCTGCGCCGGCACCTGGGTACGCGGCCTCGGCCCGGACGGGCAACCCCGCGAGGTCTACCTGTACCACGTGGTCGACAACGAGTGGTCGATGCGGGAGTACGGGCACCAGGCGGTGGTCTGGCAGACCGCCGTCAACCCGGTCGTCGCCTTGGAGTTGCTCGCCAGCGGCGCGTGGGCCGGCGTGGGCGTGCTCGGGCCCGAGGCGATGCCCCCGATTCCCTTCCTCGACCTGCTGAACGGTTACGGCTCACCGTGGGCGATGGAGGAACGGTGAGCCCGCCCCGCTGACGGCATCGCGACAGTTCCGTCGCCGCCGTTCGGTGTCCGGCCGCTGTCGATGCGGTGCGTCAGGATCTGCGGCTTTTGCTGGTGCTGATACCCGCACGATCGGCCCTGCCCCGCCAGCCTGGAGGTTTGCCGCACCTGCCGACTCGTCGCCCGCCAACGCGCCCACCGATCTTTCCCGCGAAGCGAAAGGCGCAGGTGACGAACGCGACGGGGGATATTGCACGCTGTGTTTGCGACGACACTCATCGCCGTGACGATGCAACCACCACAGCACCCGGGGCCGCCGTACCCGCCGTCGTTCGGCCAGACGCCCCGACCGAACTGGTTCCGCCGGGCCACTCCCGCCAGCCGGGTCGCCGTGATCCTCGGCTCGGTGACGCTGTCGATCCTGCTGCTCTGCTGCACCGGCACCGCCATCGTCGGCGCGTTGACCGGCGAGCCGGAGCCGACCAAGACCGGCACCGCCGCCGAGCAACCGCAACAGCCGATCCTGGCCGCGCCCGGCGAGCCGACCGAGGAGGCGTCGCCGATCGCCGCGCCGCCCTCCACGGTGCCCTCGTCGGCCCCTACGTCGGTCGCACCCAGCCCGTCCAGCGCGGCGGCCGAGCCGGTGGTGCAGGTGACGACCGTGACGGAGAAGGCCACCATCCGGTACGGCGAGCGGACCGTCAAGGACTCGTCGCTGGCCGAGGGCAAGCGGGTCGTCCGAACCAAGGGCGTGAACGGCGTCCGGACCATGACCTACGAGGTGACCACCACCGACGGCGTGCGGACGGCCAAGAAGCTGGTCAAATCCGCAGTGACGAAGCAGCCGGTGACCCAGGTCGTGGCCGTCGGCACCAAGAAGCCGCAGTCGTCGAAGTGCGACCCGAACTACAGTGGCTGCGTCCCGATCGCCAGCGACGTCGACTGCGCGGGTGGCAGCGGCAACGGCCCCGCCTACGTCAGAGGGCCGATCAGGGTCATCGGCGACGACATCTACGACCTGGACCGAGACGGCGACGGCATAGCCTGCGACTAACCCCCCCCCGCACCCCCCCGCACCCCCCGCACCCCCCCGCACCCCCCCCGCACCCCCCTCACCCCGCCGTCAACCCCGCGATCTTGCACTTTCTGCGGTTACTTATGCCTCCTATCAGACATATCGTCGACAGAAAGTGCAAGATCGCGGGGTTGAGGGGTTTGGGGTGTTGGGGTTTTCGGGGTTGGTGCTAGCACGACTGAGGTTGTTGTGGGGGTTGTCCACAGGGGAGTTGGTTTTCCACAGGTAGTTGTTGTGGGGCACTGGCGGAGGTCCGGGTCGGTCAGCCTCCCTCCATGGCAACTCAGTTGTGGCGTACGGACGCGCTGATGCGGCAGCTCACCGTCGGACGGATACGTACTCGGCTCGACCGCGAGGAAATCCTGCGTGTGCGCAGAGGGGTCTACGCCGACAAGCCCTGCGACGACGACGACGAACTGCGTGCCCTGATGCTCCGGCTGCCCGATGGGGCGATGTTGGCGAGGCAGAGCGCCGCCCGCCGATACGGCTTCGGGGTCCTGCGCGACGATCTGATCCACATCCAGTTGCCCGCCGAGGTGCCAAAGCCCCGTCTGCCCGGGGTGGTCGTTCACCGGACGGTTCTACCCGTTCGGCCGGTCTTCGTCGCAGGCCTGCCCTGCGTGCCACCGGCACGTTGCGCAGTCGACCTCGCTCGCGCCGCTCGTCGGGTCGACGCACTTCCAGTGCTCGACGCCGCCCTGCGGTCGGGCTTGGTCACCCAGGATGAACTGCTGGCCGAGGTTGCGGCCCACAACTCATTGCGGGGTGTCCGCCAGGCCCGCCAACTTGTACCGCTGGCAGACGGCAGGGCGGAGTGCCGACAGGAAAGCCAGTTACGGCTGATCCTGATCGACGGAGGCCTGCCGCCGCCGGAGCCGCAACTATGGGTGACCGACCGCCACGGCATCCCTCTGTACCGGCTCGATCTGGGCTACCGCGAACGCCGAATCGGCATCGAGTACGACGGACTGTCGCACCTGAACCGCGATCGACTCCGGCACGACCGTGAGCGGATCAACTGGCTGGCCGCAGCGGGTTGGCGGATGCGCTACTTCACCGACCGAGACCTCTACAGCCGCCCCGAACACATCAAAGCCACCATCCGCGCCGCCCTCTCCTAACCCGCCCGTGCCCGGGCCCGCGGTCCGTGCCCTCACCCGCCGATCTTGCACTTTCTGCCCCGACAAAAAACGCCTTACTCATATTTCGGCAGCACAAAGTGCAAGATCGGCGGGGCGGGGGCGGGGCCGGGGCGGGCCGGGCCGGGGCGGGGGCGGGGCGGGGCGGGGCGGGGGTGACCTTTCGGGGCGCTCGTGACGCGGGTCACTCATGATTGCTTCGGCTCTTCGTGTCGTTGGGACGTTTGGCGCGGGTGACGTGAGACGGGGACGAAGGGGGCGGGGGCTGGGTTGCGGTGGTTTGCCCACTGGACAGCCGCGTGGAGGATGGCTGCGGCGGGTGCTTACAGAACCCTTAACCCGGGCCTGCGACGGTATGCCGGGCAAGCCGAACTGGGGGAGCGGAAAAACGTGCGGGTGCTGGTGGCGGACGACGAGCGGTTGTTGGCGGACACGGTGGCCGAAGGGCTGCGCCGCCTCTCGATGGCCGTGGACGTCTGCTACGACGGTGACGGTGCGCTGGAGCGGGTCGGGGTGAACCGGTACGACGTGGCGGTGCTGGACCGGGACATGCCCGGACACACCGGCGACGAGGTGTGCCGCAGCATCACCGACTCGCAGGTCGGCACGCGCGTGCTGCTGCTCACCGCGGCGGCGGGCATCCGGGACCGGGTGGAGGGCCTCGGCCTCGGCGCGGACGACTACCTGACCAAGCCGTTCGCCTTCGCCGAGTTGGTGGCCCGGGTGCAGGCCCTCGGGCGACGGTCGACGCCGGCGCTGCCACCTGTGCTCGCCCAGGACGGCCTGGCCCTGGATGTGGGTCGGCACCTGGCCACCCGGGACGGTCGCCCTCTCGCGTTGAGCCCCAAGGAGTTCGCGGTGCTGCACGTGCTGCTGCGCGCGGACGGCCAGGTGGTCAGCGCCGAGGAGTTGCTGGAGCAGGCCTGGGACGAGTTCGCCGACCCGTTCACCAACGCCGTACGGGTCACCGTGATGACCCTGCGCAGGAAGCTCGGCGATCCCGCGATCATCCACACCGTTCCGAAGGCCGGCTACCGCATCGGCGGCACGGCGTGAGCTGGACGCCCCGACGTCGGGTGCTGCTGGTGGGGCTGTTGGCGCTGCTGGCCGGCCCGGTACTGCCGGCGATGGGCAAGGTGCTGTCGCAGGTGACCTGGAACTGGGGGCAGCAGTTCTGTGACCTGCCCGTGCCGGGGATGTCGGCGGTGTGCCGCAACGTGCGGCCGGGGGCGTTCATGCTGCCCCTGGTGGCCGTCCTGCTCGTGACCCTCGCCGTCCTGGTGGGGCTCTGGTTCGCCGCGGCGTGGTGCCTGCGCCCGGTCGCTGACCTGGCCGGGCCGATCGGGCAGCTCGGCCCGCAGAACCTCGGCCACCGGATCCGGCCCCGGGGCGGCGACGAGTTGGCCCGGCTGTCGAGGGCGATCGACGAGATGATGGAACGCGTCTCCGCCGGGTACGAGGGGCAGCGGCGGTTCGCCGCGAACGCCTCGCACGAGCTGCGTACGCCCCTCGCCGTGCAGCGGACGCTCATCGAGGTCGGTATGGCCACGGCGCTCACCGGCGAGCAGTTGGAGCTGCTGACCAGTCAGCTGCTGGAGACCAACGAGCGCAACGAACGACTGATCGAGGGCCTGCTCGCGCTCAGTGAAAGCGACCAGGGTCTCCGTTCGCGGATACCGCAGCGGTTGGACGCGATCGTCGAGGGGGTGCTGGCCGGTTACCGGGACCGGGCCCGGGAGGCCGGCGTCACCGTGGAGACCCATCTCGAACCCCGGGTGGTCGTCGGCGAGCGGGTGCTGCTGGAACGACTGGTCACCAACCTGGTGGAGAACGGCATCAAGTACAACCGGCCGGGCGGCTCGCTGACCGTCGTGGTGGGCGGCGTGCCCGCGCTGTCAGTGGTCAACACCGGCCAGCCCGTGCCGGCCGAGGCGGTCGCCGGTCTGTTCGAGCCGTTCCGCCGACTCGCCCGGGACCGGACCTCGCAGGGCGGTGGGGCCGGGCTGGGCCTGGCCATCGCCCGTTCGATCACCCAGGCCCACGACGGCATCATCGCGGCCCGGCCCGCCGAGTACGGCGGCCTGCGGGTCGACGTCCAGCTACCCACCTTGAACTGACACTTCCACCCACAGTCACCGGGGTCCACGTACCGCTGGACCCTGCCTGTGGCGTGCCCGAGAAGGAGAGACGATGACAGGCACAGTTGGTCAGGTCCGGGCCGATGTCGAGGAGTCCAGCCGCTGGCTGGCCGGCCTCGTGGTCCGCACCCCCGTGCTGCGCTCCCCGGTGATCGACGAGCTTGCCGGGACACGGGTGCTGCTCAAGGCGGAGAACCTCCAGCACGGCGGCTCGTACAAGATGCGGGGTGCGCTGCGCGCGGTCGGCCGCCTCGCGGTGGCCGGCCACACCGGGGTGATCGCGCAGAGCACCGGCAACCACGCGGTGGCGGTGGCGTTGGCGGCCCGGCAGCACGGGCTCGCGGCGACTGTGGTGCTGCCGGTCGACGCCGCGTCGACGAAGGTCGACCGGGCGCGCGCGGCGGGGGCGCGGGTGGTGTTCGCCGGCACCAGCGTCGAGGAGCGGGTGGCGGTGGCCAACGGGCTCAGCGACGAGAGCGGTCACCCCGTCGTCGACGCGTACGACCACCCGGACGTGATCGCCGGGCAGGGCACCGCCAGCCTGGAGCTGATCGAGGACGCCGAGCGCGCGGGGACGCCGTTGGACGCGTTGGTCGTACCGGTGGGCGGTGGTGGCGGGGTGGCCGGCGCGTGCCTGGCCGCCGCCGGCACCGAGGTGTACGGCGTGGAGCCGGTGGGTTGCGACTCGCTCGCCCGCAGCCTCGCGGCAGGTGTACGCGTGCCGGTGGCGCCGGCGCCCACCATCGCTGACGGTCTGCGGCCGTCCTGCGTGGGGGAGCTGCCGTTCGCCATCGTGCAGGACACGCTGTGTGGGGTCGTCCGGGTCGACGACGACGAGATCGCAGCGGCGTTCCGGCTGATCCTGACGGAGCTCAAGGTGCTCGCCGAGCCCTCCGGGGCGGCGGGCCTGGCCGGCGCCCTCCGGCTTCCACCGGCCGGCGGAAGCCGAAAGGCGTCGGACAGCGACCGGCAGCGGACGGTTGGCGTGGTGCTGACCGGCGGGAACGTGGAGGCGGCGCTGGTGGCCCGGTTGATGGCCCCGCGATCCGCCGACCTGGCTGAGGAAGGGGTGGCGGCGTGAGCGCGCCCGTGCGGATCGGAATCCTGTTCGGTGGGCCGTCGGCGGAGCACGAGGTTTCCTGTGCCTCCGCGCTCGGGGTGGCCCGGGCGCTCGCCGGTGGGGGCTACCGCACTGTGGCCATCGGTGTCACCCGCGGCGGCGGCTTCCGGCTGATGCCCGACGCGCTGCTGGCCGAGTTGCGCGACCGACCGGCCGGCGAGCGGGCCATCGACGACCAGTTGGTGGTGACCGGGCCGGCCGTCGAGTTGCGGGCCGGTCCGCGTCCTGGTGTCGTGCAGGTGTCCGCCGGTAACGCCCCCGGCGCGGTGCACGCCGAGCTGGACGTGGTCTTCCCGGTGCTGCACGGCCCGTACGGCGAGGACGGTGTGGTGCAGGGGCTGCTGGAGTCACTGAACGTGCCATACGTCGGTTGCGGCATCCTCGCCTCCGCGGTCGGTATGAACAAGGTGGCGATGAAGCGGGCGCTGCGCGCCGAGGGCATCCCCGTCACCCCGTACGTGTCGTTCGACGCCCACACCTACCGGGAGGTCGACGACCCGGAGAAGTTGGTGACCGGGCTGAGCCGGCCGCTGTTCGTCAAGCCGGCCAGCATGGGCTCGTCGATCGGCATCTCCCGCGTCGACGAGGGTGACGACCTGGCCGCCGCCGTGGAGGAGGCGCTTCGCCACGACCAACTCGTCATCGTGGAGCAGGGGGTCGTCGGCCGGGAGTTGGAGTGCGCGGTGCTCGGGGGCTGGCGTCCCGAGGCGTCGGCGGTGGGCGAGGTGCAGGTCAGCGGCGGCTGGTTCGACTACCAGCAGAAGTACTTCGGCGACGCCGACCCGATGATCGTTCCCGCAGTGCTGCCGGACGAGGTGACCGAGCGGGTCCGCGAGCTGTCGCTGCGCGCGTTCGCCGCGATCGGCGGTTGGGGTCTGGCCCGGGTCGACTTCTTCTATGACGAGACGGCCGGCGAGCTGTACGTCAACGAGCTGAACACGATGCCCGGCTTCACCGCGCACTCGATGTACCCGAAGGTGTGGGCCGCCGTCGGGGTCGGTTACCGGGAGGTGGTGGACCGGCTCGTCGAGCTGGCCCGGGTCCGCCATGCGGAACGGCCCTCGGGCACGGCGGGAAGCATCCGATGATCCTGCTCTGCGACCCCCGGGTGGCGGCGGTGCCCAGCGCCGACGACGGCGAGGAGTTCGTCGACCTGCG
This sequence comes from Micromonospora sp. NPDC050795, assembly GCF_044456785.1. Taxonomy (NCBI): domain Bacteria; kingdom Bacillati; phylum Actinomycetota; class Actinomycetes; order Micromonosporales; family Micromonosporaceae; genus Micromonospora; species Micromonospora sp. NPDC050795. The sequence continues at coordinate 95,873 of NZ_JBITGE010000002.1, read as the reverse complement.
CGAGCTGTCGGAGTTGCGGCTCGACGGCCGGGCGGCCGACCCGGCCGGGGCGTACGCCCGGTTGCGCGCCGGTGTCGTGGACCGCCTGCTTGCCGCCCAGCGTGCCCTGCCCGGTGGGCTGCGGCTGCTGGTGGTCGAGGGCTACCGGCCGTACCAGGCGCAACTGGCCATCTTCACCGGCTACCGCGACGAGCTGCGCCGGCGGCACCCGGACTGGTCGCCGCAGCGGCTGCACCGGGGAACCACGAAGTTCGTGTCACCGGTCGAGGTGGCCCCGCACAGCACGGGTGGCGCGGTGGACCTGACGCTCTGCACCGACGACGGCGTGGAGCTGGACCTGGGCACGGCCATCGACGCCACACCGGAGGACAGCGCCGACGCCTGCTTCACCGACGCGCCGACGATCGGAGGCGCCGCACGCCGGCACCGGCAGATCATGGTGGACGCCCTCGGCGGCGCGGGAATGGTCAACTACCCGACCGAGTGGTGGCACTGGTCGTACGGCGACCGTTACTGGGCGCTGATCACCAGGGCCCCGAGCACCCGGTACGGGCCGGTGGACCTGGCCGCCGCGCGATCGATACCCGTGCCGGCTGAACGGTAGGACGCTCCGGTCCGTACCGGTGGGTGAAGAACACCACCGAGGACGGGAGTGACGGCGATGAGGGTGCAGCGCAGGCACGTGCTGGCAGCGAGCGTGGCGGTGCTCGCCGCGGTGGGCGTGTCGGTGGGGACCAGCTTCGGGTTCGCCGACACGGCCCCGGCACGGTCGTCGGTCTGCTCCGGCTCGGTCACCTTCTCCGCGGAGGGCGGGGCGCCCGCGGCGACCAGCGACCGGTTCCCGGTGGGGACCCGGCTGCGGGTGACCAACCTGGACAACAACCGGGCGGCCACTGTGACCGTCACCGGCCCGTCGGGTAGTTGTGTGCTCCTCAACGCCGCTGCCATGGAACTGGTCCGTGAGCCGGGCAAGAACGTGATCCGCCGCAACGTGGTGGAACGCGTCGACGGCGCGGCCCCGCCCGCCGGCGCTCCGGCCCCCGGCACGGTCCGTCCCGGCGCCGCGTCTCCCGGCGCGCCCGGCCCGGCGCCCCGGTCGGTGTGCTCCGGGGCGATCACCTTCTTCGAGGAGGCGGCCGGACCGGCGGCGACCAGTGGGCAGTTCCCGGTGGGCACCCGGCTGCGGGTGACCAACCTGGACAACAACCGGGCGACCACCGTGACGGTCACCGGCCCGTCGGGCAGCTGCGTGCTGCTCAACTCCGCCGCCATGGAGCAGATCCGCGAGCCGGGCAAGAACCTGGTGCGCCGCAACACCGTCGAGGTGCTTCGCTGACATCGCCGGACGGGCCCGGCACACACCGGGCCCGTCGCCGGAGGGGCCCGTGCACCGGGCCCCTCCGCCGCTCACCCTGCTCCGCCGCTCACCCGAAGGCGGCGTCGAGGAGGTCCGCGCCTCGGGTGAGGTGCCCGTCGGAGATCACCAGCGGGGGCAGGAAGCGCAGCACGTTGCCGTACGTGCCGCAGGTCAGGGTGAGCAGGCCGGCGGCGTGACAGGCCGCCGAGATTGCCGCCGTGGCGGCCGGGTCGGGGGTGAGGGTGCCCGGCAGCACCAGCTCCACGGCGAGCATCGCGCCCCGGCCGCGTACCTCGGCGACCCGGGGATCCCGCTCGGCGATGGCCCGTAGCCGGGGGACCAGCACCGACTCGATCCGTCGGGCCGCACTGGCCAGGTCCAGCTCACGCATGGTCTCGATGGTGGCCAGCGCGGCTGCGCAGGCGATCGGGTTGCCGCCGTACGTGCCGCCGAGCCCGCCGACGTGCACCGCGTCCATCAGCTCGGCCCGACCGGTCACCGCGGCCAGCGGCAGACCACCGGCGATGCCCTTGGCCACTGTCACCAGGTCGGGTTCGACGCCCTCGTGCTGACAGGCGAACCAGTCACCGGTACGGCAGAAACCGGTCTGGATCTCGTCGGCGACGAAGACCACCCCGGACGCCGTCGCCCACGCGCGCAGCGCGGGCAGGAAACCCGTCGCGGGTACGACGAAGCCACCCTCGCCCTGGATCGGCTCGATGAGCAGCGCGGCGACGTTCTCCGCGCCGACCTGCTTCTCGATCATCTCGATCGCCCGGGTCGCCGCCTCCGCGCCGGAGAGCCCACGGTCACGCAGCGGGTACGACATCGGCACCCGGTAGATCTCCCCGGCGAACGGCCCGAACCGGTGCTTGTACGGCATGTTCTTCGCGGTCAACGCCATGGTCAGGTTGGTCCGGCCGTGGTACGCGTGGTCGAACACCACGACCGCCGGCCGCCCGGTGGCGTGCCGGGCGACCTTGATGGCGTTCTCCACCGCCTCCGCGCCGGAGTTGAACAACGCCGAGCGCTTCGCGAACCCACCGGGCGTCACCGCGTTGAGCTGCTCGCAGACCGCCACGTACGACTCGTACGGCGCGACCATGAAGCAGGTGTGGGTGAACCGCTCCACCTGCGCCCGGACCGCCTCGACCACCCTCGGGGCCGAGTTGCCCACGCTGGTCACGGCGATGCCGGCGGCGAAGTCGATCCACTCCCGGCCGTCCACGTCGGTGATCGTCCCGCCGGACGCGCGGTCCACGTAGGACGTGATCACACTGCCGACACCTCGGGCCACCGCGTCGCCGCGCCGCTTGTGCAGATCCTCGCTCGACGGCATGGCTCAGCTGCCCAGGTTGTGCATGACGTGCTTGATCCGGGTGTAGTCCTCCAGGCTGTAGACCGAGAGGTCCTTGCCGTGCCCGGAGTGCTTGAAGCCACCGTGCGGCATCTCGGAGACGAACGGGATGTGCGTGTTGACCCAGACGCAGCCGAAGTCGAGTCGACGGGTCATCCGCATGGCCCGGCCGTGGTCGCGCGTCCAGACCGACGCGGACAGGCCGTAGTCGACGCCGTTGGCCCAGCGCACCGCCTCGTCCTCGTCGGAGAAGCGCTGCACGGTGATGACCGGACCGAACACCTCGTCCTGGATGATCTCGTCGGCCTGACGCAGCCCGGAGACCACCGTCGGCGCGTAGAAGTAGCCGCGTTCGCCCTGCCGGGACCCGCCGGTCTGGATCGCCGCGTGGTCCGGCAGGCGGTCCACGAAACCGCTGACCCGGGTGAGCTGGTTGGCGTTGTTCAGGGGACCGTAGAGCACGTCGGCGTCGTCCGGTGCGCCGGTCTTCGTGTTGCGGGCCTGCTCGGCGAGCGCCGCCACGAAGTCGTCGTGGACGCCGGGGCCGGCCAGCACCCGGGTGGCCGCCGTGCAGTCCTGCCCGGCGTTGAAGTAGCCGCCCATCGCGATGGCCTCGGCTGCCGCCGCCACGTCCGCGTCGTCGAAGATCACCACCGGGGCCTTGCCGCCCAACTCCAGGTGGGTGCGCTTCAGGTCGGGGGCCGCCGCGGCGGCCACCTCCATGCCCGCGCGGGTCGAGCCGGTGATCGACACCAGCTGCGGGGTCGGGTGCGACACGAGGGTACGACCGGTGTCCCGGTCGCCGCAGACCACGTTGAACACCCCCGGTGGGAAGAACTCGGCGGCGATCTCGGCGAGCAACAGCGTCGACACCGGGGTGGTGTCCGACGGCTTGAGCACCACGGTGTTGCCGGCGGCGAGCGCGGGGGCGATCTTCCAGACCGCCATCATCAGCGGGTAGTTCCAGGGGGTGACCTGCGCGCAGACGCCGATCGGCTCACGCCGCACGTAGGAGGTGTGCCCGGCCAGGTACTCCCCGGCGGACCGTCCCTCCAACATCCGGGCGGCACCGGCGAAGAACCGGAACTGGTCCACCGCCGGGGGAAGCTCCTCCTCGGCGGTGAGCTGGCGGGGCTTGCCGGTGTTACGCACCTCGGCGTCGACCAGTTCGGCGGCGCGGGCCTCCACGGCGTCGGCGAGCTTGAGCAGTGCCCGCTGCCGCTCGGCCGGGGTGACCTCCCGCCAGCTCTCGAAGGCGGTGGCGGCGGCGTTCATCGCCGCGTCCACGTCGGCGGCGCCGGAGACCGGGGCCTGGGCGAACACCTCGCCCGTGCACGGGTCGACCAGGTCGGCGTAACCGCCATCGGACGGGTCGACGTAGGAGCCGTTGACGAAGTTGCGCAGCTGCTGCTGGTCGCTCATGAGGGATCACTCCGAGGGGGCCGGGGGCGCGGTTCTGCGGCGGTTATCGCAATCTCTCTGCCATCTTCGCTACTGAATTCGCGGCAGACAAGGGTTATCGCGACTGTTTCCGTCGGCCGGTCGCTCGGCTACTCTGCTCCGCGTGGAGCCCGCACCCTTCTTCGTCGCCTCCCGCCCCGCCACCGGCGAGGGTGAGCTGACCGTCCACCACCCGTACGACGGCCGCCCGGTGGGGCGTACCACAGTCGCCACGCCCGAGCAGGTCGACGCCGCCGTCGCCGCGGCTGCCGCTGTGGCCGCGCAGGCCGCGGCCCTGCCCGCGCACGCCCGCGCGGCGGCCCTCGACCACGTGTCCCGGCGGCTCGCTGAGCGCGCGGGCGAGGTCGCCGACCTGATCACCGCGGAGAACGGCAAGCCGCTCAAGTGGGCCCGCGCCGAGGTCGGGCGTGCGGTGTCGACCTTCCGGTGGGCCGCCGAGGAGGCCCGCCGCTTCTCCGGCGAGTTGCAACGGCTCGACACCGACCCGGCCGCCGAGGGGCGGATCGCCCTGGTCCGCAGGGTGCCGCGCGGGCCGGTGCTGGGCATCACGCCGTTCAACTTCCCGCTCAACCTCGTCGCCCACAAGGTGGCGCCGGCCATCGCCGTCGGCGCGCCGATCATCGTCAAACCCGCGCCCGCGACCCCCCTGACCGCGCTGCTGCTCGGCGAGCTGCTGGCCGAGACCGACCTCCCGGCCGGGATGTTCTCGGTGCTGCCGCTGCCCAACGACCGCGCCGCCGAACTGGTCATCGAACCCCGGCTACCCGTGGTGTCGTTCACCGGCTCCGGGCCGGTCGGCGCGGCCATCCGCCGCGCCGCCCCGCAGAAGCACGTGACACTGGAGTTGGGCGGCAACGCCGCCGCGGTGCTCTGCGCGGACTGGACCGCCGACGAGGACCTGGACTTCGCCGCGCAGCGCATTGCGACGTTCGCCAACTACCAGGCCGGCCAGTCGTGCATCGCCGTCCAGCGGGTGTACGTGCACCACGCCCTGCACGCCGACTTCCTGCCCCGACTTGTGGCGGCCGTGCGGGGGCTGCGGACCGGAGACCCCGCGTCCGAGCTGACCGACGTCGGGCCGATGGTGTCCGAGGACGCGGCCCGCCGGGTCGAGACGTGGGTGGCCGAGGCGGTCGCCGCCGGCGGTACCGTCGAGGTGGGCGGCCTCCGCGACGGCGCGACCTACCCCCCGACCGTGCTCACCGGCGTGCCGGCGAACGCCAAGGTCGTGGCCGAGGAGGTGTTCGGGCCGGTGCTGGTGGTCACCCCGGTCGCCGACGACCAGGCCGCGTTCACAGCGGTCAACGACTCGGCGTACGGCTTGCAGGCCGGCGTCTTCACGCGGCGCCTGGACGTGGCCTTCGCCGCCGCCCGCGCGCTGGAGGTGGGCGGAGTGATCATCGGTGACGTGCCGTCGTACCGCGCCGACCAGATGCCCTACGGCGGAGTGAAGGGCAGCGGCGTCGGCCGGGAGGGGCTGCGCAGCGCGATGGACGACTACACCGAGGCCCGGGTCATGGTGCTGACCGGCCTCACGCTCTAGGCCTGTCTCATAAGGGCGGTCGAGCCGCAACGCCGCCGGTCGTCGTCCGGGCCCGGCGCAGGCCGGCCCGCTCTTATGAAACAGGCCTTAACTGGGGTCGGTCGGCCAGGTGCCGTCGTCGCGCACCCGGGCGGGTGCGCGGCCGAGTAGCAGGGTGGTCAGCGCGGCGTCGATGGTGTCGCCGAGGAACCACTCGCCGGCCTGGTCGAGCGCGAAGACCCGGCCGCGCTCGTCCACCGCCAGGATGCTGTCCTGCTGTTCGGTGCCGATCGGAAAGAGGCGTACGCCGAGCACCGCGCCGAAGTCCGCGAGGGTGTCGGCGGTGTGCGCGATGGCGTGCGGGCGGATGTCGAAACGGGAGATCCACACCTGCTCGCCCCGGCCGCGTCGCGCACCGACCAGGCTGGGGAACGCGGTGAGCGCCTCCACCGCGGCGGGAAAGACCTCGTGCCGATGGTTGCGCCCCGGCACCGACGTGACGTCCCGTACGGCGGCGGCGGCCATGATCTGATCCCCGATGTGTGGCTGCCAACCGGCTGCGACCAGGGCGTTCGCGACCTCCGCCGGGAACCGCCCAGGATCGGGGTCGGGTGCCTCCGGGGCGTTCCAGGTCTCGGTCCAGGCGCGAGCCGACTCCGGCAGGACGTTCGCCCGGACCAGGAAGGAGATGCACGAGTCGCAGGGCCGTTCGGCGGGCCCACCGGCGGGGTCGCCCGGCTCACGGACCCGGAAGATCTCGAAGCGGGCCCCCTCCAGCAGCGCCGCTGCCTCGGCCCGCCCCATCGGCGCGATGCCCTCGGCGGTGCGGCGGTGGTCGTACTCGTGCAGGACGTCGGAAACCACGATCAGCTCGGCGTGCGCCGCCCCGCCGCGAACCAACTCACCGGGCGGCAGTTGATCGAGATAGTCGCGGACCAGCGGGTGATGGTTGATTGGCACGTCGGCCTTCGTGCCCTGGGCCGTCCAGATCCGTCCGTCGATGGTCAGGTGCGCGGCGGTGTTCGGGGTGGCACCCCGATGGATCTCCCGGACCAGCAGGCTCGACGGGTCGAGAGTGCGGGGGGCTGTCGGCCCGACGGGCTGGCTACGACGGTAGAGCTCGGCCACCACAGCGCTCGGCACCCGGGGCCAGGTGGTGACAGTGCCGGTCTGCTTGTCGATGACTGTCGTCGGCAGGTCACCCGGCACCGTCCGCACCTCGGTGGGCACGACGGACGTGACGACCCACCCCAGGTCGAACTCGTCGACCATCGCAGTGCACTCGTGACCGAGACGCTGCGAGTCACGGCGGGCCCAGGTGGCCGCGAGCTGCTCGGCCTGTCGACGGTCGATCACGCTATGAAACTACCGGACTACACGGATCGATGGCGGCCGGTATTGTCTCGTTCTACCGACGGTGACGGGAGGGCGGCGGTGGACGAAAAGGCGGACCGGAGCGTCAATCGCGAGCTGAGAGCCCGATTCGACGACGTTTATGGGCAATACCAGCAGCTCAGGTCCGGTTTGGACACCCTCCAGGCGCGACTCGCGGCGCTGCGGGTGACCCGCCGGTCGGCCGACGGGCAGGTGACCGCGACAGTTGGCGCGCAGGGCCAGGTGATCGGGGTCGAGCTGACGCCGGCCATCTACCGGGACCGCGACGCCGACGCGCTCGGCCGAAAGGTCACCGAGACGATCCGGGCCGCCGCGACCGCCGCCGCCGACGCCACCCGCGACCTCGTCGCCGAGAGCCTGCCGGCCGGCTCCGGGGCCGCGGACTTCCTCAAGACCGGCGACTACGCCACTCTGCTCGGTCGGGCCGACGCCGTCCTCGGCACAGGTGAGGCGAAGCCATGACCGACGGGCAGCTCTGGCTTGATCCGTCCCGGGCCCGCCGAGGCGGTGCCGACCTGGCGCTCGCCGGCGAGGCGGTGACGGCCCGTCGTGCGGCGGAGGGGGGCGCGATCGAGGCCGATAGCGGTGCCCGGCCCTGGGGTCGCGACGACATCGGCGCTGCCTTCGAGCGCAACTACCGCGGGTTCGAGCAGACCGTGCTGCGGGCCTGGGCCGGCGTCGGGCACCGGCTCACCGAGCTGGGCAGCGACGTGGTCGAGTCGGTCGACGCGAGCGTGCAGACCGACGGGGCCAACGCCGCCCGGGTCGGCCGGGCCGCCGACCGGCGCTGACGGCCGACGATCTGAGATGAGCGTGCTGCCGAGTCCCATCCCGCACCCCCTGGACCACGCGCCGTGGGACGTGCCCGGCTGGATCTACGAGGCCCTCGACTGGGTGGTCGGCGTGCAGTGGCCGGACGGCAACGAGCGGGCCGTCTGGGACGTCGCCGACCAGTGGTACGCGGTCGCCTCCGTGCTCGCCGGCCCGCACGCCGACGCCGCCACGGCCGCCGTCGAGGTGCACAACGGGTACGGCGGCGTCGGAGCTGTCGACGCGGCGTTCGAGGCGGCCTGGCGGGGGATCGCCGAGGGCGCCGACGCCCCGCTGCCCGTGCTGCTCGCGGTCACGGCCGACCTGGGCCGACTGGTCGAGGAGTGCGGTTGCGACATCGAGGGCGCCAAGCTGGAAGTCTGGATCGAGCTGGGCATCCTGGTCATCGAGTTGCTCACCGTTGCGGTGGCGGCGGTGCTGACCGCCGGTGCGGCAACCCCGGCCGCCGGCGCGGCGATCACCGCGACCCGGCTGCTGGTCCAACAGATCTTCAAGCGGCTGATGGGCCAACTGGCCAGCAAGTCCCTCAAGCACGGGCTCAAGGAGGCCGGCGAGCGGGCCGCCAAGGAGGTCGCCCGAGGCGGTGCACGCGGGCTCGCCAAGCGGGCCGCCCGGGGCGGGCTGGAGGAAGCCACCGAGGAGGCCGGGGTCACCCTGGCCACCCAGGCGTACCAGAACTCCACCGGGCGGGCACACGGCCTGGACCTGACCGATCTCGGCGCGTCGGCGGTGGGCGGGTTGGCCGGCGGGGCGGTGGCACCGCTGGCTGGCCTGGGCCGGCACGCCACCGGGCGGGCGGCGAAGGTCGGGGAGCACCTGGGGCGGGAGATGACCGGCGAGGTGCTCGCCGACAGCGCCGCGAGCCTGGCCACCGGTCAGGGCCTGACCTCGATGGAGGACGTGGCGCGCGCCGCCGCGTCCGGGGCCACTGGTTCGGCGACCGGGCAGACCGACCACGCGCTACGCGCCCGGCTCGACGCGCAGGCCAACGCCCTCGCCGGAGCATCGTTCACGGGCCCCTCCCTTCCGCCGGTGTTGCCTGTCGCGGGGGATGCGGCCGTTGACGGAACGGCTCCCTCCCTCGGGGTCTCGTCTGCCGCGAGTGCTCCCCTCGCGGGGGCTGTCGGTGGTGTGGCTTCGGGTGGTCAGGTGACGGCTGCGGGCGTTCCGATGCAGGCGACGGAGGGCGTCGCCACCACTCCACCGGACCAGGTGGCTGCGCCGACACCACCGGTTGTCGAGCAGTCACGAGGAGCCGGGCCGGCGTCTCCGGTCGTGCCCGACGCGCACACGTCGTTTCCGACGCCGATTGGCGCGCTGTCCGACGTGGACGTGCTGCACAGTGCGGTGCACGTCTCCGAGACGGGTGGGTCGGTCGGCGACAGAGCAGGCGTCCCGCACCCGGTCACGGCCGACCCGGTGCTGTCGGCGACGACCACCAACCAGGCCACGTCGCCGGTAGGTGATCCGAGTCAATCTGTGGTGGGTGCCGATCCGAGGCTTTCGTCGGCGTCCGCGCCCGTGGTCGGTCCCCTCGAATCGGGCAGCGGGCCGGCTGCCACCGGTGTGCCGCCGGTCCAGCCCGGCAGTTCCCCGCACGTCACCACCTCCGGACCGACCGCCTGGCCTCCGACGACCGGCCCCTCCGCACCGACGATCGCCCCCGGCCCGGCGGCACCGAACACCGTCGGCGCTCCGACGACAGCCAACGGGCCGCTGCCGATCGCCTCCACCCCACCGGTGGTGGGTCGATTCACCGTGCCGGCGCGTGTCCCGACCCGGCAGACGCCCGCACCGGTGCGAGCGCCCGACCATCCCGCCCGGGGAAGGGCGTCGATCCCCGTCGACGTGGCCGCGTTCGGTGCCCCGAGAGTGCGCGAGCCCGAAACCAACGACGCGTACGCGGCGCAGTGGGCCGCCGCGGCAGAAGCCGCAGAGCGGCGGCGCTACCAGGACCACTACGAATCGCTGCGCATCGGGTTCGAGAACAACCGCCGGCAGGCCGAAGCCGCCCGACTGCGCACCCGCGCCGTGGAACACGATCGCCGAGCCGTCGAGTACGCCACCTACGCCCGCCAACTGCACCAGGCCGGCAACCGGCAGTGGGCCGACGGCTGGCAGCGCGCCGCGAACGAGGAAGCACGCGCGTACGCCGAGTGGCGTGACCTGGCAGACGCGGTGCTGGCCGGCACCACGGCCCCGCCGGTCGTCGACATCAGCGCCACCTTCGAGCACGCCAACCGGGACGTGGGCGCGCTCGCGCTCGGCGCGGTGGAGACCGCCGGCCCGTCCAGGCTCACCGGCGACGACGATCCGCCGCCGATCGACGACTCCCGGCCGTACGGGCAGCCCGGCGGACTCCGGCCACCGCTCGCCCTGCACCAGGTCGACGTCGAACGACAGATGCCCCGCGGACCGGACGGCACCGTCACCCGCACCGCCGACCCCCGCCACGGCGGATGGTTCGGGCTGCTCAACGACGGCGGTCCCGCGGCCGACGCCACCCGAGGCATCAACTGCCTGGACTGCACACTGTCGCTGTTCGAGACGTGGGTGCACGGGCGCCCCCGTGTGTCGGCGCCCCGAACCTTCGACGGCTACCTCGACGGTGACATCCGGCGCCCCATCCGTGGCGAGGCGGGCGGCCCGGGCCGGGTGGAGGACGTGACCGGCGGGCGCTTCCAGAAACTCCTCGCCCCCGCGTCCGGCCAACGCACGGACTCCGCACAGGCGCGGCAGGCCGCCGACCGGGGCTACCGCAACCTGCACGACCAACTGCTGCTGGGCGGGCACGGCAGCTACTCGTTCCTGGTCACCGAGTGGGCGCACGGCGGTTCACACGCCTGGGTGGCGCTCAACCAGAACGGCACAGTGCTCTACGTGGACCCACAGAACGGCGTGGTCCGGGACCGGCCGCTCTACCCCGACGTGGTCGGCATCGACGCGCTGGTGCTGAGCGGAGACGGCCGACCGATGCCGCTCGGCGGACTGCCCCGGGGCCGGTTCAGCGAACGGCCCGACCTGCCGGACCACCCACCGACGCGCGACGACGGCGGCCACGGCGACCCGTACATCAACCGGATGTACCTGCTCCTCGACGGCCCGGGCTCGGCCCCGCCGTCGCCCGACGCCAACGTTCCAGCGAGCGCCGATCTCCGCCAGCCCACACCGGATGGCGGTAGTGCCCGTGCCGTTCTGTCGGGCAACAGTCTGGACGACGTCTTCGCGGTGGGGGTGACTCCCGTTGAGTTCGCGGCGGCAGTCGACAGCCCCACGCTTCGTCGGCTGGTTCCGGGCCTGGACGAAGCGTCGGCACGGGATCTCGTGCGACTGTTCGCCGACGACCGGGTCCGGGACATGCTCGACGCCGCCCGACGAGAGCCGCCCCCGAACGAGCCCGACCTGGCCGAGCAGTTGGTGCGGCAGTTGGTGCAGCAGCCGGACCTGGCGCGCATGATCCAGTCCACGCCTGAACTCGCGGCGTCGCTGACGTCTCGTCCGCTGACCCTGTACCACCTGGCCAGCCATCAGCAGGCAATCGACGTCCTCGCCGAGGTACTGGACGACGTCGCCCAGCAGGAGGCCGCGGGGCCCGGGGTGTTGGGACAGACAACCGGAACCGCTGATGATGTGGATCAACCACAGCCAACGCCACTGACGGACGACCAGCGGCGGATCAGCGCGAGTATCCGAATTCCGGATGATCCACCTACCCAACCGGGATTCGAGAAGCGTCGTCAGTCGGACCCCTCCTACCGGCGGCATTACCTCGACGACCTCTATGCCGCAGCAACTGTTGCTCAGGCGGAGTTGAATCAGTTGGCCACGTCCCTAGCCTTTGTGGGTGATCGTCGGGTCGGTGAGCCCGGATGGCGTGCCCAGCCCAAGGATCGTCGGCGAGCAGAGGACAAGGTGGCCAAACACCAGGGCGATGCGTCCAAGCTGCTCGACCTGGCGGCCGCGAAGGTTGAGTTCCGCAACCTCGACGACCTCTATGCGGCACTCGGGCGAATACGCGACCACCCTGATGTCATGATCGTAAGTTGCCAGGACCGGTTCATGTCTCCCGAGGACAGCGGTTACCGCGATGTGCAACTCGTACTGCGGACCCGGAATGGGCACCTTGCGGAGTTTCGCCTGCACCTGGCAGCGCTCGACGAAATCGCGGTCTGGGAACATGCGTTGTATGAGGTGCGCCGTGATCTGGACGCCTTGGCCCGGATCGAGGGTCGAGCGTTGACGGGGCGCGAGCGAGCGATTGCAGACGGGATCCTCCGTCGCGAACAACAGCTGTTTTGGCAAGCGCTGCAGTCAACTTACGAGGGGAACGCTTGATGGCCCAAATGCCAGGTCTGGTGCTCCCGTCCTACTACCTGTACTACCAGTCCCCGGTGAAAATTGTGGAGACGCCAGACGGCGGCGCCAGGGTTTGGCGTGTCGCGATTGACACTGGCGCTTGGCAAGAGAAGAACGAGTTGTTCAGCGAGATCGTCTTCGACATCGGGGGCGAAGTATTTCGACGCTCTCCTGAGGACTTCGTTCAGGAGGTGGAGCGCTTTCGGGCTCACTACCTCGAGGGGGAAGGCCCGATCTTCGCTCTCTACGAGACGGTGCAGGCGGTCAGAGACGTGGCGAAGGCCGAGGATCGTCACCTGACGCCGAAGGAGCAGGCGCTCATTCGTGGGATTCGGCAGCGGACGTTCGTCATGTTCGAGGAGCAGCTTCGAGCGGCCGGCGATCCTGGCGCGGACCCCGACATCGGGAGAGTGACGTAGGCGTGGGCTCGCCTGAGCGTCGGAGCGGTCCGCGGGGCCCTCGCGCGGCCGAATAAGATCGACGCATGGCGAAATCTGGTACGCAGAGCGTCAGGTCCACTGTCTGGGCCTGGCCGGTCGGCCTCCTGATCGGTCTGGCGATCGGCATTCCCGTGTTCGGTGCGAAGGGTGGCGTTGCCTTCGGTATCGCCTTCTGCACTGCCTTCGCCCTCGGCCTGGGCGCGATCAGGGGCCGGGCCGGCGGTGATCCTGCCCGGGGTGGCGAGGAGGTCGGGGCCGCCGGGGATGGCGTCGGTGCCCCAGGTCGAGGGTGATCCACTCCGGTTCATTGATGTCGGGGCATCCGGGGCGGCGGGACCACCCGACTTCCGTGAACCCGAGTGGATCATGGCGCCCGCCGCAAGCGCCGCAAGCGCCGCAAGCGCCGCAGGCGCCGCACGCGCCTGGCGCGGCGGTCACGGGGACGACAGGGCCGGGCAGTGTTGCCGAGGCGGTGGCCGTACAGGAGGATTTGCGGCCGCTTGTCGACCTGGTCGGGCCGGGGCCGAGCGCGCCCGCGACGGTGGCCGGCCTGGACGTCGCGTACGCCGAGGGTGGTGACCTGCTGGCGGCGGCGGTGACGGTGCTGGATGCCCGGACCCTGGCGGTGGTGGACTCCGCGGTCGGTGTGGGGCGACCCGCGTTCGATTATGTGCCGGGGTTGTTCGCCTTCCGTGAGCTGCCCGCGTTGCTCGCTGCGCTCGACCGGCTGACGACCATCCCGGATCTGATGGTCTGCGACGGGCACGGGCTGGCCCATCCGCGCCGTTTCGGGCTCGCCTGCCATCTGGGGGTGGTCACCGGGTTGCCCGCGATCGGCGTGGCGAAGACGCCACTGGTCGGGGTGTGGGATCCGCCGTCCGCCGAGCGGGGTTCCTGGTCGTCGTTGCGCGACGGTGGTGAGGTCGTCGGTCGGGTGCTGCGGACCCGCGACGGGGTGAAGCCGGTCTTCGTCAGCGTCGGCCATCGGATGAGCCTGGAGAACGCGGCAGCGCAGGTGCTCGCGTTGACCCCGCGCTACCGGCTGCCGGAGACCACCCGCACCGCCGACCGGCTGTGCCGTGACGCTCTCGCCGAGGCGGAGCGGGCCCGCTGACTGGCTGGTCAGTCCGGCTACCGGGAGGTCGGCGGGAGGGGCGGTAAACCGTAACGCCGCACACATGCGGGGCGCTCTATGACCGGTGGGGCAGGTGGGCCGGTAGTAGCCTGGCCGACGGACCCCACCCGGGGAGAACGGCGAGGTAATCATGACAGTGCGTCGACGCGTGGCACGGCTCGCGGCGGTCTGCGGTCTTGCGGGCGGCCTGGTGGTGCTCGGTGCGTCACCGGCGCTGGCCGATCAGGACTCGGTCCGGGTGGGCGCGGCCAGCAGCTTCGCCGCCGGTGGTTCCGCGCAGGGGGTGAACGTCGCGGTGCGCAAGCGCACCGACGGGTGTGTCCTGCTGCGTACCGCGCTGGGCTTCACCCTGCAGGGTCTCCAGCCGAACCAGGTGGCGGTCGAGGTCAACGCGGGCGGGCGCTGGTTCCCGGTGGCCGTCACCGGCGGCACCGGCACCGTGTCGACCGCGCAGACGTCACCCTCGAAGCCGACGCTGTGCAAGGGCAAGGGCATCACGGTGCGCTACCGGGTGGCGTTCGCGGCGGGTGCGCCGGGCGGCCGTCTCGTGGTCACGGGTGTGGGCATCAGCGCCTCCGGCCAGACGCTGGGTCGCGCCACGGACGCGGCGCGGCTGACCGGGGCGCGGGTCACTCCGTCGCCGACTCCGTCGCGGTCGAAGACGCCGACGCCGACGCCGAGCCCGACCGAGGTCGCGACGGTCGACGAGGCGGTGAACCCGGCGGCGCAGGGCGGCGTCTCAGCGGCGCCGAGCACCACGGCGACCGCCGCCGAGTCGTCCGGAGGAGGATCGCCGGTGATGTACTTCGGCATTGTGCTGGTGGCGGTCGGGCTGCTGCTCATCGTGCTGCTGTTCCGTCGTTCGCGGCAGGACCGCAAGCCGTCCGACGAGGTGCCCGACACCCTGCCGGGCAACCCCGGCGGCACCACCTACCGCGCCGGGGGTGGGTTGCCGGCCGCGCCCGGTCGCCCCGGTCAGGTGTACGGCCAGCAGCCGCCGGCCGCCGCCTGGGGTGGTGCGGTGCCGTCACCGCGTCCCGCCACCGGTGGGGTTTACGGTGCCCGGCCGGACACCCCCGCCCCGGAGGCCACCCAGCCGATGCCGGGCCGGCCCGACGGTCGCCCGAAGCCCGGTGACCCGCCCACGGACGGTGACGGTCACACCGTGTTCATCCCCCGCCTCCCCGGCTGAGCGGAGGACGGCCCGGCCCTCCGTTAGGCTCAGGATCGGTGTCTAACCTGCGGCCAAGGAGTGGAACACGTGTCTGATCTGTCCCAGATTGTGAAGGCCTACGACGTCCGCGGGACGGTGCCGGACCAGTGGGACGAACGGGTCGCCGAGGCACTGGGCGCCGCCTTCACCCAACTGCTCAACTCCACCGACGAGCCGGGCGACGCCGTCGTCGTCGGGTACGACATGCGGGCCACCTCGCCCGGCCTGGCCGCCGCGTTCGCCACCGGCGTACGCGCCGAGGGCCGCTCGGTGATCGAGATCGGCCTCGCCTCCACCGACCTGCTCTACTACGCGTCCGGCTCGCTCGACCTGCCCGGCGCGATGTTCACCGCCAGTCACAACCCCGCGCAGTACAACGGCATCAAGATGTGCCGCTCCGGCGCCCGCCCGATCGGCCAGGAGAGCGGCCTGGCCGAGATCCGGAAGCGGGCCCAGGCCCTCCTGGACTCGGGCGACGCTCGTCCCGCCGGAGCGCCGACCCGGCCCGCCGAGCGGCGCGACCTGCTCCCCGACTACGCCGGCTACCTGCGCAAGCTGGTCGACCTGTCCGGCATCCGGCCGTTGAAGGTGGTCGTCGACGCCGGCAACGGCATGGGTGGCTTCACCGTTCCGACGGTGCTGGGTGACGCGGCCCTGTCGCCGCTGCCGCTGGAGATCGTGCCGCTCTACTTCGAGTTGGACGGCAGCTTCCCCAACCACGAGGCCAACCCGCTCGACCCGGCGAACCTGGTCGACCTCCAGCGCGCTGTGGTCGAGCACGGGGCGGACATCGGGTTGGCCTTCGACGGTGACGCCGACCGGTGCTTCGTGGTGGACGAGCGCGGCGAACCGGTCTCACCGTCGGCGATCACCGCACTCGTCGCCGCCCGTGAGCTGGCCAAGCACCCCGGTTCCACGGTGATCCACGGCCTGATCACCTCCAGCGCCGTCGCGGAGATCATCCGGGAGCACGGTGGGAAGCCGGTCGTCGCCCGGGTCGGGCACTCCTTCATCAAGGCGGAGATGGCCCGCACCAACGCCGTCTTCGGCGGCGAGCACTCCGCGCACTACTACTTCCGGGACTTCTGGTTCGCCGACACCGGGATGCTCGCGGCGATGCACACGTTGGCCGCGCTGGGCGAGCAGTCGCTGCCGCTGTCCGTGTTGGCCGGTGAGTACGAGCGTTACATCGCCTCCGGCGAGATCAACTCGACGGTGACCGACCAGGCGGCGGCGGTGGCCGAGGTGCGCGCCGCGTACCCCGACGCGGTCGCTGACGAGATGGACGGGCTCACCCTGCGTTTCCCCGACGGCGCCTGGTTCAACCTGCGCGCCTCCAACACGGAGCCGCTGCTGCGGCTCAACGTCGAGGCGCCCACCCGGGATCGGATGGTCTCGCTCCGGGACGACGTGCTCGACCGCGTTCGCCGATAAGATCGCCTGCGCCGGTCGGCACCGCCGTCGGTCAACCCGTACACGTGGAAGGAGCCGTGCCATGGCCCTGGATCCGCAGTTGCTGGAGATCCTTGCCTGTCCGGACACGCACCACGCCCCGCTCACCTATGACGCCGAGGCGCAGACGTTGACCTGTACGGAGTGCGGCCGGATCTTCGAGGTCCGCGACGACGTGCCGGTGCTGCTGCTCGACGAGGCGCGCGGCGGCCCCGGGCAGTCGTCATGATCGACGGTACGGCCGGGGTCAATGGGCGCCGTGACGCCGACGAGGCCCTGCTCGACAACCCGCAGGCGTTGGCCGAGGCCGACCCGGGCGGCATGCTCCGGCACACGGCGTCGGCCGGTGCGCAGGTTCGCGAGAGCGCCGCACTGGCAGCCGAGGCGAACCTCGCGGTGCTCGCCGACGACGGGCGGCCCCGAGCCGTCGTGATCGCCGGCATCGGCACCGCCGGGCGTACCGGGGACGTGCTGGCCACTGTCGCCGGGCCACGCTGCCCGGTCCCGATCATCGGGCACCGGTCCGCCGGCGTGCCCGGATGGGTGGGCGCGGCCGACGTGGTGATCGCGGTGAGCGCGTCCGGACGTAGCCCGGAGGCGCTCGGCGCCGCCGAGGCGGCCCACCGCCGTGGTGCCCGACTCGTCGCCGTGGGTGCCCCGGATTCGCAGTTGCAGTCGATCGCCGAGCAGGCCCGGGCGCCGTTCATCCCGGTGCCCCGGCGTGCTCCGGCCCGGGCCAGCCTCTGGGCACTCACGGTGCCGGTCCTGCTCGCCGCCCGTTCCCTCGGGCTCGTGAAGGTCAACGAAGCGGACCTGGCCGAGACCGCGTCCCGGCTCGACGCGGACGCCGACCGCTGCCGGTCCGCGGCCGAGTCCTTCGTCAACCCGGCGAAGTCACTGGCGCTGGGCCTGGCCGGCTCGATTCCCATCGTCTGGGGTTCGTCCCCGCTGGCCACGGTGGCGGCCCGCCGGTTCGGCGACACCCTGTCGGCAAACGCCCGCTACCCGGTGGTCACCGGGGCGTTGGGTGAGGCCGGGCGGGGTCGGGTCGGGCTGCTCGACGGCGTCTTCGGCGGCCTGGCCGAGGGGGAGCGGGACATCTTCGCCGACCCGGCCGAGGACGACGGCGAGGGCACCCGGCTGCGGCTGGTGCTGCTGCGCGACGGGGGGCTCAACGCCGAGGACGACACCGACGAGCCGCTCGCCGTCGAGGAGCGCCGTGCGGACGCGGTGCAGACCCTCGCGGAGCGCCGTGGCGTGCGGTGCGACGTGGTGACCGCCGAGGGCGGCTCCGCCCTGGAGCGGCTGGCCTCGCTGATCGCCGTTCCGGATTTCGCCTCGATCTACCTTGCTCTGGCACACGGGTTGGACCCGATGGCCGTTCCGGCCATCACCGAGATGAAGGAGCTGTCGAACCAGTGAACGAACGTAGGGGGCGGCGCATCATGCGCGGACCGGGCGGCTTCGTGCGGCGAAGCGGAGCGGTGGCATGAGCGCCAACGGTGGGACGAAGGCGATTGTCGCCGCCCTGCTGGCCAACATCGGCATCGCCGTCACCAAGTTCGTTGCGTTCCTGCTCTCCGGCTCGTCGTCGATGCTGGCCGAGGCGGTCCACTCGGTCGCCGACTCCGGCAACCAGGGGCTGCTGCTGCTCGGTGGCAAGCGGGCGAAGCGCGCGGCCACCCCGGAACACCCGTTCGGGTACGGCCGGGAGCGCTACATCTACGCGTTCATCGTGTCCATCGTGCTGTTCAGCATCGGTGGCCTGTTCGCGCTCTACGAGGCGTACCACAAGTGGCATCACAAGGGCGGCATCGAGTCCTGGCACTGGCTGCCGGTGGTCGTGCTGGTGTCGGCGATCATCATGGAGTCGTTCTCGTTCCGGACCGCCATCAAGGAGTCCAACCACACCCGGGGCAACCAGTCCTGGGTGCGTTTCATCCGCCGGGCCAAGGCGCCGGAGCTGCCGGTGGTGCTCCTGGAGGACTTCGGCGCGCTGGTCGGTCTGGTGTTCGCCCTGTTCGGCGTCGTCATGACGCTGATCACCGGCAACGGCGAGTGGGACGCCGCCGGCACCGCGATGATCGGCATCCTGCTGGTGGTCATCGCCGTCGTGCTGGCCATCGAGACGAAGAGCCTGCTGCTCGGTGAGGGCGCCGAGGCGTCCGAGCTGGCGGCCATCGAGCGGGCCGTCACCGACGGCCCCGAGGTGGAGCGGATCATCCACATGAAGACGCTCTACCTGGGCCCGGAAGAGCTGATGGTGGCGGCCAAGATCGCTGTTCCGGAGTGGGAGAGCGCCCACGACCTGGCTCGTGGCATCAACGCCGTCGAGGCGCGGATCCGCACCGCGGTGCCGATCGCCCGGGTGATCTATCTGGAGCCGGACGTCTACAGCACCGCTGCCGCCGAGGCCGGCACCGGTGCCGCGGCCGACACCGCGGTGCCGCAGCCGCAGGACACGTCGGGCGAGTCGGCCGGGCGGCCCGGGGGCTGACGGGTGGAGCCACTGTACGGGCCGATCCGGGACTACGCCTGGGGCTCGCGCTCAGCCATCGCCCTCCTGCAGGGGCGAGCGGTGCCGAGCGCGGGCCCGGAGGCGGAGCTGTGGTTGGGGGCTCACCCGGGCGCCCCGGCCCACGTGGATCGTGCCGGCCTGCGGGTGAGCCTCTGCGACCTGGTGCGGGACGAACCAGGGCAGTGGCTCGGCCAGCGGGTGTCCGAGCGGTTCGGCAACCGGCTGCCGTTCCTGCTCAAGGTGCTCGCGGCCGACGCTCCGCTGAGCCTGCAGGCCCACCCGGACGCCGAGCAGGCGCAGGCCGGCTATGCGGCGGAGGTGGGGCGCACCGAGGGGCCGCGCAACTACTCCGACCCGCACCACAAGCCGGAGTTGCTCGTCGCGCTCACCCCGTTCGAGGCGCTGTGCGGTTTCCGGGATCCGGCGGAGTCGGCCGAGGCGCTCGCGGCGTTCGGCGTACCGGAGTTGGCGCCTGTGGTCGCCGCGTTGCGGTCCGGGCCGGCAGGGTTGCGGACGGCGGTGCGGACGCTGCTCGGCTGGCCGGTCGCCAAGCGTCACGACCTGCTGGCCGCTGTGGTGGCGGCGCCGGTCGACGGCCCGGACGCGGAGCTGACCCGCCGACTGGCAACGGCGTACCCGGGGGATCCGGGTGCGCTGGTCGCGCTGCTGTTGCACCACCTGCGGCTGGAGGCGGGGGAGGCGATCTGGATGCCCGCCGGCAACCTGCACGCCTACCTGAGCGGCTGCGGCGTGGAGATCATGGCGGCCAGCGACAACGTGTTGCGCGGCGGCCTGACCCCGAAGCGGGTGGACGTCGACGAGTTGTTGCGGGTGCTGCGCTTCGAGGTGCTCGTCGATCCGGTGCGGGCCGCGGAGCCGGTCGGCCCGGGCGTGGACTGCTGGCCCGTGCCGGTGGACGACTTCGCGCTGCACCGGGTCCGGGTCGACGCGGCGGTGCCCTCGGTGACACTGTCGCTGCCCGGCCCTCGGGTGGTGCTCTGCGCTGGTGGTTCGATCACCGTGGACGACGGTGCCGGCGCGTTGACGCTGGTCTCCGGCGAGGCGGCGATCGGTACGGCGTTGGAAGCGCCGCTGCGGATCGACGGCGTCGGTGTGGCGTTCGTCGCGACGTCCGGGCTGCGCTGACCCCGACCCGGGCCAACGACACAAGTCCGACTTTCCCGGAATAGCTTGACGTCACCCTGCCTGAGTGTGACTCTATGAGTACGCAGCGTTATCGCGACGACGGTCCGAGAACGTGCGGGGGAACCAAACCGGGGGGATGCACGGGGCGGGCGGGACGTGGGCGGGAAGGTCCGTCCATCACCGACCGCCCCGTGCGCTGTCCGCCGACCGTGCCTGATGCCCGTCGCCAACGCGCGTAAGGTGGAAGGTCGGCGCAGACATCGTTCGACAGGAGCTTTCATGACCAGCACCCTCCCGGCGTCCGCCAGCGGCACGCCGTCCGAGGCCCGGCCGAGCACGCTCGCCGACGGCGACTTCAAGGTGGCGGATCTGTCGCTCGCCGAGTTCGGGCGTAAAGAGATCCAGCTCGCCGAGCACGAGATGCCCGGCCTGATGGCGATCCGTCGCGAGTTCGCCGAGGCGCAGCCGCTCGCCGGCGCGCGGATCACCGGCTCCCTGCACATGACCATCCAGACCGCCGTCCTGATCGAGACGTTGGTCGCGCTCGGCGCGCAGGTGCGCTGGGCGTCCTGCAACATCTTCTCCACCCAGGACCACGCCGCCGCGGCGATCGTCGTCGGCCCGGACGGCACCCCCGAGGCTCCGGCCGGGGTTCCGGTGTACGCCTGGAAGGGCGAGACCCTTCCGGAGTACTGGTGGTGCACCGAGCAGGTGCTCGCCTGGCCGGACGGGCAGGGCCCGAACATGATCCTCGACGACGGCGGCGACGCGACCCTGCTCGTACACAAGGGCACCGAGTTCGAGCGGGCCGGTGTGGTCCCGCCCGTCGAGTCCGCCGACTCCGAGGAGTACGCGGTCATCCTCGAGCTGCTGCACCGCTCGCTCGGCGAGGACGGCCAGCGGTGGACCCGGATCTCCGCCGGCATCAAGGGCGTGACCGAGGAGACCACCACCGGCGTGCACCGGCTCTACGAGATGCACCGGGCCGGCACCCTGCTCTTCCCGGCCATCAACGTCAACGACTCGGTGACCAAGAGCAAGTTCGACAACAAGTACGGCTGCCGGCACTCGCTCATCGACGGCATCAACCGCGCCACCGACGTGCTGATCGGCGGCAAGATGGCGGTCGTCATGGGCTACGGCGACGTGGGCAAGGGCTGCGCCGAGTCGCTGCGCGGCCAGGGCGCCCGAGTCGTGGTGACCGAGGTGGACCCGATCTGCGCGTTGCAGGCCGCCATGGACGGCTACCAGGTCGCCACCCTGGACGACGTTGTCGAGCAGGCCGACATCTTCATCACCGCCACCGGCTGCTTCGACGTCATCACCAACGAGCACATGGCCCGGATGAAGCACCAGGCCATCGTCGGCAACATCGGCCACTTCGACAACGAGATCGACATGGCCGGGCTGGCCAAGCGGTCCGACGTCGAGCGGATCAACATCAAGCCGCAGGTCGACCTGTGGCGCTTCGCCGACGGGCACGCCATCATCGTGCTCTCCGAGGGCCGCCTGCTGAACCTGGGCAACGCGACCGGGCACCCGAGCTTCGTCATGTCGAACTCGTTCGCCAACCAGACGATCGCCCAGATCGAGCTCTTCACCAAGACCGAGGAGTACCCGATCGGCGTCTACGTGCTGCCCAAGCACCTGGACGAGAAGGTGGCCCGACTGCACCTCGGCGCACTCGGCGCCAAGCTGAGCACGCTGACCAAGGAGCAGGCCGCCTACCTCGGCGTCTCCACGGAGGGTCCGTTCAAGCCGGATCACTACCGCTACTGATCGACATCTCTGGACCGGGTCGGCTGTTCACAGCCGGCCCGGTCCGTCGTCTCCGCCCTGCCCCCCTGCGCTCCCCGCGACCGTGCCCTGCACGCCCGCGATCGGCCCTGCGCTCCCGCGCTCGTGCCCTCCGCGCCCGAGACCGTGCCCTCCGCGCCCGCGACCGTGCCTCCGCGCCCGCGATCTTGCAGTTTCGGTTAGAGATTTACGGCTTTAGGTGCGAAATGTCGCCGCAGAAAGTGCAAGATCGCGGGCGCGGGGCGCGGGGCGCGGGGCGCGGGGCGCGGGGCGCGGGGCTGGGGTCGGGCGGGGCTTGGTCAGGTGCGGCGGGTGGGGCGGAACCAGGTCCAGAGGCACCAGGCCAGCCAGCCGAGCGAGACGAGTGTGGCCAGCGCCCGTAGGCGTAGTGCGCTGAGCAGCAGCACCACGGCCAGAACCGTCAACCACGGCAGGAATCCCCTCACGGCGCGATCTTCGCACAGTGGAGTTCGCCGCAGACAGGGTGAGCTTGTCGTGAACAACTTGACGACGACGCTGACCAGGAGGAAGGTATGCCTGCCCTAAGTCAACCAAGGCGTGCCTAACCTATTCGGAGCTCGGATGTTCGCCACCTACCTGATCGGTCTGCGGGAAGGGCTGGAAGCCACCCTGGTGGTCAGCATCCTGGTCGCCTTCCTGATGAAGTCGCAGCGCCGGGACCGGCTGCCGCAGGTGTGGGCGGGCGTCGGCCTGGCCGTGGCGCTCTCGGTGCTCTTCGGTTGGCTGATCGAGTACACGTCGACCTCGCTGCTGTCCCGATCCGAGGATCGTGAGTTGTTCGAGGCGATCACCTCGGTCGCCGCCGTGGTCTTCGTGACCTGGATGATCTTCTGGATGCGCCGGGCCGCCCGGACCATCGCCGGCGAACTGCGGGGCAAGCTCACCGAGGCGCTGGCCGTCGGGTCCCTCGCCGTCGCCGGGATGGCGTTCCTCGCGGTGATCCGCGAGGGTCTGGAGACGGCGCTGATCTTCTACTCGGCCGCCCAGGGTGCGGCCGGCGACAGCGGCCCGCTGCTCGCGTTGATCGGCGGCATCGTCACCGCAGTGGTCCTCGGCGTGCTGCTCTACGCCAGCGCCCTGCGGATCAACCTCAGCAAGTTCTTCACCTGGACCGGCGCGCTGCTGATCCTGGTCGCCGCCGGCATCCTCAAGTACGGCGTGCACGACTTCCAGGAGGCCGGCGTCCTGCCCGGCCTGAACGACCTGGCCTTCGACATCACCAGCGTGCTCGACCCGAGCACCTGGTACGCGGCCCTGCTCGCCGGCATGTTCAACGTGACCCCCGCGCCCACAGTGCTGGAGACGATCGCCTGGGTCGCGTACGCCGTACCGGTGCTCCTGCTCTTCCTGCGACCGGCCCGGCGTAAGCCGGCACCCGCCGCGACCACCACCACCGTCACCGAGCGCGGGGCTGACACCGGCGCTGAGGCCGAGGCGGCGTCCGCGCCGCAGCGTGCCTGACCCACGAGGAGAGACAGCTCACATGCGTACCACCCAGTTCTTCGCGCTGGCCGCCGCCGGCGTGCTGGCGACGGCCGGTCTGGCCGCCTGCTCCGACTCCGACAAGGGTGACCAGGCCGGGTCCGGCGGACCGATCGTGGTCAAGGCCAGCGACACCGCCTGTGAGGTCGGCTCGACCGACCTGGGCGCCGGCACCGCCACCTTCAAGATCACCAATTCGGGTGCGAAGGTCACTGAGTTCTACGTGTACGCCGACGGCGACCGGGTGATGGGTGAGGTGGAGAACATCGCCCCTGGGCTGAGCCGCGAGCTGCACGTGGAGTTGCCGGCCGGCACGTACCAGACGGCCTGCAAGCCGGGGATGAGCGGCAAGGGCATCCGGGGCGCGCTCAAGGTCAGCGGGTCGGCGCAGCCGCTCACCGCCGACGCCGCGCTGGGTGACGCCACTGACAACTACCAGCGGTACGTGAAGAGCCAGACCAGCGCGCTGTTGGACAAGACCGAGGAGTTCGTCGGCGCGGTCAAGGCCGGTGATGTGGCGAAGTCCAAGGCGCTCTACCCGGTCGCCCGCACCTACTGGGAGCGGATCGAGCCGGTCGCTGAGATCTTCGGCGACCTCGACCCCAAGATCGACGGCCGCGAGGAGGTTCTTGAGGAGGGGATGGAGTTCACCGGCTTCCACCGGATCGAGAAGGACCTCTGGCAGTCCGGCGACATCTCCAAGGACGGCCCGATCGCCGACCGCCTGCTGGTGGATGTCAAGGAGATCGTGGCCAAGGCGAACGCCGAGAAGCTCTCTCCGCTCCAGCTCGCCAACGGTGCCAAGGAGCTGCTCGACGAGGTGGCCAGCGGCAAGATCACCGGCGAGGAGGACCGCTACTCGCACACCGACCTGTGGGACTTCGCCGCCAACCTCGAAGGTTCCAAGGCCGCTGTGTCCGCCCTGCGGCCCGCGTTGCAGCAGCGCTCGCCGGAGCTGGTCAGCCAGCTGGACGCCGAGTTCACGAACGTCGAGGGACTGCTCGGCAAGCACCGCGACGGCGACGGGTGGAAGCTGCACACCGCGCTGAGCAAGGCCGAGCTCAAGGAGCTCTCTGACGGGATCAACGCGCTCGCCGAGCCGATCAGCAAGGTCGCCGCGGCCGTCGCGAAGTGACCACCTGGCAGAAAGAGTCGAGTCGATGAGCGGAAGCAGGTTCACCCGGCGCCGGGCGATCACCCTGGCCGGCGCCGGGGTGGCGGGGGTCGCCGGGGTGGCGGCCGGCGCGGGGGCGCTGCTGAACGGCTCCCATGGCCCGGCTGCGGCGAGTGACCACCCGGCCGGGGCGGTGCCGTTCCACGGAGAACACCAGGCCGGCATCGTCACCCCGGCGCAGGACCGGCTGCACTTCGTGGCCTTCGACGTGATCACCAAGGACCGGGCCCGACTCGTCGAACTGCTTGAGGAGTGGACGGCCGCCGCCGCCCGGATGACCGCGGGGCGCGACGCCGGGGTGCTGGGTGCGGTCGGCGGGATGCCGGAGGCCCCACCGGACGACACCGGCGAGGCACTCGGCCTGCCTCCCTCGCAGCTCACCCTCACCATCGGTTTCGGGCCGACGCTGTTCCGCGACGCCGACGGACGGGACCGCTTCGGCCTCGCCGAGCGTCGCCCTGCCGCCCTCGCCGAGCTGCCGAAGTTTCCCGGCGACGCGTTGCAGCCGCAGCTCTCCGGCGGCGACCTCTGCGTCCAGGCCTGCTCCAACGACCCGCAGGTGGCGGTGCACGCGATCCGTAACCTGGCCCGGCTGGGCATGGGCGTGGTGAGCGTCCGTTGGTCGCAGCTCGGCTTCGGCCGCACCTCGTCGACCACGCGGGAGCAGGCCACCGCGCGCAACCTCTTCGGGTTCAAGGACGGTACGGCCAACCTCAAGGCCGAGGACACCGACCTGCTGCGCGACCAGTTGTGGGTGCAGCCGGGCGACGGGCCGGACTGGATGGCCGGCGGCTCGTACCTGGTGACCCGCAAGATCCGAATGCTGGTGGAGACCTGGGACCGGACCTCCCTCGCCGAGCAGGAGGAGATCGTCGGCCGGGCCAAGGGCAGCGGCGCGCCGCTGGGTCGCGGCGACGAGTTCGACGAGCCCGACTTCGCCGCCCGTGGCGCGGACGGGAAGCCGGTGATCGCCGAGCACGCCCATGTCACGCTGGCCCACCCGAGCCGGAACGGCGGGGCGCAACTGCTGCGCCGGGGTTACAACTTCGTCGACGGCTCGGACGGCCTCGGACGGCTCGACGCGGGCCTCTTCTTCATCGCCTACCAGCGTGATCCACGCCGTCAGTTCGTGCCGATCCAGACGCAGTTGGCCCGGCACGACGTGATGAACGAGTACCTGCGACACGTCTCCAGCGGGGTGTTCGCCTGCCCGCCCGGGGTGCGCGACGGCGGGGAACACTGGGGGAGTGGGTTGTTCGGCTGACCGTCGTCCGGATGGCGACAGCCGGATCGGTCCGGCTTGCGGTGGCGCTGGTAGCCGCCGAAGGGGGATCATGGTGGCAGCCTGGCCCGCGGCCATCCGTGCGCCCAGGCACCGCAGCACGTGGCGCCGCCGCCGCGCACCGCGGGCACCCGGTTTGACGGCGGCGCTGAGCGTTACCGGCGGACGCCGGTCCCACCGAACTGAATGAGGATGCAATATTAATCCCATGAGAGCCCGCGTACTGGTGGTCGACGATGACCCCGCGCTCGCCGAGATGCTCGGCATCGTGCTGCGCAGTGAGGGTTTCCTGCCCTCTTTTGTGGCGGACGGCGAGCGGGCGTTGGCCGCTTTTCGCGACAGTCGTCCCGACATAGTGCTGCTTGACCTGATGCTTCCCGGTATGAGCGGGATCGACGTCGCCAGGTCGATCCGGGCGGAGTCCGGCGTGCCCATCGTCATGCTGACCGCCAAGAGCGACACCGTCGACATCGTGCTCGGCCTGGAATCCGGTGCCGACGACTACGTGGTCAAGCCGTTCAAGCCCAAGGAGCTGGTGGCCCGGATGCGGGCCCGACTGCGCCGAGGCGAGGACGTGGCACCGGAGATGCTCACCATCGGGCCGCCGGACAACCAGATCACCATCGACGTGCCCGCGCACACGGTGAGTCGCAACGACGAGGAGGTGAAGCTGACGCCGCTGGAATTCGACCTGCTGGTCGCGCTCGCCCGCAAGCCACGTCAGGTCTTCACCCGCGAGGTGCTGCTCGAACAGGTCTGGGGCTACCGGCACGCGGCCGACACCCGTCTGGTCAACGTGCACGTCCAGCGGTTGCGGGCCAAGATCGAACCAGACCCGGAGCGACCGGAAATCATCCTCACCGTGCGGGGCGTGGGTTACAAGGCGGGGACCGGATAGCCTGGTCGCACTGTGTCGACCTCGCCGCCCCCACCCTCCCCGAGTACGGCTGCCCGCCGGCCCAGCGCCGGCGGGGAGCTCTGGCGTGCGGTGAGTGGTCGGGTCGCTCGTGCGGTGGGTCGGGCACACCAGACCTGGCGTCGCTCGCTCCAGGTTCGGGTCGTGACCATCACGCTGGTCGCTTCCAGCCTCCTGGTCGGCGGGTTCGCGTTCCTGATCGCTGACAAGATCACCACCATTCTGCTCGACAGCGCACGCAGCGACGTCCGGCAGCGGGTGACAACCGGCGCCAGCTACGCGGCCAAGCAGGTCTCCTTCTACGGCCAGCCGCAGGAGGCGCAGCTCCAGGAGACCATCGACGGCACCGTCAACTACCTGGCCGGCGGCGACCCCCAGCAGACCAGCGGCGTGGTGGTCGCGATCACCGCCGACGACTATCCCAACGACATCCAGACGCGCACCTCCCCGTCGGCGAACGTGCAGCCGCTGATCAGCCCCGAGCTGCGGGCCGCGATCGCCGACGGCAAGGTGGCGAGTCAGATCCGCACCGGGCGACTCGCCGGCGAGACCACCAAATACCTGGTCTACGGCTCGCCGGTGCCCACCCGCTTCGGCCAGATCGAGCTCTACTACCTGGTCCCGCTGGGCCGGCAGGACGTCACCGCCGCCGACGCCCGCGCCACGGTGGTGGCCACCGGGGTCGCGCTGGTGATCCTGCTCGGGTTGCTCGCGGCGCTTGTCACCCGGCTGGTGGTCAACCCGGTCCGGGTCGCCGCACGTACCGCCCAGCGGCTCTCCGCGGGCCTGCTCGACCAGCGGATGGTGGTCAACGGTGAGGACGACCTGGCCCTGCTCGCCGCGTCGTTCAACCAGATGGCCACCAACCTGCAACGGCAGATCCTGCGCCTGGAAGAGATGTCCCGGTTGCAGCGCCGCTTCACCTCGGACGTCTCCCACGAGCTGCGTACCCCGCTGACCACGGTGCGGATGGCCGCCGACCTGATCTTCGCTGAGCGCGACGAGTTCGACCCGGCGGTCGCCCGCAGCGCCGAGCTGCTCCAGGCCGAGTTGGACCGCTTCGAGGAGCTGCTGACCGACCTGCTGGAGATCAGTCGGTTCGACGCGGGCTTCGCCATGCTGGATTCCGAGCCGACCGACCTCGTGCCGGTGGTGCACCGGGTGGTCGACCGGCTGGCGGGCCTGGCCGAGCGGGTGGGCGTACCGATCGAACTCGACCTTCCGGGCACGCCGGTCATCGCCGAGGTCGACCCGCGCCGGGTCGAGCGGGTGTTGCGCAACCTGGTCGGCAACGCCGTCGAGCACGGTGAGGCCCGCCCGGTGCTGATCACCCTCGGCATAGACGAGACCGCCGTGGCGATCACCGTCCGCGACCACGGAGTGGGGCTGAAGGTTGGCGAGGAGAAGCTGGTGTTCAACCGGTTCTGGCGGGCTGACCCGTCGCGGGCCCGGCAGACCGGGGGCACCGGGCTGGGCCTGTCGATCAGCCTGGAGGACGCACGGCTGCACGGCGGCTGGCTTGAGGCGTGGGGTGCTCCCGGCCAGGGCGCGCAGTTCCGACTCACCCTGCCGGCCCGTGCTGGTGATCGGCTGACCACCTCACCGCTGCGGCTGGTGCCGGCCGACGCCGCCCTGCCGTTCGGCGGCCCCCGCGACGGTGGGCCACTGGCCATCGGTCCCGGCACCGGCGGGGCACTGGCGATCGGTCCGGCTCCGGCCGGCGACGGGCAGCGGACGGAGGTGCGCTCGTGAGACGGCCGACTCTGCTCGGAACCCTCGGCGTGATGGTGCTGCTGGGCGCCGGCTGTGGCATTCCGGCGGCATCCGACGTGCGGGTGGACGGCAAGGGCAGCGCCGCGACCGAGGCCGGTGTGATCAGTCGGGGCAGTGAGCCGCCGACGCGCACGGCCAGCGGCAGCGTCAACGAGACGTTCGTCCGCAACTTCCTGTCCGCCGCCGCCGGCGAGCCGGATCGGGCGTACGAGCGGGTCAAGGCGTTCATCGCCCCGGAGGACAAGACTCGTCTACAGGACAAGAAGGGCAGCGAGGTCGCGCTGAACGTGGTCCGGCTGCGCGAGGCGGTCTACACCCTCAACAGCGACTCGACCACGACCGTCAAGATCACCGTGCAGCAGATCGGGGTGCTGCGGACCAACGGCATCCTGGCCCCACCGGTGGCGACCGAGACGGAGTACGAGTTCGGCCTGCGCAGCGCGTCCTTCAACGGGGGCGTCAACGATGACCGGGCCGGCCTCTACGTCATCAACCCGCCCAACGTGCTGCTGCTCAGCGACACCGCCCTTCGGGAGTACTACCAGGACGAGACGATCTACTTCTGGAGTTCGGACCGCAGCCGCCTGGTGCCCGACCAGCGCTACCGACCGCAGGCGGTGCCGGTCGAGCGGCAGGTCAACGAGGTGGTGAAGTGGCTGGTCGGTGGCCCCTCCGACTGGTTGCGCCCGGGAGTCGTCGGGCTGCCAGACCGCACCGAGCTGATCAACAACGCCACCGGCGGCAACGGTCGGTGGGAGGTCAACCTGGACATGTCCGGTGACGACCAGAGCGGGATCGACCAGTTGATCACGCAGATCGCCTGGTCGCTGGGCGACCTCACCGGTCAGCTGGAGTTGAAGATCCGCAACAACGCCCAGCCCGTGGTGGACCTGGGCGAGCGACGAGGCGCCCGGGTGCTCTACCCGTACGCGACCAGCCCGCAGCGGTTCGGCGTGTACGACGGCGCGATCCACCCACTCGACTTCGACGGCGAGCCCAGCGGCACGGTGCCGTTGACACCCGAGGCCAACCGTAACGTCGTTTCCGCCAGCCTCGGGCTGGCGAAGGACCGCCGGATCCTCGCCGCGATGGTGGTCGCCAGCAGCGGCAAGAACCGGTACCGACTCGCCGTGGGCACGGGTGCCGACCCGGTCTCGGTGGTCAGCCGCAGCGGCGCCGAATACTCCTCGATCGGCCGACCGGTCTGGCTGCGTACCGTCGACAACCGCCCCAGCCGAGGCCTCGTCGTGGCCGACGGGCAGCTCTACCGGTTCGACGAGGCGGCCCGGATGTATCCGGTGCCGCTCAACCTGCCCTCCGCCGCGGTCACCGCGGTGGCCGCCGGGTTGGACGGCCAGCGGGTGGCGCTGATCGTCGGCGGCCGTCTCTACGTCGCCGCGGTCAACCTCGACGGCGGCGGGGCCTCCATCGGCCCGCCCCGAGAGTTGGTCACCTCGCTGACCAACCCGACGGCGGTCGACTGGGGCAGGGAGGACCAGCTGGTGGTGGCGGGGTCGGTCGGCCAGCCGGCGATCTACGAGATCAGTGTCGACGGTGCCCTGGAGACACCGCTGCGGACCGACCTCGGCGCCAAGGTCACCCACCTGACCGCGTACCCGACCAACCGCAGTGTGCGGACGCCCAGCGGGGCGTACATGTACGAGGCGAACGGGGTGGCCTACCGCAGCAGCCCGTTCGAACGGATCGAGCCCGGCCGGGTACGCGACATCGCCCCGGTGCCGGCCGGTGTCCGGCCGAGCAACCCGTCGGCGCCGTTCTTCCTCTACTGACACGGTGAGCGGGCTCTGGGCGGACCTCGCCGATCTGGTGCTGCCCGCCGACTGCGCCGGTTGTCGGGAGCGCCGACCCGGCCTGCGGCACGGGGTCTGCCCAGCCTGTGTCGTGGCGCTGGGTGCATTGCGGCCACGGGCGGTCCGCCCCACCCCCGCCCCGCCGGGCCTGCCGTCCTGCGTTGCCCTCGGCCCGTACGCGGGTCCGCTGCGCGAGGCCCTGCTGGCGTACAAGGAACACGGCCGACATGGGCTTGCTCGCCCGCTCGGCGCGTTGCTCGCCGAGGTCGTCGCGGCGGCCGTCGGTGGGGCCCGTCCGCTGGCGTTGGTCCCGGTCCCGGACACCGCGGCAGCGGCCCGGTCCCGCTACGGTGACCACCTCGACCGGCTGGCCCGGCACTGCGCGGCCCGACTCAACCGGAGCGGCTGGGCGGTGCGGGTGCACCGTCCGCTGCGGGCGTCACCCCGGCCCGACTCGGTCACCCTGGACAGCGCCGGGCGCGCGGCGGCGGCCGAGGCGGCCTTCCAGCCCCGCCCGACGGGGCCGCTCCGGGGTCGTGCCGGGGGCCCGGCGCCAGTCGTGGTGCTGCTCGACGACATCGTCACCACCGGCGTGACTCTCGCCGCCGCGAGCCGGGTGCTGACCGCGACAGGATGGGCACCGAATGTTGCGGCGGTGCTCGCGGCGACCGAGAAAAGACACCAGTCGTAACCCAGAGTGTTTCCGTTTCACCCGTTGGTGTACGAGCTGCGAAAAATCCTGGGTCGTCTCGGCAACATGGGGTGACTGCCGGACAAACAAGAGTTAGCGTTTCGCTGTCGGGGGTAGGAGGTCGTTCCCACCACCCTCGGCGGTGAGAGGAGGCGTAGCCGTACCAACCGGTCGACGCCAGCGGGTCTCCCCACGGCGCGCGGCCGGGTAACCGGATCGAAGACCGTCCGAAAAAGGGAGGTCACGTGGACATCGTGGTCAAGGGCCGAAACGTCGAAGTGCCGGACCATTACCGGGTACACGTAGCCGAGAAACTCGCGAAGATCGAACGCTACGACCACAAACTTATTCGCGTTGATGTCGAGCTGTTTCACGAGCGCAATCCGCGCCAGGCCGACCACTGCCAGCGGGTGGAGATCACCTGCGTTTCCCGGGGCCCGGTCATGCGGGCCGAAGCCTGCACGAACGACTTCTACAGCGCGCTCGACGCGGCCATCGCGAAGCTCGACACCCGGCTGCGCCGCGCGGCCGACCGTCGCCGCGTACACCGGGGTCGGCACGCGCCGATCTCCGTCGCCGAGGCCACCGCTGGCCTGCCGGTCGCGGACCTGGTGCCCAACGCGCTGAGCGCGCCGAGCGATGGCGCCCGCGCCGGCACCGCCGTTGCCGAACGGGTCGACGAGGAGCACGACGACCAGCCGTGGCACATCGCCCGGGAGAAGGTCCACCCGGCCGAGCCGATGACCATCGACGACGCGTTGTTCGAGATGGAACTGGTCGGCCACGACTTCTACCTTTTCCAGGACAAGGAGTCCGGCCGCCCCAGCGTCGTCTACCGGCGCCACGCGTACGACTACGGCATCATCTCCCTCGCCACCTGACCGGCAGCTCGTGGGGTTGCGGTGGGGTGCCCCACCACAACCCCACGACACCGGTCAGCGGAGGTCGGCGGGCAGCAACGCGAAGGTCAGGTCGTCCAGGCGGGCGCCGGCCAGTCCGGGCAGTCGGCCGCGCTGAACTGCCTCGCGCCGAAAACCGACCCGCTCCAGCACCCGGTGCGACGCGGTGTTGTCCGGCACCGTGCCGGCCGACAGCCGGGCGATACCGGCCGAGCCGAACGCCCAGCCCGCGAGCAACCGGACCGCCCGCGTCGCGTACCCCCGGCCGCGCCAGTCCGGTAGCAACGCGTAGCCGACCGACGCCTCGCCGGCGGCCACGTCGGTGTACGACAAGCCGCAACTGCCCACGGGCTCGCCGCTGGACACGTCCGTGATCATCAGCCTGGCGATCTCGCCGGTCAGCCAGCCGCTCTGAGCGAGACGACAACGCCGCTCCATCGCCTCGCGGGTTGGCGGCACCGGTGGCGCCTGGTTCGCCACCACCTCGGGTCGGCTGTGCAACCGGTACATCAGCGCCGCGTCGTCCGGCGTGAGGGGGCGCAGCGCCAGCACCTGGTCGGTGAGCACCCCGCCGGGCAGGTCGGGCAGCAGCCGGGCGGTCGGGCCGGGCGGATCACCGGTGACGCGTACCCAGGCCAGCAGATCGTGCCGGCCCGCGTCGCGGGACGCACCGGCCGACCGGCGCAGACCCTCGTAGCGGAAGCCGGCGGCCAGCGCGACCCGTTGGCTCGGACCGTTCTCCGGTTCGGTGAGCAGTTCCAGCCGGGCCGCACCGGCGGCGAACGCGTGCTCGCTCAGCACGCGGGTCGCCGCGGTGGCCAGCCCGCGACCGCGGGCCGCCGGCCGCATCCAGTAGCCGATCTCCAGCTGACCCCGGGCAGGCACCGGGTTGTTCAGCCCCACCGCGCCGAGCAGCCGATCGGTCGCGGGGTCCGCGACGGCGTACGCCGTGCCGCCGCCGGTCCAGGCCGCCGGGGCGCCGACGTCGATCCACCAGCGGGCGTCGGCCTCGCTGTACGGCGTCGGGAGGTTCGACACGAACCGCTGGGTCAGCGGGTCCGCGCAGCCGTCGACGACGTCGGCGCTGTCCTCCGGGCGGAAGGGACGCAGCCGCACCCCGTGCGCCTCGACGACCGACCGCAGACTCATCCCAGATCCTTCGCGAGAAGCGCCCCGACCCACACGTCCACCCGCTCGCCCCGGTGCTGCACGCCACCCCGGGCGGTCCCCTCGAACAGGAAGCCCGCCTTCTCCGCCGCTCGCCGGGAGGCGGTGTTGCCCACGTTCGCCTTCCACTCGATCCGCGCCAGGCCCAACGTGCTGAAGCCCCAGGCGCTGAGCGCGACCAGCGCAGCGGGCAGGTAGCCCCGGCCGCGGGCCGCCGGCGCGGTCATGAAGCCGGTGTCGGCCACCAGCGGGTCGGTGGGGGAGAGCCGCAGGTCGAGCGTCCCCACGTACCGGTCGTCGGCGTCAGCGATCATGAAGCAGGCGGCGTCCCCCCGAGCCCAGGAGTCGCGGCCGTACGCCTGGTAGCCCTCCGCGTCGGCGCGGTCGTACGGGTCCGGCACCGTCGTCCAGCGGATGGTCTCCGGGTCCCGGCAGGTCTGCACCACCGCGTCCAGGTCCTTCTCCTCCATGGGCCGCAGGCGCAGCTCGCCGGCCCCGGTCTCGGCGAACAGAACGGGCTGCGGGCGGCCGAAGACGGCGGCCCGACGGGCGGCGAGGGTGCCCGGCCCGGCCGGACCGGCCGACCCGGCGGCTGGCACCTCGCCGGGCAGCAGCGAGCCGATCCAGCCGTCCGCGCTTGCGGGCAGCAGCGCCGGGTCGGCCAGCCGTAACCTGCCGTCGATTCGGAAACCTGCCCGGAGGGCCACCAGCCGGGAGGCATGGTTGCCCACCTCGGCCTGCCAGATGAGCCGGCGAAGCCCGAGGGTGTCGAAGGACCAGCGGGCCACCGCCCGGGTGGCCCGGACCATCACGCCTCGACCACGCGCCCAGGGTGCCGTCCAGTAGCCGATCTCACCGGTGCCGTCCTCGCCGATGGAGGTGAGCCCGCTGGAACCCAGCAGCTCCCCGGTGTCCGGGTCGCAGACCGCGAACGGTGCCCCGGTGCCCTCGGCCCAGGCCTTCCGGCTCATCTCGGTGACAAATCCGTGGGCGTGTTCCGGCCGGTACGGGCGCGGTACGGTGGTCCAACGCTGAATGTCCGGGTCCTGGCAGGCTCGGTGCACGGCCTCGGCATCCGTTTCTCGCCAGGGTCGCAGCAGCACGCCGTCCTCGATGATCTCCACGAGCTCCACCCGTGCATCCTGCCGCAGCGTTCGCCGACGGCGTAACCGGATAACGTTTGGGGCGTGTGTAGGACGCGAGTTATGTCGGGTTCGGCGGGGTCGAGCACCGCCACCAGTGACCATCGCGCCGATGAAGCGCCTACGATGGTTCGAGACTGTCTAGGGGAGCGTTGATCCGTGTCGATTCTGGAAAAGGTCCTTAACGCGGGCGAGGGCCGCATGGTGCGCCGCCTCAAGGCGATCGCCAATGCCGTCAGCTCGATCGAGGACGACTACATCAACCTCACCGACGAGGAACTGGCCGGCATGACCGAACAGTTCCGGGAGCGGCTCGACGAGGGTGAGACCCTCGACGACCTGCTGCCGGAGGCGTTCGCGGTGGCCCGTGAGGCGGCCGCCAGGGTGCTCGGTCAGCGCCCGTACGACGTCCAGGTGATGGGCGGCGCGGCGCTTCACTTCGGCAACATCGCCGAGATGAAGACCGGTGAGGGCAAGACGCTGACCTCGGTCATGGCCGTCTACCTCAACGCGCTCTCCGGCAAGGGCGTCCACGTGATCACGGTCAACGACTACCTCGCCCAGCGTGACGCGGCGTGGATGGGCCGGGTGCACGAGTTCCTCGGGCTGACCGTCGGCGTGGTGCTGCCCAACCGGCCGGCAAGTGAGCACAAGGCCGCCTACGAGTGCGACATCACCTACGGCACCAACAACGAGTTCGGCTTCGACTACCTGCGCGACAACATGGCCTGGTCGAAGGAAGAGCTGGTGCAGCGCGGGCACAACTTCGCGGTGGTCGACGAGGTCGACTCCATCCTGATCGACGAGGCCCGCACCCCGCTGATCATCTCCGGCCCGGCCGAGCACTCCGCCCGCTGGTACGGCGAGTTCGCCGGCGTGGTGGCCCGGCTCCAGCCCGGCACCGACGGCGAGGGCGACTACGAGGTCGACCACTCCAAGCGCACCATCGCGGTGACCGAGCGGGGTGTCGCCAAGGTCGAGGACCGGCTCGGCATCGACAACCTGTACGAGTCGGTGAACACACCGCTGGTCGGCTACCTCAACAACGCCATCAAGGCCAAGGAGCTCTACAAGCGCGACAAGGACTACATCGTCAGCGACGGTGAGGTCCTGATCGTCGACGAGTTCACCGGTCGCATCCTGCACGGCCGTCGCTACAACGAGGGCATGCACCAGGCGATCGAGGCCAAGGAGGGGGTGGAGATCAAGCAGGAGAACCAGACCCTGGCCACCATCACCCTCCAGAACTACTTCCGCCTCTACGAGAAGCTGTCCGGGATGACCGGTACGGCGCAGACCGAGGCGAGCGAGTTCAACAAGGTCTACAAGGTCGGCGTCGTGACCATTCCGACCCACCGCCCGATGGTTCGCGAGGACCGGCCGGACGTCATCTACAAGACCGAGAAGGCCAAGTTCAACGCCGTCATCGAGGACATCGCCGAGCGGCACCAGATGGGTCAGCCGGTGCTGGTGGGCACCGTCTCGGTGGAAAACTCCGAGATCCTCTCCCAGCTGCTGCGCCGCCGTGGCATCCCGCACAACGTGCTGAACGCCAAGTTCCACGCCCGGGAGGCCGAGATCGTCGCCCAGGCCGGGCGTAAGGGCGCGGTCACCGTGGCGACCAACATGGCCGGCCGCGGCACCGACATCCTGCTCGGTGGCAACGCCGAGTTCCTCGCCGCGAACGAGCTGCGCCAGCGCGGCCTCGACCCGCTGGAGAACGAGGAAGAGTACGCCAAGGCGATGGAGGAGGTCCTTCCGACCTGGAAGCAGGCCTGCGACGCCGAGGCGGAAGAGGTCTCGGCCGCCGGCGGCCTCTACGTGCTGGGCACCGAGCGGCACGAGTCCCGGCGGATCGACAACCAGCTGCGTGGTCGTGCCGGCCGGCAGGGCGACCCGGGCGAGTCCCGTTTCTACCTGTCCCTTCAGGACGAGCTGATGCGGCGCTTCCGGGCCGGAGCGGTCGAGGCGGTGATGGAGCGCTTCAACATCCCGGAGGACGTGCCCATCGAGTCGAAGATGGTCACCCGGCAGATCAAGAGCGCCCAGGCCCAGATCGAGGGTCAGAACGCCGAGATCCGCAAGAACGTGCTCAAGTACGACGAGGTGCTCAACAAGCAGCGCCAGGTGGTCTACGCCGAGCGGCTCCGGGTGCTCAACGGTGAAGACCTCTCCGACCAGGTCCGCAACATGATCGACGACACCGTCGAGGCTTACGTGCGGGGCGCCACCTCGGACGGCTACGGCGAAGACTGGGACCTCGATCAGCTCTGGTCCAGCCTCAAGCAGCTCTACCCGGTCGGCGTGACGATCGAGGAGTTGGAAGAGGAGGCCGGTGGCTCCCGGGCCGGCATGGACGCCGACTTCCTGGTCGCCCGCCTCAAGGACGACGCCAACGCCGCGTACGACCGGCGTGAGGAGCAGCTCGGCACCGAGGGGGTGCGCCAGCTCGAGCGGATGGTGCTGCTCCAGGTCATCGACCGCAAGTGGCGCGAGCACCTCTACGAGATGGACTACCTCCAGGAGGGCATCAACCTCCGGGCGTACGCCCAGCGCGACCCGGTGGTGGAATACCAGCGCGAGGGCTTCGACATGTTCGCCACCATGATGGAGGGCATCAAGGAGGAGACCGTCGGTTTCCTCTACAACGTCGACGTCCAGGTGACCGAACCGGAGCCGGAGGAGGGGGCCGACGAGGTCACCCTGCTCGACAAGCCGGTGGAGATCCGGGCCAAGGGCCTCAACCAGGCACCGCGGCGGCAGGGCCTGCAATACTCCGCCCCCACCATCGACGGTGAGGCCAGCCCGGGTGCGGTCGCCGTGGAGCAGGCCGAACAGCAGGCTCCGGCGCTCGGTGTGGGCCGACCGGCTCCGGGTGCTCCGGCGGCACCGGGGCGGAGCGCGCCGTCCGCGCCGCAGCGGCCGGCATCCGGCTTGCGTGGCCCGGCTGTTCCGTCCGCTGCTGCCCGTCGGCCGGCACCGAACCAGGCGGAGGCGAGCAACGGCCCGTCCCGCAACGCGCCGTGCCCGTGTGGCTCGGGCCGCAAGTACAAGCGCTGCCACGGCGCGCCCAACGGCGGCAACTGACCGACAGCAGCTGCACCGACAGCGTCTGACCGACGGGTCCCGGCCGACCAGGCCGGGGCCCGTCGGTGTTCCTGTGAGCCTTGCGCCCGACCGGGTCGCCGGTGCAGCCGGCTGAGCTGATCCCAGGCGGGTCAGAGCACGTGCAGGGCGACGCAGAGCCAGCGGCCCCGGCGATGTTCGAGGCGCAGGGCCATCGCCCAACTTCGGCCGCCCGCGCCGGTGAGGACGGCTGCCGCCTCCACTGCGGTCTCCCGGGGCTCACAGACCCGCAGCCGTAGCAGCCGGACCAGTGGCCGGCCGCTACGGCGGCGGGATGTGCCGGCCCGGCCGGATGCGCGGGCGAGCTCGGTCAGCAGGTCGCCCGCACGGGCCGGGTCGAGCAGCGCTCGCACCTGGGTCGGCGAACGGTAGCCGTTGACCACCTCCAGGCAGGTGCCGACGAAGCGGTGCGCGGCCCGGGTGGTTTCCGGCGCGGTCGACGGCGGCAACGACGCGACCGGGTGGGTGGTGGACCGGCTGGGCACCGGGCGCAGGGCTGCTCGCCGCTCCGCCGGCCGAACCGGGCTGGGCCGGGTGGAAGCGAAAAGGTCGAGGGCGAGTTGACCGTCGGTCGGCCCCGGCCAGTACGACCCGTCGCTCTCGTCCACGTAGGGCGGGTCGAAGGGCGGAACGGGGCGTAGCCGCACTGGTGGTCGGGAAGGACCGGGTCGCGCTCCGCTCATCAGGGCCCCTTCATCTTGCGTTTGCCTACGTTTACCTCCGACAAGCTCGATTCTGAGTGGTAGAACGGCCTCGGTCAATGGCTTCGTGGTGGCCTCGACCCGACAAAGGGCATGATCCACTCGGGTTCCTTGATAACGCGGTGTCCCAGCGGCCTCAATGCCCCGACTTCCGTGAAACCGAGTGGATCATCCGTTCCGGCGGGGCTCGGCGCGACGGAAGGGCGGGTGGGCCGGGGGCTCTACTACTCGGGGTCGCGGTCGACCAGCGGGTTGCTCTGCACCCACTCTGCCGTTTCATCGTATTTGCGTGCTATGTACTCCTCCAGTCGAGCGCGCTCGACGCGCCACTGGCCGCGCCCGCCGATCTTGATCGCCGGCAGTTCACCGCTGCGCACCATGTGGTAGACCTGCGAGTCCGACACGTTGAGCTCGGCGGCCACGTCGGAGAGCAGCAGGAACCTGGGTTCCACAGAAACTCCCGGGGTTGATGTCGTTTGGCTCAGTTTGCCACCGACTGACCTCGCCGCCCAGCGGCGCACCGGTTCGGTGGCTGACCAACCCGGGCGGGACACACCGGCGGGAAACTTCCACCGGCCGGAGGCGGGGTGTATGACGGTCACGGCGTGCGGCATGATCTGCGCCCGTGCCGGCGGCCGCCGGCGGAGGACGACGCGGGGAGACGACCGGTGACCGACGAGCTTGTCCGGGTGTACGTGCCGGCGACCGTACCGATGCTGGCCCGGCTTCGCGAGGAGGGGCTGGCCGCCGACCAGGCGCACGCCGTGACTCCGGCGCTTCGTGAGTGGTACGCCGAGGGTGACGAGGAGGAGTTGGAGTACGTCGCCTTCACCCGGGCAGCCCAGGACGCCCTGCACCTGCTCCGGGCCGATCCGACCGCTCCCCGGCGTCGCGTCGTCGTCTCGGTCGACCTGCCGTCGGCGGCGGTCGGGCGCGGCGACGGTGAGCTGGGCTCCAGCACTGTGGCGTTGACCGACGCCGTGCCGGTGGGTGCCGTCGCGGCCATCCACGTGGATGGCGTGGACGCGGCCGAAGAGGTCGGCGCGGCTGCCGACGTGGTGGCCGAGGCGGCGGCTGGTGACCCGGACGCTCAGTTCACCGTCGACGGCGCCGAGGACCACGAGCTGGAGTGGTACGACGTGACGGAGCTGGACCAGCTTCTCCACGCCACCGACTGACCGGGGACACCGGCCCAGACCGCCGAGCTGCCCCCGGCGCCCTGCGGTGCGCGCCGCCCGCGTCGATCACGAAGTTGTGGTGGTGGACACAAGCCGCACAGGCGGTTGAACCGCCCACCACAACTCCATGATCGACCAGGCAGGGGGGCGGCCCGCGCGGGGCGCGGGCTCAGCGCGCCGGGTCGGCTTCGGAGGTCTCAGGTGCGTCGAACGTCTCGGCCGGGTCGGCGTCGAACGCCTTGGCGTAGCCCGGCTTGTCGTCCGCCGGGTCGGCCTGGTCGGTGACGGGGTTCGGGTCGTGGGCGGGTTCGTCGTCGTCGCTGTGGGCGGGGCTGAGCGTGCGGCCGAACGCGATGAGCGCGGTCAGCGCCCCCACGAAGAGCACCCAGATGCCGTTGTCGACCCGCGAGGTGCCCAGCGAGGTCTGGGCTACCGCGTCGGCTTCACTGAGTGCGCTGGCGAGGTCGAGCAGCGACCGGCCGCCGACCCTGATGATCACTTCGGCGAGCAGCAGGAGGAGCCCCGGGCCGGCGCCGGCGAGCAGGTACGCCGGCCAGCGCAGCGTCGGTGCCTCGGGATCGCGGCGGACGGCTCGACGCCGGGCCCAGGTCAGGTAGCCGAAGGCCAGTAGCCCGGCGAGCAGCCCGGCGACGAGCGATTCGGTGCGGGACACCCACTTGGCTGCGTTGATCAACGATTCCTGGCTGTCGCCGGAGCCGAAGAGGTCGAACAGCGGGTCCCGGGCGCGGCTGAACGCGACCACGAAGATCAGCGTGCCCAGCGCGGCGGTGACCACGGCACCGATCGCCGGGGCGGTCCGCGCGCCGGCCAGCGCGCCCCCGATGATCGCCGCGGCCGCCGTGGTGCCGGCGATCACGTTGGTCGTGGACGTGTCGAAGTAGGTGAGGTTGATGGCCACCGCGGCGGCGAGCCCGACCAGCATTCCGCCGCCGATCGCCCCGGCGAAGCGCAGGGTGGCCCAGTCGCCGTACCGGCGGGCCAGCAGGTTGCCGGCGGCCAGCGCGACGGCCGCCCCGGCCACCAGCGCGGCCGAGATCACGCCGGGCAGGGCGAACGCGGAGAGGCTGATCGCGGTGACCCCGGCCGCGGCGGAGGTGATGGCCTCCCGGGTGGACCAGAGCATGGCGGCCAGCCAACCGAGCGCCAGCAGCGCGAGCACTGCGGCGCCGGGGGCGGGCAGCGGCCGACTGCCGGCGTTGGCCGCGTCGACCGCCGGCTCGTCCGACTCAGCGGCCGGGACGCGGCCGGGCTGCTTGGTCATCGTCTCCCCTTCGAGGCGGCAGGTCACCGACCATTCAGGGTACGCGGGCCCGCTGGGCTGCCTGTCGCCCCGGGACGGCGGGACGGATCGAGGCCGGTCGGTAAGGAGAGGAGGGGTGGGGCGGTCCTTGGCGCAGGGCGGTGGCGGAAGTGGGTCGCGCGGCCCGTCGTGGGAGAATCCCGGGAGGTCCCGCCGCTGCTCGGCCTCCCGTGCGGCGTCCGGTGTCCGGCCATCCGGTCGGTGCCCGCGGGTCCGGTTTCGCCACTGCTGTCGAGATCGCCAGGAGCCTTGATGGATGCCGTGTTCTCCGTTCCCGAGCCGCGCAACGAGCCGGTTCGCAACTACGAGCCGGGCAGCCCCGACCGGGACCGGCTCCAGCGGCGGCTGACCGAGCTCGCCGCCGACCGCATCGACCTGCCGATGACCATCGGCGGTGAGCAGCGGATGGCCGGCGGTGACCCGATCAACGTGGTGCAGCCGCACAAGCACGCCCACGTGCTGGGGGTGACCGGGCACGCCACCCACGACGACGCGCGCGCCGCCACCAGGGCGGCCAAGGACGCCGCCCCGATGTGGCGGGCGCTGCCCTTCGAGGAGCGCGCCGCGATCTTCCTGCGTGCCGCCGAACTGCTCGCCGGTCCCTGGCGGGACACGCTCAACGCCGCCACCATGCTCGGTCAGTCGAAGACCGCGATCCAGGCGGAGATCGACGCGGCGTGCGAGTTCATCGACTTCCTGCGGTTCAACGTGCACTTCGCGCGTCGCCTGCTCGAGGAGCAGCCGGCGTCCTCGCCCGGCGTCTGGAACCGCTTCGACCACCGCCCGCTGGAGGGCTTCGTCTACGCGGTCACCCCGTTCAACTTCACCGCCATCGCCGGCAACCTGCCGTCGGCGCCGGCCCTGCTGGGCAACACCGTGGTCTGGAAGCCGGGCCCGACCCAGCAGTTCGCCGCGCACTTCACGATGCGGCTGTTCGAGGCTGCCGGCCTGCCGCCCGGCGTGATCAACATGGTCACCGGTCGGGGTGAGGAGGTCTCCGATGTCGTGCTCGCCGACCCGGATCTGGCCGGCATCCACTTCACCGGTTCGACGAAGGTCTTCCAGCAGTTGTGGCGGACCGTGGGCGACAACATCTCCCGTTACCGGGGCTACCCGCGCCTGGTCGGCGAGACCGGCGGCAAGGACTTCGTCGTCGCGCACACCAGCGCCGACGTGGACGCGCTGCACACCGCGCTGATCCGTGGCGCGTACGAGTACCAGGGCCAGAAGTGCTCCGCGGCCTCGCGGGCGTACGTGCCGCGCTCGATTTGGGAGGGTGGGCTGCGGGACCGGCTGGCCGCCACCGCCGACTCGCTGACCTACGGTGACGTGGCCGACTTCGGCAACTTCGGCGGTGCGGTCATCGACGACAAGGCCTTCGCCCGGCACACCGCCGCGCTGGAGCTGATCGCCGGTGACGACAGCTGCCGGGTGCTGGCCGGTGGCACCGCCGACGACTCGGTTGGCTACTTCGTGCGACCGACGCTCTTCGAGTGTGGCGACGCCGCTCACGAGACCTTCACCACCGAGTACTTCGGGCCGATCCTGGGCGTGCACGTGTTCGACGACGCCCGCTTCGACGAGGTCGTCGCGCAGGCGGAGTCGATCGCCCCGTACGCGCTGACCGGCTCGGTGTTCGCCACCGACCGCCGGGTCGTCGAGTCGGTCGGTGAGCGGATGCGGTACGCGGCCGGCAACTTCTACATCAACGACAAGCCGACCGGCGCGGTGGTCGGGCAGCAGCCCTTCGGTGGCGCCCGCGCCAGCGGCACCAACGACAAGGCCGGCTCCTGGCTGAACCTGGTCCGCTGGGTCTCCCCGCGGACGATCAAGGAGACCTTCGTGCCGCCGACCGACCACACGTACCCCCACATGGGCTGACCGGCGACGACCCGCCGGCGGCGCGTGGGCGCCGCCGGCGGGATGCCCGGAATGTGGCAATCCATCGATAGTCCTCAACGGACAGTCTGCCGCCGACAGTGCACTTAGGAAGTCCTGTCGGGTGGCAAACCGGCAAATCCTGGACGCCGGGTGCGCAAAGTGGCAGCGTAGTGGCCATGGCGGATTCCGGAGTCAACCCTACGGCGGCGGCCCTGCTCGGCCTCCTCCACGAGGGCCCGATGACAGGCGGTCAGTTGATGGCCGCCGCTGAGCGCCGTCTGGCGCCGTACTGGTCGATGACCCGCAGTCAGGTGTACCGCGAGTTGCCGGTGCTGGCTGAGCGGGGTTACGTGCGGCTCGGCAAGCCGGGCCCGCGGATGAGCCAGCCCTACGCCCTCACCGCCAGCGGAAAACGGACGTTTTCCCGCTGGCTCGCGGAGAACCCGGGGCGGGACACCATCCGCAACCCGATAGCGCTCCGGATGGCGTTCGGCAACCTGCACTCCGCCAGCCAGCTGAAGGGCCTGTACGCCTCGGCCAACGAATACCACACCGAGGCACTCGCCCAGGTGCGGGAGCAGGTGAAGAACGCCAAACGGGACGGCGAGACGTACGACGCCAGCGCGCTGGAGTTCGCCGTCGCCTACCACCGGGCGGCCCTGTCGTGGTTGAAGTCCGCCCCCGTCGGGTGACCTGCGGCCAGTTCGCGCATCCACAACGAGCTGCGCAGCCTGCGGCACAGTACGCTTGTGTGTCGTGACCGCTGCCGATTACGCCGAACAGCTCAAGGAACTCGACGCGACCCTGCGAAACATCGAGGCCGTCCTCAACCTCGACCGGCTCCACGAGGACAAGGCCCGCCTGGAGCAGGAGGCCTCCGCCCCCGATCTGTGGGACGACCAGGCCAAGGCCCAGCAGGTGACCTCGCAGCTGTCGTACGTCAACGGCGAGATCAGCAAGCTGGGCAGCCTGCGTTCCGGCCTCGACGACGCCCAGGTCCTGTTGGAGCTGGCCGAGGCCGAAGCCGACCCGGGTGTGCTGACCGAGGTCGAGTCGGAGATCACGGGGCTGACCAAGGCCATCCAGGAGATGGAGGTCCGCACCCTGCTCTCCGGCGAGTACGACTCCCGGGAGGCGCTGGTCGCCATCCGGGCCGGCGCGGGTGGTGTGGACGCCGCGGACTTCGCCGAGATGCTGCTGCGGATGTACCTGCGCTGGGCGGAGCGGCACGGCTACCCCACCGAGGTCTACGAGACGTCGTACGCCGAGGAGGCGGGCCTGAAGTCGGCCACCTTCGCGGTCAAGGTGCCCTACGCGTACGGCACGCTCAGCGTCGAGTCGGGCACGCACCGGCTGGTCCGGATCAGCCCGTTCGACAACCAGGGTCGTCGGCAGACCAGCT
This sequence comes from Micromonospora sp. NPDC050795, assembly GCF_044456785.1. Taxonomy (NCBI): domain Bacteria; kingdom Bacillati; phylum Actinomycetota; class Actinomycetes; order Micromonosporales; family Micromonosporaceae; genus Micromonospora; species Micromonospora sp. NPDC050795. The sequence goes on along the minus strand of NZ_JBITGE010000002.1, from coordinate 51,926 downwards.
TCGCGGGCGTCGAGGTTCTGCCGGTCACCGAGCAGACCGACCACATCGACATCCCGGAGAACGAGGTTCGGGTCGATGTCTACCGCTCCTCCGGGCCGGGTGGGCAGAGCGTCAACACCACCGACTCGGCGGTGCGCCTGACGCACATTCCGACCGGCATCGTGGTGACCTGCCAGAACGAGAAGTCCCAGTTGCAGAACAAGGCCTCCGCGCTGCGGGTGCTCCAGGCCCGGCTCCTGGAGCGCAAGCGCCAGGAGGAGGAAGAGAAGATGGCCGGCCTCAAGAGCGGCGGCACGAGCTCCTGGGGCGACCAGATGCGCTCCTACGTCCTGCACCCGTATCAGATGGTGAAGGATCTCCGAACCGAGCAGGAGACCGGCAATCCGAGCGGGGTCTTCGACGGCGACCTCGACGATTTCATTGAGGCCGGCATCCGTTGGCGCAAGCAGCGTCAACTCGCCAACGACACTGCGTGACGGCTCGCGGGCGGAGCGCGTCATCGATCTCCAGGTAGGAGCCTGATTCGACGACGCGCGCCGGATCTGTGGGGCGTGGGGCTTGGCTCAGTTGTTACACCGCGTAGACTCACCACCCGTGATTCAGCTTGAGCAAGTGACGAAGACGTACCCGAAGGCGTCCCGGCCTTCGCTCGACAACGTGTCCGTCTCGATCGAGAAGGGCGAGTTCGTCTTCTTCATCGGTCCATCCGGCTCCGGCAAGTCCACGATCATCAAAATGCTGCTGCACGAGGTGGCCCCCAACAAGGGGCGCGTCGTCGTCAACGGCAAGGACGTCACGTCGATGCGTTCCTGGAAGCGACCCCACTTCCGGCGCTCGATCGGCTGCGTCTTCCAGGACTTCCGGCTGCTGCCCAACCGCACCGCCTACGAGAACGTGGCGTTCGCCCTCGAGGTGATCGGCAAGACGAAGGCGGTTGCCCGCCGGGTCGTGCCGGAGGTGCTGGAGCTGGTCGGGCTCGGTGGCAAGGAGCACCGCTACCCGCACGAGCTCTCCGGTGGTGAGCAGCAGCGGGTCGCCGTCGCCCGGGCGTTCGTGAACCGTCCACTGATCCTGCTGGCGGACGAGCCCACCGGAAACCTGGACCCGGACACCTCGATTGAGATCATGCGCCTGCTGGACCGGATCAATCGCACCGGCACGACCGTCGTGATGGTCACCCACGACTCCAACATCGTGAACCAGATGCGCCGCCGCGTCGTTGAGATTGAGAGCGGTCGCATCGTGCGTGACCAGGCCCGCGGCGTCTACGGGTGAGCCGGCGCTCCACCCCTGCGCAGCCTGACGACGAACACCTCATGCCGGAGACCCGGAGGAAATCCCGATGCGCGTGAAATACGTCCTGTCCGAGGTACTGGTCGGACTGTGGCGCAACGTGACCATGTCCATCGCGATGATCATCACGATGGCGGTCTCGCTGACCATGCTCGGCGCCAGCGGTCTCATGTACCGCCAGGTCGACGACATGAAGGACCTCTACTACAAGAACATCCAGGTCTCGATCTTCATGGAGCAGGAGGTGAGCGAGCAGCAGCGCACCGACCTGCAGACCAAGCTCGACGGCGACCCCCTGGTCAAGGAAGTCATCTACGTCGACAAGGCCCAGGCGTACGAGCGCTTCAAGTCGATGTACCAGGACGCGCCGGACCTGGTTAACGCGGTCAAGCCGGACCAGCTGCCCGAGTCGTTCCGGCTCACACTGAACAACCCGGAGCAGTACAAGAACGTCTACGACCAGTACAAGGACACTGAGGGTGTCGAGGAGATCGTCGACCAGAGTCGACTGCTCGACAAGATCTTCAACATCCTCACCGCGATCCAGAACATCGCCCTGGCCGCCGCCATCGTGATGGCGGTCGCCGCCCTGCTGCTGGTCGCGAACACCATTCAGGTGGCCGCGTACAGCAAGCGGCGTGAGGTTGCGGTCATGAAGCTGGTCGGCGCGTCCAACTGGTTCATCCAGGCGCCGTTCGTGCTGGAGGCCGTGGTGGCCGGCCTGATCGGTTCACTGCTCGGTCTGGTGGCCCTGGTAGCGGCGAAGTATCTGCTCTTCGACGGGTCGTTGAGCGCGTTGCAGGGGCTGCTCTCGCCGATCACCTGGGGCGACATCCTGTTCATCTTCCCGCTGATGGCTGGCGTCGGTGGTCTGGTCAGCGCGGGCACCGCCTGGATCACCCTGCGCTTCTACCTGCGGGTCTAGGCACCGTACGGGTCGTCCCGTCGTCTCCCGAGGACCCTCCCGCCGCCGGAAATAAACGGCGCGGGAGGGTCCTTGTGATTCGGGTAGCATGATCGGTTGTCCGGCCGGGGTGAGCCCGGCCGCTGACGTCAGGAGAGGGGGTGGCACCGATGCCACGGGAAAAGGGGCGCAAGGTGGTCGCCTCCAACAAGAAGGCGCGTCACGACTACGCCATCTTCGACACGTACGAGGCGGGCATGGCGCTGACCGGCACCGAGGTCAAGTCGCTGCGGGCCGGGCGGGCGTCACTCGTCGACGCGTTCGCGCAGGAACGTGACGGCGAGTTGTTCCTGCACGCGATGCACATCCCGGAGTACACCCAGGGCACCTGGACCAACCATGAGCCCCGGCGTACCCGCAAGCTCCTGCTCAACCGGGGCGAGATCGACAAGCTCCTCGGCAGGACCCGCGAGGGCGGTTACACCATCGTCCCGTTGCAGGTCTACTTCTCGGACGGCTGGGCCAAGGTCGAGATCGCCCTGGCCAAGGGCAAGAAGTCGTACGACAAGCGCCAGGACCTCGCCAAGCGGGACGCGGACCGGGAGATCGCCCGGGTGTCCGGTCGACGCGGCAAGGGAATGGACGACTAGTTCATCCTGTTTGTCCGGGTCGGCGTGCCGGCCCGGGGCTCGGGATGAAAGCTGTTGCGGCAGGCGTTAGTCTTGTCAGTGCCGCCACATCGGCGGCCTGTCAAGGGGGTGACTGGTTTCGACTTCGTACGCAGCGACAGGGGAAGCGAGCCGAGGAAGCCGACGTCGTCTCGAGAATCGGTCGTCGGAAACTTATAAGCGCCGAGCAAAATCGCGCTGACTTCGCTCTCGCCGCCTGAGGCGAGTAGCTAAGTCTGTCGGCCTGGGAACGCCTTCGTCCCAGTAGCCGGCATCAGCTAGGAGGCTGGCCAATCGGACCCGGTCGCGGGGTCCGTGCGGCGAGATTAATCAGCGACTGGGCCCGTCACACCAACTTGCTCGCGTGAGCGGTGGGGCCGAGTAGAGGCACAGCGAGCTGCGCTCGGAGAAGCCCTGACAAACCGGCGAAGGACCCGGGTTCGATTCCCGGCACCTCCACCACCTCGAACGAAGCGCCCCGGCCCACCAGCCGGGGCGCTTCGTTGTTCGCGGGGTCTTACGCTGCCCCCTGTGACCAACCAGGAGCTGCGCCTGTCGGTCGGCCCGTCGCCCGGCCGGCGCGTCGTGGCGGTGGTGTTCGGCGTCCTGCTCACGACCGTCGGCGCGGCGTTCGTGGCATTGCCCCTCGTCGCCGATGGGCTGTTGCGCCGACTGACCGGCCCGGGTGACGCGCTCGCCTCCTATGAGGAGGCTCGCGACCTGCCACCGGGACTGCTGCCGCCCGGACTACGCGACACCGTTGACCCGAACCAGTCCGGTCCCAGCCCGTTCGTCGGCCTGTGTGGCCTGCCCTTCGTCCTGCTCGGCCTCTACCTGGTGCTGCGGGTGCTCCGCACGGCCGCCTGGCTGGACGGCAGCCGGGCTCGGGTACGCGGTGCGCTGCGCACCCGCACCGTCGACCTCGCCACCGCCCGGATCGAGTCCGGCGCGGTGTCGTACCGGGAGGCGGACGACAACGCTCCGGCCGGCGAACCGCAGGCGCGGGCCATCCTCGCGACCGACCCGGGGAGCGCCCGGGGGGTCACCATCCCACTGCGCGGCATGGGGCTGCCCGTCCTGCCGCCGTCCGAGCTGCGGGCGCTGGCCGAGGCGATCACGACCGGTCGAGCGGGCGACGAGCCGGCCGGTGACGCGCGCGCCGTGGCCGAGCACCTGCGCCGGCTGGCAGAGCGCCCGTCGGGCGACTGAGGCGGGCGTACGTCCCAGCATGCCGGTGCGGGGGGGCTGGAGGCCGCAGCAGCGGGGCTGGTGGGGTCACTGGGGCCAACGGGGCAGATGAGACGAGCCTGGGCCCTGGACAGGGCGGGCCGGGCAGCCTCACCATCGCGGTATGGGGTAGCAGAGCCGCCGTGCGGGAGGTGCCAATGGTCACCGGTCCGGTCCAGCAGCCGTCAGTCGTCGCCCAAGCACGCGTCGCGCATCCGGCGGGGCTCCCCGCCGATCCACATTCCATCGGTCTGCCCGGCGTGCCGCGTCCGGCCGGCCTCGCCGGTGACGTGCACGCCCTCGGGCGGGCCGTTGCCGTCGCGAGCACCGAGCCGCGCTGGCGCGAGGAGGTTCTCCTTCGGCTGCGTCCGGTGCGCCACGGCTTCGCCGAGCACGTCCGGGTCACCGAAGGTCCGACCGGCCTCTACCGGGAGTTGCTCAGCCAGTCGCCACGACTGGACCACGGGGTGCGGCTGCTGACCCGGGAGCACGTGGCGATCGTCGCCGCGATCCTGGCGGTTCAGCAGATCGCCGAGCGGCCCGAGACGCGCCCCGATGAGCTGCGACACCGGGCCGGGCACCTGCTGCGGCGGTTGGCCCGACATCGGCGGCGCGGCGCCGACCTGCTCTGGGAGGCGTACCAGACGGATCTGGGTGGCGAGACCTGAGCTCGGGTCGGAACCGGCCGGTCGGCGGGGGCGTCGAACCGTGCATGAATCGGCTCGCCCTGCTGCTCGTACTCCCGTTGCTGCTCCTGACGGGCTGTGCCGCCACCGACGCCGGTCCGGCCGGCGGCCCGCCCAGCCGCACGGACGGGGCGGAGGCCTTCGCCCAGCGGGCCGCTCAGGTCGCCGAGGCGTGGCGGCCCGGCGTCGAGTGGCGCACGGGTTACGTGCCGTTGGAGGGGCCGACCCTGCTCACCGGTGACCCGGGCTTCACCCCCGAGACCGAGGCGGCCTTCCGGGCCGGGTGGTACCGCGAGCAGGTCGGAATACCGCCCACCCGGGTCGGCGGCGAGATCCAGTTCCCGGACGGACGGTTGACGCTGCCGTTGGTCAGTGCCGCCGAGGCGTACCGGCAGCTCGACCAGGGTGACCCACTGCCCTGCCCGGGGCGGCCTAAACGGCCCGGACGGCCCACCCCCGGCGGCCCCACAGTCGAACCGGGGCCCGACGGGTGGGTCACGAGCAGCACGCAGACGGCCTGCCTCCCGCTCACCGTCACCGCTGTCACGTTGGGCGCCGTGCCAGTGCGCACGAGCCGTGGCGTGGCGCAGGTCCCGGCCTGGCTGTTCACCATCAAGGAGCTGACCACGCCGGTGGTCCGGCTCGCCGTCGCGCCGGCGGCGGTCACCCCCGTGCCCGAGCCGACCACGCCCGCCCGGCCGCTGCCGGACGGGTTGGTGGCGGCCCAGGACCTGGCCGCCGTCGACGGCGCCCGGTTGACAGTGCGCCTCGGCGTCGGCGCGTGCGACACCGGGATCACGCCGTTGGTGTGGGAACGGCCGGACGTCGTGGTGGTCGGTGGCGGCGTCACCCGGGCCACCGGCGAATGCATCGACCTGCTGAAGGTGGAGCCGGTCACCGTGACCCTGGCGACACCGCTGGGCAGCCGACCGGTGCTGGACGTCCTCACCGGTGCCCCGCTGTCGATCGGACCGCGCTGACCGGTTCAGAGGATGCTGGGCACTTCGGTGCTGATCGGTACCGGCACCACGGTGGGCCGGTCGGCGCGCAGCCCGGCGGAGAGCGCCGCGCCGAGCTGGTCGGGGGTCTGGACCACCTGCGTGGCGCAGCCGTAGCCGGCGGCGATCGCGACGACGTCCAAACCCGGCAGGTCCAGGCCGGGCACCCCGGGAGTGTGCTTCAGCTCGGCGAACGCCTTGAGGATCGCGTACTGCTGGTTGACCGGGACGACGACCACCACCGGCAGTTCCAGGCGCGCCGCCGTCCAGAGCGCCTGCACCGAATAGTGGAAGGAGCCGTCGCCGATCACCGCCACCACCGGGCGACCGCGCCCGGTGTCCCGTTCGGCCAGTGCGATGCCGATGGCCGCCGGCAGGCCGTAGCCGAGGCCGCCGCTGGCCATCGTGAAGTACGACGCCGGGCGGGTGATCCGCAGCTGACGACGCAGCGCGGACAGATTGGATGGTGACTCCTGGACCAGCACGCCGTCGGGCGGCCAGTGCGCGGCCAGTGCGGCGAACAGGGCGTCGGCGCTCAGCGGGGTGCTGATCTCCGGCGGCTCGACCGCGTCCCGTCGCCTGGGTGCCGGCCGGTCGCTCGGTGGCACCCCTTCGACCAGCGCGGCAAGGGCCAGTCCCGGGTCGCTGAGCAGGCTGTCACCGACCGGGGCCCGCGCGGCCTCGTCGGGGTCGTCAGTGATGTGCAGCAGGCGGGCGCCGTCGGGCAGGTGCCCGCCCGGCACGTACGGGTAGTAGCGGAACACCTGAGCGCCGACGACCAGCACCGTGTCGTGCCCGCGCAGCGCCTCGGCGAGCGGACCGATCGCGTAGGGCAGCACGCCGCGAAAGTGCGGGTGGTCCTCGGGGAACACCGACCTTTCGGTGGCGGGGGCCGACCAGACCGGCGCGGCGAGCCGCTCCGCCAGCGCGACCGCTGTCGACCAGCTCGCGGAGCGGTCCACCCCCGGCCCGTACACGAGCACCGGGTTGCGGCTGCCGGCCAGTACCCGGACGAACTCCTCCAACCGCTGAGGGTCCGGCCCGAACCGGGTGGCCACCGTTCGCGGCGCGGGCGGCGGGTCGGCCGGCTGGGCCCAGTCGTCCATCGGCAGGGAGAGGAAGACCGGCCCGGCGGGTGGCTGCACCGCCGTCGCGTACGCCCGCAGCATCGCGGCGGGGATGTCCTGCGCCCGGGCCGGCTCGTAGGCCCACTTCACGTAGGGCTGCGGAAGTTCGGTGGGTCGGCGGCTGGCCAGCCGGGGTTCCAGGAGCAGCATCTCCCGGGTCTGCTGGCCGGCGGTGACGATCAGCGGCGTCTTGTTGTGCCAGGCGGTGACCAGGTTGCCCATGCCGTTGCCGGTGCCCGGCGCGGTGTGCAGGTTGACGTGGGCGGGCATCCCGGTGGCCTGGGCGTAGCCGTCGGCCATCGCGACGGCCGTCGCCTCGTGCAGCGCGTGGACGTAGTGGAAGTCGGCGGGGAAGTCCTGGAGGAACGGCTCCTCGGTGGAGCCGGGGTTGCCGAAGACAGTGGTCATACCGAGGGTGCGGAGCACGTCGTACGTCGCGTCCCGGACAGTTGCCATCGCACCTGCCTCCGTCTCGCGGGCAGGGGCAACCGCGCTCGCCCTCCCGATCAGCCGAATCTATCGGGATGTGACGGACCTTTCGGGCGTTTCTCGGCCGTCGGTGGCCCCGATCGGTCGATCACCGGGAGCTCCGCCGCCGGGTGCGTCGGACCTTCGTCTTAACTGTCCGATCACCCGCCGGTCAGACCTTAGCCAGCACCCAGCACGCAGGCTATGGTGCCAGGCATGGCGACAGCGCGGCTGAACCCGATGCGGCAGGCGGATCCGGTCGATGACCGCCGCCCGGCGCGGGCTCACGGTTGACGGGTGTGTGGCATGCAGGGAGAGGGCCAGGCGATCGGCGGACGAGCGATGGAGTCGATGACCGGGCGGCTGCTGGTCGCGACTCCGGCGCTCAAGGATCCGAACTTCGACCGTACGGTGGTGATGCTGGTCGCCCACGAGCCGGGCGGCGCGCTCGGCGTGGTGCTGAACCGGGCCACCGAGGTGCCGGTGGCCGAGGTGCTCGGTGACTGGAGCGACCTGGCCCGCCACCCGGCGGTGCTCTTCGAGGGTGGCCCGGTGCAGCCCGACTCGGCCATCTGCCTCGCCCGGATGCGGCACCCGATGCGCCGGGTGAAGGGCTTCCACCAGGTTTCCGGAGCGGTCGGCACGATCGACCTCTCGGTCGACCCGGAGCGGCTGCGGGAGAGCATCGGCGGCATCCGGGTCTTCGCCGGCTACTCCGGCTGGGGCAGCGGCCAGCTGGAGCAGGAAATCGCCGACGGGTCCTGGTTCGTGCTGGACGGGCTGCCCGGTGACGCCTTCGTCGACCGGCCCGACGACCTGTGGCCGATGGTGCTGCGCCGGCAGGGCGGGATGATGGCCGCCGTCGCGCACTTTCCGCCGGACGTGGCGCTCAACTGACCCGGCCCGGCGGGGGACCCCGCGAGATGACCATGCGGGCCGGTCTGTGTATAGTTTCCCAGTGCCCGGGCGACCGGGAGAACAGCAAGGGGCCGTGGCGCAGCTGGTAGCGCACCACACTGGCAGTGTGGGGGTCAGGGGTTCGAGTCCCCTCGGCTCCACCCTTGAGAAGCCCTGGTCGGGATTACCCGACCAGGGCTTTCTGCTGTTGCTGGCGGTTCTGCCGCAGCGTGGAGAGCCACCCCAACGCCCACGGCCAGTGGTGCCAGTGGGGTGGAAATTTTACGCTGACACCGACTGGCGCGTCAGGAAGTGGCCTTTGCTGGCTGGAGCGTTCATCTCGGTGGTCTATGCATTCCTCGGGTGGCTTGTCGCGTTCACCGCCAGAGCGTCCCTGCGGCCTTCGGTCGACATGAACCGCTGCCCCGGGGTGCGGACCACCGCGACGATGAGATCACCCGAGCACTGGTACGCGGCGCACCGTCGGGTCGAGCGCCCCTTCTGTCGGGCCGGGATGCTGTTGGCGGTCGTGTCCCCGCTGCCGGTCGTCCTGGGCACCGCCTTCGGTGATCCGCCGGTGGTCGTGGCGGTCCTGGTGCTCGCCGTGCTGCTCGTGCCCTACCTGCTCTACCTGGGCTATGTCGGCAACCGTGCGGCGCTCGCGGTGGACGACGAGTCGTGAACAGGTAGGCAACCGGTGCGACAAAACGCCCTGACCGATGATCCGGTCAGGGCGCTCTTCGACTGTTATGTCCGTGCAGGGCCTGGTTAGCCCTGGCGGCTCTTCCACTGCGGGTTGGCGCGGTTCACCACGACCACCCGGCCGCGACGGCGGACCACCACCGAACCCGGCTTCTGCTTCAGCGCACGCAACGAGCTACGTACCTTCATCTCTGCCTCCTCGGTGCTAGCGGTTCCGAGTATCGAAACGCCACACCCACCCGCAGGATTCCCGGCCACTGAGCGTCGAACCTTTGCCGCCTGCCGGCCGTACCAGTGGGCGGAGGTCACCCCCATGCCCGTACGTCGGCTTCTCGCCACGGTGCTGGTCGCTGCCGCGACCGTGCCGTTGGCTGCCACACCCGCAGCCGCCCACGGCGCCCCGACCGACCCGATCAGTCGCGCGGCTGCGTGTGGCCCCGAGGGCCGGTACGCGGCCACCAGTGCCTGCCGGGCGGCGATCCAGGCCGGCGCGGCGGTCCGCGAATGGGACAACGTGCGGGTCGCCGCCATCGACGGGCGGGACCGGGAACGGATCCCGGACGGTGAGTTGTGCAGTGGAGGGCTGTCCGCGTACCGGGGACTGGACCTGCCCCGCGCCGACTGGCCCAGCACCACGCTGACCACCGGCGTGAAGGTCACCTTCCGGTACCGGACCACCATCGAGCACCGGGGCACCTTCCGGCTCTACGTCACCACCCCCGACTACGACCCGAGCAGGAAGCTGACCTGGGCGGATCTGGAGTCGCGCCCGTTCCTGACGCTGACCGACCCGCCGGTGCGGGCCGGGGCGTACCAGTTGGCGGGCCGGCTGCCGGCGGGCCGCAGCGGCCGACACCTGATCTACACGATCTGGCAGAACTCCAACACGCCGGACACCTACTACTCCTGCTCCGACGTGGTGTTCCGCAATGCCAAGGCCACCGGTGCCACGGCCACCCCGGCGAAGGCCGCCGCGACGAAGAGCGCGCCGCGTACCGCCGCGAGTGGGCCGGCCGCCACCGAGCCGGCGGTGGCGGCGGCGGCCGACCCGGGCGTGCCGGTGGCGTCGGTGACCAACCCCGGTGGCCGGTGGCCGGTGCTGGCCGGTGCCGCCACCGTGCTGGTCCTGGCGCTGCTGCTGATCGGTGCCGGACGGCGACGCCGAGGCGCCGCAGCACCGGTGGGCCGGCAGTGCGAGGTGCGTAACCACCGGGCCGGGCGGCGCCGGATCTGGTGAACCGACCCGCCCGGGACCCGACGGTGTTCAGCCCAGGTGGCGCTCGATCTCGGCCAACTCCTCGGCCGTGAAGTCGAGGTTGTCCAGCGCGGTGATGTTCGTCTCCAACTGCTCGACGCTGCTCGCGCCGATGATGAGGCTCGTCATCCGCGGGTCACGCAGCGCCCAGGCCAACGCGAGTTGAGCGAGGGACTGGCCGCGCCCCTCGGCGACCGCGCCGAGCCCGCGGATGGTGGCCATCTTCTCGTCGCTGAGGTCGCTCTCGTTGAGGAAGACGCTGGTGCGAACCCGCGAGTCGGCCGGAATGCCGCCCAGGTAGCGGTCGGTCAGCAGGCCCTGCGCCAACGGGCTGTACGCGATGCAGCCCGCGCCGACCTGCTCCAGCGTGTCGAGCAGGCCGTCGGACTCGGTCCAGCGGTTGAGCATCGAGTACGACGGCTGGTTGATCAGCAGCGGCGTACCCAGGTCGCGCAGGATCGCGGCGGCCCGCGTGGTCTGCTCCGAGTTGTAGTTCGAGATGCCGACGTAGAGCGCCTTGCCGGAGCGGACGATGGCGTCGAGCGCCCCCATCGTCTCCTCCAGCGGGGTGTCCGGGTCGAACCGGTGCGAGTAGAAGATGTCGACGTAGTCCAGCCCCATCCGTCCCAGGGACTGGTCCAGCGACGAGATCAGGTTCTTGCGCGAGCCCCACTCGCCGTACGGGCCGGGCCACATCAGGTACCCGGCCTTGCTGGAGATGACCAACTCGTCCCGGTACGGCTTCAGGTCGGTGGCGAGCATCCGGCCGAAGTTCTCCTCCGCCGAACCGGGCGGCGGGCCGTAGTTGTTGGCCAGGTCGAAGTGGGTGACACCCAGGTCGAAGGCGCGGCGGACGATGTCGCGCTGCCGTTCGAACGGTCGGTCCGGACCGAAGTTGTGCCACAGCCCGAGCGAGACGGCAGGCAGTCGCAGGCCGCTGCGTCCGCTGCGCCGGTAGGTCATGGTGTCGTAGCGGTCATCCGCGGCGAGGTAAGTCACGATCATGAGCCTAGCTCCGGCCCGCCCTGGCGTGGATCGGGCGTGGAAACCAGGACATCGGGGTAGTTTCGACGCCATGCGTTTCATTGCGCTCGACACCCCCAAACCGCTGTCCAAGATCGGGTTGGGCACCTGGCAGTTCGGCTCCCGGGAGTGGGGGTACGGCCCGGACTTCGAGCGGCAGGCGGCGCAGATCGTCCGGCGGGCCGTCGAGCTGGGTGTGACGGTCTTCGACACCGCTGAGATCTACGGCTTCGGGCGCAGCGAACGCATCCTCGGCGCGGCCCTCGGCGACGACCGACCGAAGGTCGTGATCGCCAGCAAGATCCTGCCGGTGCTGCCGGTGGCCGCCGTGGTGCAGCAGCGGGCGGTCGCCTCGGCGGCCCGGCTCGGCGTCACCAGCATCGACCTCTACCAGCTGCACCAGCACAACCCGCTGGTCGCCGACCACAACACGATGCGCGGCATGCGAACCCTGCAGGACGTCGGGCTGATCGGCGACGTCGGCGTGAGCAACTACGGGCTGCGCCGTTGGCAGATCGCCGAAGCCGCGCTCGGCCGGCGGGTGCTCAGCAACCAGGTCCGCTACAGCATGCTGGACCGCGCGCCCGAGCAGGACCTGCTGCCGTACGCGCGGCAGGCCGGCCGGGTGGTCATCGCGTACAGCCCGCTGGCGCAGGGCTTCCTCTCCGGCCGCTACGACGCCAGCAAGCCGCCGACCGGTGCGGTCCGGCGTGCCAACCCGTACTTCCTGCCGGAGAACCTTGAGCGCGGCGCAGCCCTGATCGACACCCTGCGCCAGGTCGCCGACGCCCACGACGCCACCCCCAGCCAGATCGCGCTGGCCTACCTGCTGCGCCACCCGAACGTGCTCGCCATCCCCGGAGCGTCCGGGGTCGAGCAGATGGAACGCAACGCCGCCGCCGCCGACATCGACCTCGCCGACGACGAGTACACGGCGCTGGCCGAGGCGGCGAAACGCTTCCGCCCGATCACCGGGCTCGCCGCGATGCCGGCGATGCTGCGTGCCCGGTTCGGCAACCCAACCGGAAAGTGAGCACAGTGGACGACATCACCGCACTGATCCTGGACGACCACGCCGCCTTCCGGCGTGGCTTCGCCCGCCTCGACGACGCCCGCGACGAGCAGGAGATGCTGGCCATCTGGGACGCTCTCGCCCTGCACCTGGACATCCACGCCGAGGCGGAAGAGGCGATCCTCTACCCGCACCTGGTCAAGCACGGCGACGACGGCGAGGACGAGACCGCCGACGCGATCGGCGACCACAACAAGATCCGCGACGCCATCGCCGAGGCGAAACTGCACCCGGTCGGCTCGGACCAGTGGTGGGAGGCGGTCGGCACCGCCCGCCGGGAGAACAGCGAACACCTGGCCGAGGAAGAGGACGAGGCGCTGCCCGACTTCCGCCGGCACGCCAGCACCGAACTCCGCGCCGAGCTGGGCCAACGCTGGCTGACCTTCTACGGCGAGCACAAGTTCGGCCGCAACCTGCCGTTCCGCGACAAGGACCCGCAGCAGTACGTCGCCGACCACCGCTGACATCTCCCCGACGCGGGGGAGTCGGCGGGACCCGTCCGGGCAGCAGAATGACGAGGTGACCCTCCGAGCGGCGTTGGCCCCGCTGGTCGCCGGCACCACCTGGCGACGCGGCGTGTTCCTGCTGCTCGGCGGTGTGCTGGCACTGCCGTACGGGCTGCTCGCGGTGACCTTCGCCCAACTGCTCGCCGACTCGGCGATCCCCCGTCCGATGGTCTACGTCCTGCTGGTCATCGCCGTACTGATCGCCGTCGTCCCGTTGCTGCTGGACGGCAGCCGGGCCTTGGAGATCGCCGCCGTCCGGGCCCTGCTCGGCGTCGACCTGCCCGAGCCCGCGCCCGGGCACCACGGCGACCGGGAGACCCGGCTGCGCAGCGCGCTCTGGATCGCCACCCACCTCATCGTCGGCGCGTTGGTGATGATCGGGTTGTTCAGCGCCCTGCCGATGGCACTGGCGTTCATCGCCCAACAGTTCGGCATCGGCACCGAGCTGATCAGCCGGGAACAGTTCGGGCCACTGGACGGACAGGACAGCGGCTGGCTGACAGTGACCGGGGTGCTCCTGCTGGTCGTCCTCGGCTACGCCGTCGCCGGGCTCGGCGCGCTCGCCGGACTCATGGCACCGGTGCTGCTCGGCCCCGCCCAGGCGGAGCGGATCGCCGCCCTCGAAGCACGCGCCGCCCGGCTCGCCGAACGCAACCGGCTGGCCCGGGAGCTGCACGACTCCGTCGGCCACGCGCTGACCGTGGCCACCCTCCAGGCCGGGGCCGCCCGCGAGGTCCTCGACACCGACCCCGAGTTCGTCCGGCGGGCACTCACCGCCATCGAGGACGTCGGGCGGACCGCGATGGACGACCTCGACCACGTGCTCGGGCTGCTCCGGGAGAACGGACGCGACCGGCCCGTGGTGGCGCCGCAGCGTACCCTCGCCGACCTGGACCGGCTGGTCACCGACGCGCGCGCGGCCGGCCTGGCCGTGCACGCGCAACGCGCCGGCGACCCGGACCGGGTGCCCGCGGTGGTCTCCCGGGAGGGCTACCGGATCGTCCAGGAAGGACTGACCAACGCCGCCCGGCACGGCCACGGGCCGGTGACGGTACGCCTGGACCTGCGCGGCGACGCGCTGGAGCTGGAGCTGACCAACGCGGTGCGCCACCGCGACCAGGGCCGGCCGGGGCGGGGCGGTCGAGGCCTGGACGGCATGCGGGAGCGGGTGCTGCTGCTCGGCGGCCGGCTCACCGTGGGCCCGGACGGCGACCGATGGCTGATCCGGGCCCGCCTGCCGTACGAGGAGACGACATGACCACCGGAGTGCTGATCGTCGACGACGACGAGCTGATCCGGGTGGGGCTGCGGGCCATCATCGACGCCCAACCCGACCTGCGCGTGCTCGCCGAAGCCGCCGACGGGGCCGAGGTGCCGCCGCTGGTCGCCCGACACCGGCCCGACGTGGTGCTGATGGACGTACGGATGCCCGGCATCGACGGCATCCAGGCAACCCGGCACCTGATGGCCACCTCCGCCGACCCGCCCCGGGTCCTGGTGGTCACCACCTTCGCCAACGACGAGTACGTCTACGAGGCGCTGCGCGCCGGCGCCTCGGGGTTCCTGCTCAAACGGGCCCGGCCCGCCGAGGTGGTGGAGGCGGTCCGGGTGGTCGCGGCCGGCGAGTCGCTGCTCTTCCCGGCCGCGATCCGCCAACTGGTCGGGGCGTACGGTCCGGCGGGTGGCGACCGGTTGAGCACCGCCCGGCTCACCGAACGGGAGGCCGAGGTGCTGCGGTTGATGACCACCGGCCGGTCCAACCCGGAGATCGCCGCGCACCTGGTGGTCGGGGTGGAGACGGTCAAGACGCACGTCGGCAACGTGCTGGCCAAGCTGGGGGTCCGCGACCGCACGCAGGCGGTCATCGCCGCCTACGAGTCCGGCTTCGTCACCCCGTCGGGCTGATCGGTCCCTCCACCGGGGGAGCGGGGTCACCGCCGGCCGGGAGGGAATCCGGCGGCCGTCAGTTGAGGCTGAGAGCATGACGACGATCACTGCCTCTCTACCCCGTACCGACTCCCGCTGGCCGGACCGGCTGGCCCCACTGGCCGCCGGTTGGCTCGGCCTGTGGGGCGTGCTCGCCCTGCTCGGCACGCTCACCGGCGCCGGCTACCCGTTCGGCCCGAACGACCACCACGGCGGCGACGTCAGCCTGCTCCGCCTGGTGCCGGCGGAGGTGGCCACCCCGCTCTTCGCCGGTGTGCTGCTCACCGCCGCGGTCGCCGCCCTGGCCATGAGCCGCCCGGCGGCGCGACCACCCGGCCCACTGCGGGCGCTGCTCGCCGGCTGCGGCTGGGCGGTCGCCTTCGTCCTCGTCCTGGTCGTGCCGGACGTCCGAGTGCTGATCGTCCTCGGCTACCTGCCGATACTCATCGTCGGGGCACCGTTCGGCTGGCCGCCCATCGACTACTCCGATGTCTTCAACTGGGCGCTGTTCGCCCGGTTCGCGGCGTTGGTCGGCGGGCTGCTGCTGGTCGGGGCGGTACTCGCCGGGCAGCGCCGTACCGCCGGGGCCTGCGTCGGCTGCGGCCGTGCCGACACCGGCCAGCGGTGGACCACCCCGGCCGCCGCCACCCGCTGGGGCCGGTGGGCCGCCGGCATCGCCGCGGTGATCCCCCTGACGTACGCGGTGACCCGGTTCGCCTGGGCGGCCGGCATCCCGCTCGGCATCTCCCGCGAGTTCCTGACCGAGATGCAGGACACCGGGCTGGTCTGGGCCGGGCTCGGGCTGGGCGCTTTCGCCAGCGTCGGCGCGATCCTCACCCTCGGACTGGTGCAGAGCTGGGGCGAGCGGTTCCCGCGCTGGATGCTCGGCCTGGCCGGCCGTCGGGTGCCGGTGAAGCTGGCCGTGGTGCCGGCCACCCTGGTCGCCATCTCCGTGACCGCGGCCTCGCTGGGGCTGCTCAGCAATCCCGAGTTCTGGCGGCTGACCGGCGGGTTCAGCATGACCGGGGCGCCGATGCTGCTCTGGCCGCTGTGGGGCGTGGCCCTCGGCGTCGCCACGTACGCGTACCACCTGCGCCGTCGCGGTGCCTGCCGGCGTTGCGACCGGGGCTGAGGGTGGAAGCGGGGGTGACCCCTGATGCCCGGGGCGCCCCCGCGAATGTGAGCTAGCGTGGGTCGGGTGACTGCGCCTACCCCGGTAATCCCGGTTCCACCGGCCGACCTGCCCGGCACGCTCGGCGCGCTACGGGCGGCCGGTCACCAGTACCGCACCGTCAAGCAGGAACTCCGCGACAACCTCCTCGCCCGGATGCGCTCCGGCGAGACCCGTTTCCCCGGCATCGTCGGCTACGACGACACAGTGCTGCCCGAGGTCGAGCGGGCCCTGCTCGCCGGGCACGACATGGTGCTGCTCGGCGAGCGCGGCCAGGGCAAGACCCGGCTGATCCGCTCACTGGGCGCGTTGCTCGACGAGTGGACCCCCGTTCTGCCCGGCTCGGTGCTCAACGAGCACCCGATGCACCCGCTCACCCCGGCATCCGTCGCCCAGGTCGCCGAGGCCGGTGACGACCTGCCGATCGGCTGGCTGCACCGTTCGATGCGGTACGGCGAGAAGTTGGCCACCCCGGACACCAGCGTCGGCGACCTGATCGGCGACGTCGACCCGATCCGCATCGCCCAGGGTCGTACCCTCGGCGACCCGGAGACCATCCACTTCGGGTTGGTGCCGCGCACCAACCGGGGCATCTTCGCCGTCAACGAGCTGCCCGACCTGGCCGAGCGGATCCAGGTGGCCCTGCTCAACGTGCTGGAGGAGCGGGACATCCAGGTTCGCGGCTACCAGCTGCGCCTGCCGCTGGACCTGCTCCTGGTGGCGAGCGCCAACCCGGAGGACTACACCAACCGAGGCCGGATCATCACTCCCCTCAAGGACCGTTTCGGAGCGGAGATCCGCACCCACTACCCGGTCGAGCTGGAGCTGGAGCTGGCGCTGATCCGCCAGGAGGCCGACCTGTTCGCCGAGGTGCCGGAACACGTGCTGGAGGTGCTGGCCCGCTTCGCCCGCGCCGTCCGGGAGTCGCCGTCGGTGGACCCGCGCTCCGGTGTGTCCGCCCGCTTCGCCATCGCCGCCGCCGAGACGGTCGCCGGTGCCGCGCTGCGTCGCGCCGGTCTGCTCGCCGCCTCGGACACCCCGGACGGCCGCCCCGAAGCAGCCGTCGCCCGCGTCGGTGACGCGGTGTCGGTGACGAGCACGCTGCGCGGCAAGGTCGAGTTCGAGAGCGGCGAGGAGGGCCGGGAGACCGAGATCCTCGCGCACCTGCTGCGTACGGCGACCGCCGAGACGTTCCGGGCCCGCCTCGCCGGGCTGGACCTGTCCGGGTTCACCGCCCTGGTCGAGGACGGTGCCGCGATCGAGACCGGCGAGTTGGTCAGCGCCGCCGAGCTGCTGCGCCAGGTCGGCACCGTACCCGGGTTGGCGAAGGTCCTGGACCGGCTCGACCTGGGCGACGCGCCCACCTCGGAGGAGGCCGCTGCCGCCGTCGAGTTCGTGCTGGAGGGGCTGCACCTGACTCGCCGGCTCGGCAAGGACGTCACCGACTCGGGGCGCACCGTCTACGGCGGCCGGGGCTGACCGTGGCCGGCAACCGGTTCCGTTACGGGCAGTGGAACGGCGGGCCCGACCCGCTCGCACCCCCGTACGACGTGCGCGAGGCGGTGGACGCGGTCGGTGCCGAGGTGCTGGCCGGCGGCAGCCTGCGGGAGGCGCTGCGTGACCTGCTGCGCCGTGGCCCGCAGGGTCGGGGTGGCCTGGACGACCTGGCCGCCCGGGCTCGGCGGCTGCGCCGGGAGGCGCTGCGCAGGGGCGACCTGGACGGGGCGGTGACCCGGGCCCAGGCCCTGCTCGACCAGGCTCTCGCCGCCGAGCGGGACGAGCTGCGGGGTCGCGACGACGACGCGGCGCGGTTCGCCGAGGCGGTGCTGGACAATCTGCCGCGCTCGACGGCGCGGGCGGTGGAGGAGCTGTCCGGCTACCAGTGGGCCAGCGACGATGCCCGCCGCGCGTACCAGCAGATCCTCGACCAGCTCCGCGACGACGTGCTCGGTCAGCGCTTCGCCGGGATGCGCGACGCGGTGCGCGCCTCCGCCGACCCGGCCGCCCAGCAGCGGCTCGCCGAGATGATGGGCGATCTGAACGACCTGCTGGCCCGGCACGGTCGCGCGGAGGACACCACCGACGCGTTCGCCGAGTTCATGCGCCGACATGGCGACTTCTTCCCGGAGAAGCCGGAGAACGTCGACGAGTTGATCGACGTGCTGGCCCGACGGGCGGCGGCCGGTGAGCGGCTGATGAACTCGCTCTCCGAGCGGCAGCGCGCCGAGCTGGCCGGCCTCATGCAGCAGTCGCTCGGCGACCGCCTCGCGGGGGAGTTGTCCGCGCTCGACGCGAACCTGCGCGCGCTGCGGCCCGATCTGCGCTGGGGGCGGGGCGAGCGGGTCCGTGGCGACCAGCCGCTGGACTACGCCGACGCGGCCGGCGCGCTGGGTGAGATCGGCGACCTGGACGACCTGCTGGACCAGCTCGACCAGGAACACCCGGGGGCGACCCTCGACGACGTGGACGTCGACGCGGTGGCGCGCACACTGGGCCGGGACGCGGCCGATGACGTTCGCCATTTGCGTGACCTGGAGCGGGAGTTGCGCCGCCAGGGTTGGGTCAGCCGGGACGCGGAGGGGCTCACACTGAGCCCGAAGGCGCTGCGCCGGCTCGGCGGGACCGCGCTGCGGCAGGTCTTCGCGGAGCTGACCGCCGGGCCGCGTGGCCAGCACGACCTGCGCTCGGCCGGTGCGGCGGGCGAGGTCAGCGGCGCGTCCAGGCCCTGGCAGTACGGCGACGAGCAACCGTTGGACGTGGTCCGCACGTTGACCCGGGCGGTCAGTCGGGCCGGGCCGACGGTCCCGGTGCAGCTCGCGGTAGACGACTTCGAGGTGGTGGAGACCGAGAGGCGCGCCTCGGCCGCTGTGGTGCTCTGCGTCGACCTGTCGTACTCGATGATCTCTCAGGGTCGTTGGGGGCCGATGAAGCAGACGGCGCTGGCGTTGGCGCACCTGATGGAGACGCGCTTCCCACAGGACGCCCTGCAGATCGTGGGCTTCGGCCGGGAGGCGATGACGCTCACCCAGCAGGAGTTGGCGGCCGTGGAGCCGGACATGGAGCAGGGCACCAACCTCCAGCACGCGCTGCGGTTGGCGGGCCGGCACCTGCGCCGGCACCCGGACGCCGAGCCGGTCGTGCTGGTGGTCACCGACGGCGAGCCGACCGCGCACCTGGACCCGGACGACGGGGAGGCGCTGTTCCACTGGCCGCCGCTGCCGGAGACGATCGAGGCGACGGTCCGCGAGGTGGACCGGCTGAGCCGTTACGGTGCCACGCTCAACCTGTTCATGCTCGGTGACGATCCGGGCCTGCGACGCTTCGTCGACGCGGTGGCCCGCCGCAGCCGGGGTCGCATGTTCACGCCGGACACCGACGACCTGGGCGAGTACGTGGTCAGCGACTACCTCCGCTCCCGCCAATCCCGCCGCTAACTCCCGCCGCGGCGGGTTGACTGGGGGGATGGAGAGCGGGGGATTGCGGCGGGCTTACGGTGCCCTGTTCGCTGAGGTCGACGCTGGCGGGTTCGGTCCGGCTCCGGAGGGGCAGCTCAGTGCCGAGCAGATCGTCGCGCATCTGGTCGCCAACGACGAGCTCATGATCCACGCCACCGAGGCGTTGCTGGCCGGGTCGCCGTTCGCCTACTACGAGTTGGAGGAGGACGTGCACCGCCCGCAGCTCGACGCGCTCGCCGCCGAGCAGGGTGGCCTGCGTGGCCTGACCGCGCTGCTGCACGGCACCAGCGACCGGCTGTGCGGGCTGGTCGACCAGCTCGGCCTGGCAGCGGAGACCCCGGTCGAGACGCACCTCCGCGAGGGCTTCGACCTCGTCGTCGACGAGCCACTGCCCTGGTCCCGCACCCTGGACCTGCACACCCGGGTGCACCTGCCGAAGCACCAGTCCCAGCTGCACCTGCTCCGGTCCTGAGCGGCGGCGGCGGCGGTGCGGGCGGCGGCGGCTGATCAGTGCGACCCGGCACGGGTGCCGTGGTCCGTTGAGCGTGATGTCTGTGGGTCATCTTGATGACTCACAGACATCACGCTCGCAAGTAGTGCTGCCCGGACGGGGACGAGACCGGGGTCAGCCCTGCCCTGCCCCGTGCCCCCTGCTCTCCGCGATCTTGCACTTTCTGTCCTCGCAATTGGGGCAAAACGTGCATACGGACAACCGAAAGTGCAAGATCGCGGGGCTCCGGGGCTCCGGGGCTCCGGGGCGCGGGGGTGCGGGGTGCGGGTCAGGTTTTGATCAGTTCGGGGCGGGGGTGGAAGGTGCGGCGGTAGGTGGACGGGGCCACGCCGATGCGTTGGTGCAGTTGCTGGCGCAGGGCGGCGGTGGTGCCGAAACCGCAGCGGTGGGCGATCTGGTCGACGGTGAGGTCGGTCGTCTCCAGCAGCAGTCTCGCGTGGTCGGTGCGCTGGTGCAGCAGCCACTGTGCCGGGCTGAGGCCGGTCTCCGACCTGAAGCGTCGGGTGAAGGTGCGCACGCTCATCCGCGCCTGCTCGGCCAGGTCGCGCAGCGCGATCGGCTCGTGCAGCCGCTGCCGCGCCCACTCCCGGGCCCCCGCCGTGCTGGTGTCGGTCGCCTTCGGCACCGGCTGCTCGATGTACTGCGCCTGACCGCCGTCGCGCCACGGCGGCATCACGCAGCGGCGGGCCGCCCGGTTGGCCACCTCGCTGCCGTGGTCGAGGCGGATGACGTGCAGGCATAGGTCGATGCCGGCGGCGACTCCGGCCGAGGTGAGCACCCGGTCGTCGGCGATGAAGAGCACGCCCGGGTCGAGGTCCACCCGGTCGTGCAGGCGGCGGAACTGCTCGGCGTACGCCCAGTGGGTGGTCGCCCGCCGCCCGTCGAGGAGCCCGGCGGCGGCGAGCACGAACGCTCCGGTGCAGATCGACATGATCCGGGCACCCCGCTCGTACGCGGCGCGCAGCGCCTCGGTCACCTTTGGCTCGACGATGCCCGAGGACAGGACGGTGCCGTCGTGGATGCCGGGGACGATCACCGTGTCGGCGGTGTCGAGCAACTCCAGCCCGTGGTCGGGGAGCACCTGGAAGCCGGCGGTGCTGCGCACCGGCTGCCCACCCGGGGTGCACACCCGGACGTCGTAGAAGGGTGTCCCGTCGGCGGCCCGGGCCGTGCTGAAGACCTGGGACGGGGTGCCGAGGTCTAGGCCGACCACCTGGTGCAGGGCGAGTACGGCGACCCGGTGCGGGCGAACGGTCATGGCCCGATTATTGCGCATGATGGCTTTCCGGCCACTCGCCGAGGTGCGTGGACCGGCTCAGACTTGTCCGGTGACCAAGAACCGTCGTCTGCATCCCGCCTGGCTGGTCGCCGCCGTCGCCTTCGTGGCGCTGGTCGGTGCGGCCGGCTTCCGCGCCACTCCGTCGGTGCTGCTGCACCCGCTGCACGAGGAGTTCGGCTGGCCGCTGGCCACGATCTCCGCGGCCGTCTCGGTCAACCTGCTGCTCTACGGGCTCACCGCGCCGTTCGCGGCCGCCCTGATGGACCGATTCGGTATCCGCCGGGTGGTCTCGGTGGCGTTGCTGCTGGTCGCCGCGGGCAGCGGCCTGACGGTCTTCATGACCGCCAGTTGGCAGCTCCTGCTCTGCTGGGGTGTGCTGGTGGGGCTGGGCACCGGCTCGATGGCGCTGGCGTTCGTGGCCACCGTCACCGGCCGTTGGTTCGTGCACCGACGGGGCCTGGTCACCGGGGTGCTGACCGCCGGCGGGGCGGCCGGGCAACTGGTGTTCCTGCCACTGATCGCCATCCTGGTACGCGATCACGGCTGGCGTACCGCCGCACTCGTGGTGGCCGTGGCGGCGCTGGCGGTCGTACCCCTGGTGGTGTGGCTTCTGCGCGAGCACCCGGCGGATCTCGGTCTGCCCGCCTACGGGGCGACCGAGGTCGTCGCGGCGCCGCCGGCGACCGGCGGCGCGGCGACCCGGGCGATCGGCGCGCTGGCCACCGCGGCCCGGACCCGACCGTTCTGGCTGCTGGCCGGAGGCTTCGCGATCTGCGGGGCGACCACCAACGGCCTGGTCGGTACCCACTTCGTGCCGGCCGCGCACGACCACGGCATGGCCCAGACCACGGCGGCCGGGTTGCTCGCCCTGGTGGGGCTCTTCGACATCGTCGGCACCATCGCCTCCGGCTGGCTCACCGACCGGGTGGACAGCCGGTTGCTGCTCGGCTTGTACTACGCGCTGCGCGGGTTGTCCCTGCTGGTGCTGCCGAGCCTCTTCTCCGGCACCGCCGAGCCGAGCATGCTGGTGTTCATCGTCTTCTACGGCCTGGACTGGGTGGCCACGGTGCCGCCGACGGTGGCGCTGTGCCGGGAGTACTTCGGTGGCGCCGGGGCTGTGGTGTTCGGCTGGGTGTTCGCCGCGCACCAACTGGGCGCGGCGGTCGCCGCCACCGGCGCGGGGCTGGTCCGGGACCGGCTGGGCGACTACGCGATGGCCTGGTACGTGGCGGGTGCGCTGTCGATCGGTGCCGCCGGGCTGTCGTTGCTGCTGCGCCGTCGACCGGGCCGAGCGGTGCCGGAGGCCGTGCTGGTCGCCGCGACCGCGCCCAGGGCGTGGAGCTTCCGGGGTTGAGCCGCGACGCGTCGGCCGGTCAGCTCAGGGTCCACTGCTGGGCCGGCCGGCCGTCGCACTGTCGCTGCCGGATGTCGTCGCCCGCCTCGACGGCGTCGTCGTCGGCCTGGGCGCACCTGTTGCTGTGCGCGGCGATGAGCAGGACCGCGCTGGTGCCCGTCCCGCCGAACCGCCACTGCTGGTTGGCCCCACCGTGGCAGGGGAACTGCAGCAACCGCGCGCCGTCGTCCTGACTGCCGCCCTCGACGTCGAGGCACTGCCCGTACGCGGCGTTCGTCAACGACAGCACGCCCGGGCCGGCCGGGCTGACCACCCACTGCTGCTCCGGGGCGCCGGTACACACGGCCAACTCGGCCCCGGCCTCCTTGCCGTCACCGTCGAGCCCCAGGCAGAGCCCCGAGGCGGCGCGCAGCACCCGGGGCCCGGTGGGCGGGGCGGCCGGCGTGCTGGCCGACGGGGTCGGTGACGGCTCGGCCGGTGTGGTCGGGCTCGGCTCGCCGGTCGGCTCGCTGGGCTGCGCCGCGCTGGACGGTGAACCGACCGACGCCGGCACCGACGGCTCGTCGTCACCGTCGAGCAGCCCGGTGGCGAAGACGACCCCCAGGAGTACGCCGACGGCACCGACCGCCACCGCGACCCGCAGCAACGGATCGGCCAGCGGGCCGGAGCGCGGTGCCCGGTGACCGCCGTAGACGGTGCCGGCGGGGTCGGGGCGTTCCTCGGGCGCGGACATACGCGCCATCCTCACCCACGATGTCGCGCCGGAGCCAGCCCGGCGGTGCGGGGGACGGCGAGGCTCAGCGGGTGGGCTGCTCGTCGGTAACGTCGGCCACCGTGGCGTCGAGGGCGGCGATCGCGGCGTCGGCGTCGATCGCGATGGCGAGACCCCGCTCGCCGGCACCAAGGGTGATCTCCCGGCCGCGCAGTCGCTCGTCGGCGACCACCGGCCAGGCAGTGCTCGCGCCGAACGGGGTGATGGTGCCGCGTTCGTAGCCGGTGGCGGCCAGTGCGCCTGCCGCGTCCGGCATGGAGAGCCGGTGCACCCCGAGCAGGGCGCGCAGCTTGGGCCAGGAGATGACCCGGTCGCCGGGGGTGAGCACGAACAGGTGATCGTCTTCGCCGCGCCGGACCACGATCGTCTTGACGACGTCGGGGACGGTCACGCCCCGGGCGGCGGCGGCCTCCGCGAGGCTGCCGACGGCACCGTGGCTGACCAGCCGATACGGCAGTTGGGCGGCGTCCAGGGCGGTGATCGCTGGCGATGGCATGCCCGCCACGGTAGCCGTCGGGCCTGCCGCCGGACGGGAAACTGCCACCGCCGACATCCCACGGTTTCCAGGAGGCGAGCGTAAGGTGATCACATGCGCGCTGAGCGTGTGGATCACCCCATTGACCATGATCAAGCGGTGGACACGCTGCGGCGGTCGTACGCCGCGGTGCCCACTGGCGAGCCTGTCCGGCTGGCCAAACGCACCTCCAACCTGTTCCGCCCCCGGTCCGCTCCCCGGACTCCGGGGCTCGACGTGAGTGGCCTGAACGGCGTGCTGTCGGTCGACCCGGCCGGCCGCACCGCCGACGTGCAGGGCATGTGCACCTACGAGGACCTGGTCGACGCGACGCTGCCGCACGGCCTGATGCCGCTCGTGGTGCCGCAGTTGCGCACCATCACGCTGGGCGGCGCGGTGACCGGCCTCGGGATCGAGTCGACCTCGTTCCGCAACGGCCTGCCCCACGAGTCCGTCCAGGAGCTGGACGTGCTCACCGGCTCCGGCGAGATCATCACCGCTCGACCCGACGGCGAGCACGCCGACCTGTTCACCGCGTTCCCGAACTCGCTGGGCAGCCTCGGGTACGCCACCCGGCTGCGCATCGAGCTGCAACCGGTCGGCCGGTACGTGGCGTTGCGCAACGTCCGGTTCACCCAACCGGAGGCGCTGACCGACGCGATCGCGGAGGTGACCGCCACCCGTTCCTGGGCCGGCGAACCGGTGGACGCGATGGACGGGGTGATGTTCAGCCCCGGCGAGGCGTACCTGGTCTTCGCCACGTTCATCGACGGGGCCGACCCGCCCAGCGACTACACCGGTCAGTCCATCTACTACCGGTCGCTGCGCCAGCGCACCCGCGACGTGCTCACCGCGTACGACTATCTGTGGCGCTGGGACACCGACTGGTTCTGGTGCTCGTCGGCGTTCGGTGCGCAGCACCCGGTCGTGCGCAGGCTCTGGCCGGCGCGTTACCGGCGCAGCGACTTCTACCACCGACTGGTCCGGCTGGAGCACCGCCACCAGGTGGCGGCCCGGATCGACCGGCTGCGCGGGCAGCCGGCCCGGGAGCGGGTCGTGCAGGACGTGGAGATCCCGCTGGACCGTACGGCCGACTTCCTGCGCTGGTTCGCCGGCGCGGTGGGGATGAACCCGGTGTGGTTGTGTCCGTTGCGACTGCGTGAGCCGGCGGGGCCCGGTTCGGCGCGGTCCTGGCCGCTGTATCCGCTGCGGCCTGGGCAGGACTACGTCAACATCGGGTTCTGGGGGAGCGTGCCGATCGCGCCGGGCGCCGCCGACGGCGACGTCAACCGCACGATCGAACGCAGGGTGTCGGAGTCGGGCGGGCACAAGTCGCTCTACTCCGACGCGTACTACGACCGGGACGCCTTCGATCGCCTCTACGGCGGCGACACGTGGCGCGCGGTGAAAGACCGCTACGACCCGGACCACCGGCTGACGGGACTGTACGAAAAGGCGGTAGCACGAGCATGAGCCTGACCGACAGAGATCAGGGGGCGGCGAGCGTCCCCGCCACCCCGCCGGCGGGGGGCCGGCACACGGGTCCGACCGTCGCGGATGTCATCCGCGCGGTCACCACGGGGCCGTTGCCGGTGCGGATCACCGGGTACGACGGCAGTGCCGTCGGCCCGTCCGACGCCGGCATCACCCTGGCGATCCAAACCGAGCGTGGGCTGTCGTACCTGCTCACGGCGCCCGGCGACCTGGGCATGGCCCGGGCGTACGTCAGTGGTGACCTGGCGTTGCAGGGCGTGCACCCGGGTGACCCGTACGAGGCGTTGCGGGTGCTCAAGGACGAGCTGCGGTTACGCCCACCGTCGCTGGCCGAGGGGTTGGCGCTGGTCCGTGGGCTGGGCTGGGAGCGGCTGATGCCGCCGCCGGCACCGCCGCAGGAGGCACAGCCCCGCTGGAAGCGGGTGATGAACGGGATGCGGCACTCGCGGGTGCGGGACAGCACGGCCATCTCGCACCACTACGACGTGTCGAACGCCTTCTACGAGAAGGTGCTGGGCCCGTCGATGACGTACACCTGCGCGGTGTACCGGTCCCCGGACGACACGCTGGAGCAGGCCCAGGCGGCGAAGTACGACCTGGTCGCGGGCAAGCTGGCGCTGAAGAAGGGGATGCGGCTGCTGGATGTGGGGTGCGGCTGGGGTGGCATGGTGCGGCACGCGGCCCGCGAGTACGGCGTCAAGGCGCTCGGGGTGACCCTGTCGAAGGCGCAGGCGCAGTGGGCGCAGGCCGCGATCGAGCGGGAGGGGTTGTCCGAGCTGGCGGAGGTGCGATACCTCGACTACCGGGACGCGCCGGCCGAGCAGTTCGACGCCATCTCCTCGATCGGGTTGACCGAGCACATCGGGGTGCGTAACTACCCGGCGTACTTCGGGGCGCTGCGCAGCCGGTTGCGGCAGGGTGGGCGACTGCTCAACCACTGCATCACCCGCGCTGACAACCGCGCGCCGCACCGTTCGGGAGCGTTCATCGACCGGTACGTCTTCCCGGACGGTGAGCTGGCTGGTCCGGGTCGGCTGGTCAGTGAGGTGCACGACGCCGGGTTCGAGGTGCACCACGAGGAGAACCTGCGCCAGCACTACGCGCTGACGTTGGCCGCCTGGTGTCGCAACCTGGTCGAGCACTGGGACTTCTGCGTCTCGGAGGTGGGCGCGGGCACCGCCCGGGTGTGGGGGCTCTACATGGCCGGGTCGCGGATGGCGTTCGAGCGCAACGGCATTCAGCTGCACCAGGTGTTGGCCACCCACAACGGCCCGAACGGTGTGAGCGGTTACCCGCTGCGGCCGGACTGGTTGCCCTGATCACCTGCTGACCGTCGCCTGAGGCCGCGTCGAGAAAGTCGGCGCGGCTTCTCGCGAAGCGATTGACAAAGAAGTTTTGTACGTACAAACTGATTTTGCCATGAGAGACGTCCTGTACCTGGAGCAGATCGAGCAGGCCGAAGTCCTGCTCAAGCCGCATCGCGTCGAGGTGCTGCGGCAACTGGCCGAGCCGCGCACCTGCACCGAGGTCGCGGCCCGACTCGACCAGACGCCACAGCGCGTCTACTACCACGTCAAGCAGCTCGTCGCGGCTGGCCTCGTCGAGCTGGTCAACGAACGCAAGGTCCGCGGCATCACCGAAGGCATCTACCAGGCCGCCGCCCGCTCCTACTGGCTCTCCCCACGGCTCGTCGGCCGGATCGGCCTGCGCCGGGCCCGCGACGAACTGAGCCTGGGCTACCTGCTCGACCTGATGGAGGAGGTCCAGGCCGACATCGCCGGCCTGGACCGGGCCGCACCAGAGCTGCCCTCGATCGGGGTCTCCGGCGAGATCCGGGTGCCGGCCGAGCAGCGTCAGCAGTTCCTGCACGACCTGCAAACCGCGCTTCAAGACCTGTTCACCCGCTACGGCGGCAGCGAAGGAGATGCCTTCAAGCTGGCCGTCGCCTGCTATCCGAAAGGGAACGACAATGAGTGAGCCGATGAAGGTCCAGGCCCGTCTCTCCGCGCCCGTCGGGCGTGTCCGCCAGGCCCTGACCGACCCGGCCGAGCTGCGTCTCTGGCTGGCCGAGCACGCCGAGGTCGAGCTGCCGCGGCGGTACGAGTTCTGGGGTCGGTACACGCCCGAAGGCGACGCCCCGCACCAGCGGCTGCTGCACGCCGACGACGACACGCTGCGCTTCGGCTGGCTGCTCGACGGCGTGGAAACCACCACCGAGTTCCAGTTGACCGCCGAGGGCACCGACAGCACGGTGCTCACGCTGATCCAGAGTCACTTCGACTTCGCCGAGGCGATGAGCGGCTCCACCATCCGGGGCGTGCTCCAGACGTACTGGGCGCTGTCCATCGCCAACCTGGCCGCCCACCTGGAGGGCAAGCCGCTGCTGCCCCGCACCGACTTCACATCCGCCGACCTGCGGGGTGAGCTGGTCATCGCCGCCCCCGTCGACAAGGTGTGGGAGTCGCTGACCGACTCCGAGCAGGCCAGCGCCTGGTTCGGCTACCCGATCGGCATCGAGCCCTGGGTCGGCGGTCGGTACGCCATGGGCGGCTTCGAGACCGGTTACGCGGCCAAGGTCGTCGACCTGGAGCCCGGCCGCCGGTTGTCCGTCGACTGGGGGCCGACCGGCGTGACGAGCTGGGAGCTGGCCGAGTCCGGTGGCCGGACCACGCTGACCTTCGTGCAGAGCGGCTTCGACGAGGCCAACCCGCCGTACGGGGCCTGGAGCGGTTCGGTTGCCGGGCTGTTCGAGCTGCGCCGCTTCCACGAGATGGCCAACTGGCAGCCGATCTGGCTCTCCGAGGAGATCCCCGGCCTGGAGCCCGCGCCGGCGGGCTGAAGCCGCACGGCGGTCGCGTCACCGTGATCGTCGTGCGTTGATCGCCCGCTTTGATCGTGCTCGATCAGGGATGTAGTGGCCTCGTTCGCCCCGGAAGCCACTACATCCAGGATCGAGCACGATCTTGTACGTCCGTCGCCCGGCTTTCCCTGATCCGCTGCCGGGATCTGGTGACTTTTCGCGGTTGGGTGGGTACTGGCTGGCGATGTTCTTCATCTTTGGTCTGCGTACCAAGGTCGACCGGTCCGGTGTCGTGCAGCAGGTCTGCCGCCACTGCGGCAACCAGGCCGCGCAGGTGATCACCCGCCGCTCGACGAAATTCACAGTCTTCTTCATTCCC
Source organism: Micromonospora sp. NPDC050795 (assembly GCF_044456785.1). Lineage (NCBI taxonomy): Bacteria > Bacillati > Actinomycetota > Actinomycetes > Micromonosporales > Micromonosporaceae > Micromonospora > Micromonospora sp. NPDC050795. The sequence goes on along the minus strand of NZ_JBITGE010000002.1, from coordinate 23,445 downwards.
CTCATCCCGATCCGCACCCGGTACGCGCAGCAGTGCACGTTCTGCGGGGCGGAGTACGAGGTTGCCAGGTCCGACGCCGAGCGCCTCCCGGTCGGCTGATCCGACGATGGAACGCTTCCTCTGCTGGTTGATCGGCCGACAGACGTCCTCGGTCGACGTGGCAGTGCACACCGTTGCCCGCCCGCCCTGCACCCCCGGCCGGCGCAGACGCCGCCGCGCACGCCGTCCGTTGGCCGGCACCGCGCTGCCCCGTTCACCCTGGAACCGATCTGCGGGCCGCTGACCGGAGGCCGGAGCCGCAGCGGGGTGAACGTTCGGCTCTGGCGGCGTTTCTGGGCGCTGGTTAGGCTTTCGGGGTTTGCCGTGGACCGGCGCCGCCGAGGGTGCACGCACGACGAAAGAGCCGGAGCGACCGTGTCCCGACAGGACGGAAAGCAGGCTGCGGGGACGCTGAACCCCGCTGGTGCTTTCGTCGCGGCTGCTGTCATCCTGCTGGAGGCGGGCTGGCTGTTTGCCGCGTTGCCCGGTGCCGCGCTGGTCAGCGACATCGGCGCGATGCTCGTCGCCGGTTGGGCGACGGTCGCGTGTGTGGGGGTGGCCCGTCGGCATCCGGCGCCGCTGCGCCGGTTCTGGACGCTGCTCGCTTTCACCATGGGGCTGGCCGCGATCGGTCGGGCGATCTGGACGGCGCAGCGGCTCGTCGGCGGTGACCTGCCGCACACGCCGGTGGTCGGGGTGGTCTTCACCGCCGGCATCCTCACCGGCACGGCCGCGCTGCTCAGCTCGCCGTCGGCACCGAGGACCGCGGTGGGCCGGGCCCGTACGTTGCTGGACGGGGTGATCGTCGCCCTGGCCCTGGTGCCGATCGGTTGGGTGCTGGTCTTCCGTGGGGTCGCCGCCGCCGAGCTGGCCGACCCGGCGCGCACGCTGGGGCTGCTCTTCCCGATGTTCGACCTGATGCAGCTCACCATCCTGGTGGCGGTCTCCGGGCCGGCCCGGCCGATGTGGCGGCCGATGACGATCCTCGCGGCGAGCCTCACCCTGCGGGTCGTCGCCGACGTCGTCTACGTGTCGCTGGTCGCCCGCGCCGACTACACCGCCGGTCACCCGATCGACCTGTGCTGGCCGTTGAGCTACCTGCTGATCGGCCTGGCCACCCGAAACGCGCCGCCACCGGACTGCGACGGCACCGACGACACCGCCGAGTCGCCGCTGCCGCCCTGGTGGCAGGTGGCGTTGCCGTACCTGCCGGTGGGTGGGGCGATCATCGCGGTGGTGCTCGCCCGTCGACCCACCGGGCAGACCCCGCAGCTGGTGTTCGTGACCATGATGGTGTTGCTGGCCGCCCTCGCCGTCCGGCAGGGGCTGGCGGCCAACGAGAACCTGCGGTTGGTGGCCCGGCTGCGCCGGCTCGCGTACGGCGACCAGCTCACCGGGCTGCCCAACCGGCTGTTGTTCAACCGGCGGCTGCGCCTGGCCCTGCGCGACGGGCGACCGGTGGCGGTGCTGCTGCTCGACCTGGACGGCTTCAAGCAGGTCAACGACCGGTTCGGGCATGCCACCGGTGACACCCTGCTGACCGGGCTGGCGGCCCGGATGCACACTGCCGTGAACGGTGACGGCACCATCGCCCGGCTCGGTGGTGACGAGTTCGCCGTGCTTGTCGACGGCGACCGGCCGGTGTCACCCGAACGGCTCGCCGAGCGGCTGCTGGACGCGTTGCGGCCCTCCGACGACGAGGAGGACGTCGGGGTGCACCCGTCGGCCAGCATCGGTATCGCCGAGTACGGCCCGCAGCACGCCTCCCACAGCGACCTGCTGCGCGACGCCGACATCGCCATGTACGCGGCCAAGGCGGCCGGGAAGTCCGCGTACCGCACGTGCACGGCGGCGTTGCGCGAGTCGGCCGTCTCCCGCGCCGAGTTGATCGCCGACCTGCGCCGCGCCGTCGACGAGGACCAGTTGCACCTGGAGTTCCAACCCATCGTCGACCTGACCACCGGCGCGGTGCGCAGCGCCGAGGCGCTGGTGCGCTGGCGGCACCCCCGGCTGGGGATGTTGCCGCCGTCGAGGTTCCTGCCGCTGGCCGAGGAGACCGGGCTGATCCTGCCGATCGACCGGTGGGTGATCCACGAGGCGTGCCGGGCCGCCGCCACCTGGCGGGGTCGGATGCCGGAGGCGACGGTCGCGGTGAACATCGCCGCCGCGCACCTGCGCCGGCCGGACCTGATCGCCACGGTCACCGCGGCGACCAGCGCCGCCGGGTTGGCACCACGGGCGTTGACCCTGGAGTTGACCGAGTCGGCGTTGATCGAGGGCACCGAGGCGGTGCTGGAGCGGCTGCACCAACTGCGGGAGTTGGGCATCCGGATCGCCATCGACGACTTCGGCACCGGCTACTCGTCGTTGAGCTACCTGCACCGCATCCCGGCCACCGAGCTGAAGATCGACAGGTCGTTCGTGGCCCGACTGGGCACCGACGACCGGGCGTACGCGACAGTGGAGATGGTCACCCGCCTGGCCGGCGCGTTCGACCTGGCGGTGGTCGCTGAGGGGGTGGAGACCGAGCGTCAGCACGAGGCGGTCACCGCGATCGGCTGCCCACGAGGCCAGGGCTATCTGTACGGGCGGCCCGACGGCCCCGCCATGGTGGGCCAGAATCAGAGTTGACTCTCACGTAGCGGCAGGCAGGAGCCTGGTTCCCGGAAGGGAGGGGGACCATGGCGTACACGGTGGGTCAGGTGGCGAAGGTGGCCGGCGTGACGGTGCGGACGCTGCACCACTACGACGAGATCGGGTTGCTCTCGCCCAGCGGGCGCACCTCGGCGGGTTACCGCCGCTACGACGACGCGGACCTGCAACGGCTGCAACTCGTCCTGTACTACCGGGAGCTTGGTTTCCCGCTTGAGGAGATCACCGCGATCATCGACGACCCGGCGGCCGATCCGGCCGCGCACCTGCGCCGGCAGCACGAACTGCTGACGGTACGGCTCACACGGTTGCAGGAGATGGTCACGGCGATCGAGTTCGCGATGGAGGCGAGCAGGATGAACATCCAACTCACGCCGGAGGAGCGGTTCGAGGTCTTCGGTGACGTCGACCCGGAGGAGCACCGGGCCGAGGCGGAGCAGCGCTGGGGTGACACCGACGCGTACCGGGAGTCGAACCGGCGGGTGTCGCGCTACACCAAGGACGACTGGCTGCGGAACAAGGCGGAGAACGAGGACTGGGGTCGGCGGATGGTCGCGGTGCTGACCTCTGGTGCCCCGGCGGACAGCCCGGAGGCGATGGGCCTGGCCGAGGAGCACCGGCAGCTCATCAGCCGCTGGTTCTACGAGTGCTCGTATGAGATCCACACCGGGTTGGCCGACATGTACCTGGCCGACGAGCGGTTCACCGCGTTCTACGAGAACATCGCGCCGGGGCTCGCCGCGTATCTGCACGAGGCGATCCACGCCAACGCGATCAGCCGGGCGTGACGACGGGCGGTCCGGCTAGTCTGGCCGGACCGCACCGCCCGGGGGAGATGACAGTGCCGAAACCGAAGCTGATCGCCGTTGTCGCCGTGCTCGTGGTGGCGGTGGGGGCCGGGGTGTGGGCGCTGGTCGCCGCCGGCGACGACGACCCGGGCCCGGGTCGTCCGGCGGCGTCGGCGAGCGCCGACCCGGTCGGAGTGTTGAAGGCCGCCGCCGCGAAGGCCGACGAACAGCCGTACAAGCTGACGGTCGGCACCGGCGGCACGGACGGCGACGCGACTGTGCTGCTCTGGGACCCGAAGGCGAAGCGTGGTCTGGAGACCACCTCGCTGAAGGTGCCCACCGGCGTGGTGAAGATCGAGCGGTTGACCACCGGGCCGGACGTGTACGTGCGGGTCACCGCCCCGGACCGCCGCGTCCCGGTCTGGGACGGCAAGACCTGGTGGCACGTCGGCAAAGCGGGTGCCCCGGCGGCCCAGCAGGGCCTGGACAACACCCGGCTGGCCAGCACGTTGGGCGCGCCGACGGGGGTGCGGCTGACCGCCGAGCGGGAGTACGCGGGCACGCTGGACCTGCGCCAGAGCGGCGCGGTGCTGGGCAGCGGCGTCGGCAACGTGCTGGGTGACCGGGCCGGGGCGGTCCCGTTCACCGCCGCCGTGGACGAGCAGGGTCGGCTGGTCCGCTACCGCATCGAGTTGGCCAGCGAGCAGTCGCAGACCGCCCAGCTCGACCTGACGTACTCGGACTTCGGGCTGTCGGTGTCGGCGGACCCGCCGGCGGCCGACCTGGTGGGCGAGGACCCGCCGGCGAACATTCCCGGCGCCTGAGGGCGGCTCACTCCTCGACCGCCCCCTCGGTGGGGGTGACCAGGAAGTCGTAGACGGTGCGGGCCATCCGCCGGACCGTCTCGTCGCCGGTGGCCATGGGGCCGGCGGTGAGGAACGCGACGGCGGTCTCTGTGCCGGGGATCAGGTAGTAGCCGACGTCGTGGGAGGCGTCCGGCAGGTCACCGGTCTTGTGGGCCACCGGCACGCCGGGCGGCAACGCCGCCGGGATCTTCGTGTTCAGGGTCTGCTCGCGCATGAAGCCGATCATCAGGTCGCGCGAGGCGGGGGTGAGGATCTCGCCGTCCCAGACCGCGCCGAGCAGTGACACCACGTCGTCCGGGCTGGTGTAGTTCTCCTCGCCGCGTTGCGCCGCCGCGCTGTCGAGCATCCTCCGGGCCAGGATGGTGGACCGCTGGTTCATCGAGTCGATCAGCGCGTTGACCGGGGCGAACCCACCCAGGTAGGTGATCAGCACGTTTGCGGCCACGTTGTCGCTGTACTTGATCAGGTACTGGGCGAGCCGGTGCAGGGTGACCACCTGCGGGAACGTCTCGAACTGCAGTTGGCCGGTGCCGCCGACCACGTCCTCCGGGGTGACCAGCACACCGTCGTCGAGGAAGACCTGTCCACAGTCGACCCGGCGGAGCAGCTCGACGAGGATCCACAGCTTGATGACGCTCGCGGCCTTGGGGCGCAGCGAGCCGTTGACGGCGATCTGCTGGTCGCCGTAGCGGCCGGACAGGTCCCGCACCGTGACCCCGGCCGGGTTGAGGCTCGCGTCGGCGACCACCCGGGCGAGCTGGCCGCTGAGCGGGAACAGCCGGGCCCCGGCGACCGGGTCGGTGGGCGGCTGCGGGCTGGTCACCACCACTCCGGTCAGCGTCGTCGGCGGGCGGTGCCGCTGGATCACCTCCAGCGTGCCCTCGCTGCGCCCGACCAGCGGCACCCGGTAGCGGTAGGCGGTGCCTCCGACGACGACAGCGCCGCTGGCCACCCCGGCGGCGACCCGCATGCCCGGGTCGGCGACCCGACCGGTGTCGCCGTCGCAGGCGCGGTAGCGCACCGTGTGCCCGAGCGAGTCCACAGCGAACACCCCGCCGGGAAACGACAGCCAGGACACCTCGCTGGTCGGCGGGCGCTCCGGCGTCGGGTCCACCCCCGGTTCGTGGCTCCCCGCGACGGGCGCGCCGCCCGGGCCGTCCGCGGTGGCCGGCCCGGTCGTCGCGAGCACCGCGAGCGCGACCGCCGCCGTCAACACCTTCAGGGGTACGCGGGCAGAGTTCCCCAGCAGGGAAGATGAGCGCCTCTTGTCGCTTTTTCTCACGTTTGCACGATATGAAGCGTTGGAGGCTGGTGTGACCGGCGGGACCGGCGTCACCCGTCCGGGCGGCGATGTCCCCCCGAGCGCGACGACCCACAGGTATAACTGTGACCCACAGGTATCACGCTTTGCTCTGCACCCGCCGATGCGCCAGTTACGGACCGTGACTGGCGCGCGGGCGGGTGCAGAGCAAAGGTCAGCCACTCAGCCACTCAGCCACTCACCCCGGAGGACCCGTGCTGATCATCGCCGGCAGCCTGACTGTCGAACCGGCCACCCGCGAGGCGTACCTGTCCGACTGCGAGCAGGTCATCGCGCGGGCGCGCGCCACCGCCGGCTGCCTCGACTTCCTGCTGGCGGCCGACCCGTTGGAGCCCGGCCGGATCCACGTCTACGAGCGCTGGGAGTCACCAGAGCAGTTGGCCGCGTTCCGGGGCTCCGGGCCGGACGACGCGCAGGAAGCGGCGATCCTCGACGCCGACGTGCGGCGCTACCTGATCGCCGGGGTCGAGGCGCCCTGACCCCGGTCACGCCGACGGTTCGGGGCCGGTCGGCAGGCCGGGTGCCATCCGGCGGATCGAGGTGAAGGTCGGCGTGAGGGCCTCGTACAGCTCGGCGAAGAGCGGCAGCAGCGCCGCGTAGGTGGCCGCGGCGGCCGGGTCGGGGCGGACCGTCTCCTCGATCCGCACCAGGTCGGCGGCGACGTCCATGCTGGGGATCAGCCCGAGCGCCTCCATGCCGAGCAGCGCCGCCCCGAAGCTCGACCCCTCGTGCGCCGCCGGGAAGCTCACCGGCAGGCCGAGGGCGTCGGCCAGCATCTGCCGCCACAGGCCGCTGCGGGCGAAGCCGCCACCGGCCCGGACCTCGCGGACCTCATTGCCGGCCGCGCGTACCGAGCTGAGCACCAGCGCGAGCTGTTGGCAGACGCCCTCCAAGGCGGCCCGCACCAGGTGCTCGCGGCGGTGGGCGTGGGTCAGCCCCACGTACGCTCCGCGCGGCAGGGCGCTCCAGTGTGGGGCCCGTTCGCTGTGCAGGTACGGCAGCATGATGAGCCCGCCCGAGCCGACCGGCGCGCGGGCCGCCAGGGCGACCAGGTCCTCCTCGGAGTGCTCGCCCAGGTCCGGGGCGAGCGCCGCGCCGGCCCACTTGAGCACGATGCCGCCGTTGTTGATCGCGCCACCGACCGCCCAGCGGTGCTCGGTCAGCGCGTAGCAGAACACCCCGCCGAGCGGGTCCACGCCGGGCCGCTCGACCATCACCCGCATCGCGCCGCTGGTGCCGATCGAACAGGCCACCATGCCCGGGTGCACCGCGCCCAGACCCAGATTCGCCAGTGGCCCGTCGCCGGCGCCGACCACCACCGGGGTGCGCGCCGGCAGGCCGGTCTCGGCCGCGGCCTGCGGAGTGAGGTTCGGCAGCACGGCGGTGGTGGCGACGAGCTGCGGGAGCTGTTCCTGGGTGATACCGGCGATGGTCAGCGCCTCGTGATCCCACTTCAGCTCGTGGATGTCGAGCAGGCCGGTGGCCGAGGCGATCGAGTGGTCGGTGACCAGCACGCCGCAGAGCCGCAGCAGCACCCACTCCTTGATGCCCACCCAGTGCGCCACCCGCTCGAAGAGTTTCGGCTCCTGCTCGGCGAACCAGAGCAGCTTGGGCAGCGGCGACATCGGATGCATCGGCGTGCCGGTGCGCCGGTGCAGGGCCAACCCCGACGGCACCGCCCGCAACCGCTCGGCCTGCCGGGTGGACCGCGAGTCGGCCCAGGTCACCGACGGGGTGAGCGGACTGCCGTCCCGGTCCAACCCGATGAGGCTGTGCATCGCGGAGCCGAACGACAACCCGGCCACCGGCTGGACCAGCTCCGCCACGACCATGCTGATCGACTTGAGCACCGCGTCGAGGATGAGCTGCGGGTCCTGCTCGGCGTAGCCGGGTTGCGGGTTGTTCAGCGGGTAGCCGACCAGGTGACTGCCGAGCTGCCGCCCGTCGGTGTCGTACGCGACGGCCTTCGTGCTGGTGGTGCCGATGTCGACCCCGATCACGACCCCGGGCAGCGTGACTGCCGGCACGACCGTCACCCCCTCGGAGAACATGAACGTCGGCATCAGTATCCCCCTATCGTGCTGGTTGCTCCGCCGATCGGGTAGTTCGCCCGTTTCGGCGTTTCCGGGTGCCGCGCCGCACCTGTTAAACCGTGTGACACCCCAGATTGGTGGCCTGCGCGGCGAAGGAGTCGGCGTGGCAAAGACTGAATCGACGGGTTCCACGTGGCGGTACCGGTGGGCGCACCGGCAGAACGTGCGGCGGGTCAGCACGTACCGTGGCGCTGAGACGGCGTGGCGACGACGCGACGACGAGTTACGGCAGCTACGCGCCCTGGCCGCCGACTTCCAGGGCTCGGCCGCCGCTGGCGCCGGGCTGGCATTGGAGTTGGCCGCCGACGAGGTGGTGCTCTGGGTGCTACCGGCGGCGCAACTGGTCGAGGTACGGCACACCGCTGTGCTGCCCGCGCCGGACCTCACCGTCGCCCCGCGAACCGGGCCGCTGCGCCCGCGCCGCCCGGACGGCGTACGCGTCACCGACGCCGGCATGGCCGTGATCACCAGCCGTCGACTCGTGCTGCTCGGCGGGAGGGGCCGGCGCGACTGGGCGTACGGCCGGATAACCGGCCTGTCCCACGACCCGGCGGCCCCGGTCACCCTGATCCAGGTGCTGGACCGGCGGCGTATCTCCGGGTTGTTGCTGCCCACCGACGCCGCGCCGGACTTCCGGTTCAAGCTCACCCTGGCCTTCGCCGACGCGATCGAACAGCGCGCCGCGGTGATCGCCCAACTCGACGAGCTGATCGCCGAGCACGCCCAGCTCAAGCCGTTCCGGCCGGCTGCGGCCACCCCCGGGCAGGCCCGACTGTCGTCGTTCGTGCCCGGCGGCCGCAGGAGCATCGCGGTGGCGGCGGCCATCGCGCTGCTGGTACCGGCGGCACTCATCGAGTCGAACCCGTCCGACCCGAGAGGTGGCGCGGAGGTCGCCGCCGCAGCCACCCCGGCACCCACCGTCAGCGCCGCACCCGCGCGGATCGGCCCGGCGCTCGCACTGAAACCCCCGCCACCGAAGCCGACGAAGTCACCACGCCCGTCGCCCAGCGCGACCCAGGGCCCGCGCTGCGGGGCACCGGAAAACCCGCTGGGGTACGACTTCTGTGGCGGCACGCGGATCCGCAAGCCGGCCGCCGAGGTGTGCGACTGGTTCGACTGCGTACCGCAGTTCTGGGCCGGACGCGGTTACCTCGTGCAGTGCCGCGACGGTTCGGTGAGCCTGGCCGGCGGCCGGTCCACCGCCTGCGCCGAGCACCAGGGCGTCCGGCGGACCATCACGAAGTGACCGATTCAGGGCCTGAAGTCCGCTTCGCTCGGCCAGAATGATCGAGTGGAGATCCGGTCTGACGATGGCGCTCGGGTGCGGGTACGCCCCGTGGGCTACCAGCCCGGCATCGACCCGCCCGACGACCTGGACGGGGCCACGCCCGGCTGGCACGACTGGCTACTCATCGAGGTGGACGCCCGCACCGCCGACGGCCAGACCTGGTCACACCACTACCCGAGCCTCATGGTCGAGGAGGCCCGCGCGCTCGGCGGCTGGCTGCACGGGCAGGCCACCGCCGCCCTCGCGCTGAGCGCGCCACCGGCGACGGTCCGGTTCACCGAACCCAACCTGGCCCTGCGCAGCCGGGTGCTGCGCCGCCGCCGGCTGGAGCTGACAGTGGAGTTCTCCGCCGAGTCACTGCCACCGTGGATGCGCCGGCCGTCCAGCGCCATCTACCCGCTGATCCTCACCGTCTCCGCTGACGCCCTGGTCACCGCCGCCGAACACTGGGTCGAGCACTGCGAGGCGTACCCACCGCGTACCCAGTCGCGGTTCCCGACCCACGGCCCGCAGCCGTACCGCCGGCGCGCCGGCTGACCGCCGGGCCGTGCCAGCTTCCTTGTTCCAACCGGACCGGCCTGCTGTGATGGGCGGTCATGGGGGACGAGCAGGTGCACCGCACTGTCGAGGCGGTCTGGCGGATCGAAGCCGGACGGGTGATCGCCGCACTGGCCGGCCTGGTACGTGACGTCGGCTGGGCCGAGGAGTTGGCCCAGGACGCTCTGGTGGCCGCACTGGAACAGTGGCCGCGCGACGGCGTACCGGACAACCCGGGCGCATGGCTGACCACGGTCGGCAAGCGTCGGGCGATCGACGCGTTGCGCCGCCGGAACCTGCTGGAACGCCGGGTCGCCGACCTCGGGCGCGACCTCGGCGACGAGCAGTTCACCCCCGACTTCGACGCCGCCTTCGAGGACAGGATCGACGACGACCTGCTGCGGCTGGTCTTCACCGCCTGCCATCCGGTGTTGTCGCCGCAGGCGCGGGCGGCGCTGACCCTGCGCATGCTCGGCGGACTGAAGACCGAGGAGATCGCCCGAGCTTTCCTGGTACCCGATGCGACAGTCGCGCAGCGGATCACCAGAGCCAAGAAGACCCTCGCCGAGGCGAAGGTGCCATTCGAGGTGCCCGGCGTCGCCGAGCGCGGCGAACGGCTCGCGTCGGTGCTGGAAGTGATCTACCTGATTTTCAACGAGGGCTACTCGGCGACCGCCGGAGACGACTGGATGCGCCCAGCCCTCTGCGCGGACGCGCTGCGCCTGGCCCGCGTCCTGCAGGGGCTGATGCCCGACGAACCGGAGGTGCACGGGCTCGCCGCACTGCTGGAGATCCAGGCATCCCGCACCGCCGCGCGGGTCGACCCCACCGGCGAGCCGATCCTGCTCATGGAACAGGACCGGGGGCGTTGGGACCGGATGCTGATCCGTCGGGGCCTGACCGCCCTCGGCCGGGCCCGAACGGCCGTGGGCGTACCCGGCCCGTACACCCTTCAGGCGGAGATCGCGGCCTGCCACGCGCGGGCTCGTACCCCGCAGGAGACGGACTGGGCGCGGATCGCGGCCGGCTACGCCGAGCTGGCCCGGGTCGTGCCGTCGCCGGTCGTGGAGCTGAACCGGGCCGTCGCGGTCGCCTTCGCCGCCGGCCCGGCCGCCGGCCTGGAACTGGCCCAGGCGCTTGCCGACGAGCCGGCGCTGGCCGGCTACCACCTGCTGCCGAGCGTGCTCGGCGACCTGCTGGCCAAGTTGGGTCGCCACGACGAGGCGCGCGCCGAGTTCGCGCGGGCCGCCGAGCTGACCGGCAACGAACGCGAGCGCGCGCTGTTGCTCGCTCGCGCCGCCGACTGCGCCCGAGGCGTCGCGCCGACCCGCTGAAAAATCTCCGGCCGTCATGTCGTATCCCGCGCCGGTCGCTCGACGCGTCAGTGACAAGCCGGCTCCCAACGGCGCGCGGGACCGGCTTTCAGCCGGCAGAACTGCCGGACCGGCGGTGAGCCGGCAGAGACGAGGAGAGCGACATGACGACGACAGCGAACGAGACGAGCGCAGGGTCCGCGGTGGCGGGCGTCGACTCCCGGCGTACGACGACCAGGGCGCTACTGGCCGGCGGAGTCCTCGCCGGCCCGCTGTTCGTGGTGGTGGCCGCCGCCCAGGTGTTCACCCGGGACGGGTTCGACCTGAGCCGGCAGCCACTCAGCCTGCTGGCGCTGGGAGATCTCGGCTGGATTCAGATCGCCAACTTCGTGCTGACCGGGCTGCTCGCCCTGGCCGGCGCGGTCGGGCTGCGCCGGGCGCTGGGCGGCCAGCCGGGCGGGACGTGGGGGCCGGCGTTGATCGCCGTGCACGGCATCGGCCTGATCATCGGCGGGGTGCTGGTCTCCGACCCCAGCATGGGCTGGCCGGCCGGTGCGCCCGAGGGTACGCCCGACACGCTGAGCTGGCACGCCGTCGGGCATGGAGTCGGCGCGGGGCTGGCGTTCGGCTCGCTGCCCATCGCCTGCCTGGTCTTCGCCCGCGCGGGGTGGCGGGCCGGGCAGCGCGGATGGGCGGCATTCTCCGCCGCCAGCGCGCTGGCCGTCGTCGCGATTCTGGCCTGGCCCGACCAGGACACCCTCAGCGTTCGGATGGCACTCGCCTGCGTCGTCACGTTCGGCTGGCTGACGGCACTCTGCACCCGACCGCTGACCCGCTGACCAGCAACTACCTTTCACGAGAGGACAACATCGATGCGGTACATGCTGATGCACAAGCTCGACGAGACCCAGACCGAGGCGTTCAACCCGAGCCCCGAGTTCATGGCCCGGATGGACAGCTTCATGAAGGAGGTGGCGCAAACCGGAGTGCTGCTCGCCGCCGAAGGGCTCTGCCAGACCTCCGACGGCGCCACCCGGATCACCGTGAGCGGCGGTAAGACCACCGTCACCGACGGGCCGTTCACCGAGACCAAGGAGCTGATCGCCGGGTTCGCCCTGCTGGACGTGCGCTCCCACGAGGAGGCCGTGGAGTGGGGACGGCGGTTCGTCGACGTCTTCGCCGATACCGTCGGTGACGTCGAGGTGGACGTCCGCAAGGTCTTCGAGATGCCGGAAGAGGGCATGCCGCCAGCCTGAGCCCAGCACACCGCGCCGCCACCTCAGCGTTCAGGTGGCGGCGCGTGATCCCGTAATACTCTTCTTTCGGACGCAACGGGATGCATCGATCCTGGTCGCGTTGCCTGTCACGTACGTGAGCGGTTGTACCGCGTGTGACCGTGACCTCTGTGGCCCACGCCCCCTGGCGGATCGCCTGGGCCGAGCGCGAGAACGAGCGCCGGCAGCGCGCGTACCGCGACGCCACCGACGCCTGGGAGCACCGCGGCGACCACCTGGCGCGGCTCCGCATCGAAGCCGCCAGCTTCCTCGGGTGTACGCAGCCCCGCACCGGCCTACCGGTGGAGCTCGACGACGACGAACTCGTCTTTCGCGTCCTTCCCGTCGCCACGCTGGTCGAAGCTGAGGCGCGGCACGTCCCCGGCCTGCCCACCCCTGGCCCATGTTCCTTCGCTGAGCCCTCTTCCGAGGCCCTGCCTCCGGGACTGCGGGCCGCCGACACCGGCATGGCCGTGGTGACCAGCCGACGGGTGGTCTTCGGCGGCCGGGAGCACCGGCGCGAGTGGCGGTACGCGGACCTGGTCGGCCCCGCCCACCACCCCGACGTGCCGGTCACCCTTCTGCCGGACCGCTGTCGACTCGACGGGTTGCTGGTCCCGGCCGGTGCCATGGTGAACTTTCGCTTCTATCTCACCCTCGCGGCTGCCGACGATCGCGCTGCTGTCATCGCGCAGATGGACGCGCTGCTGGCCGCGCACCGGACCGCTCCGCCCGCGCCTCCTCTGGTGGTGACCCCCGCCGACGCGCCGCCGACGGCGGTACGCCCCGACCGGCGGGCGCTCGGCGCCGCCGCCGTCGCGGCAGTGGTGTTCGTGACTCTCGGACCGGGCGCCCTGGGTCCCAATGCTCTGGGGCCTGGCGCATGGGGTCCTCGCGGGCCGGTGCCCTCGGCGGAGATCGTCGCGTTGGACGTGCCGAGGGCTGGGGCGGTTCTTGTTCCGACCGGTCCGGTGGCACCCAGGTCGCGCGTCGGTTCGGCAGACAGCGCCGTGTGGAACCCGCCGACCGTCCCGGTCGTCCGGTCGTCCGCCTCGGCAGAGGTCTCCACAGTGCCGTCCCCGGTGGTGGCAGTGGCCCTGCCGCCGGCCGCTGCGCCGTCCGTCGTGCCGACCCCGTCGGCCAGCTCGGTGCCGACGCCGGTGCCTCCCGTTTCGGCTCCTCCCACGCCGCCCGTCGCGTCGGCCTCGCCGGTGCCGACGGCGACCGCAATGCCGACGGCTACGCCTACGCCCTCGCCGGATCCGGGATTGCTGGCTATCTGCCTGGACCCTGTTCAGCTGCCGGTGCTGGACCCGCTGCTCTGCCCGTCTCCGACGCCCTGATCGGCAACTCTGCCTGCCGTTTGTTCAGTTCGTGGCGCTGAGTCTCAGTTCGTGGCGCTGAAGTCGGGGACGGTCAGGGTTCCGTCCTCCGCGAGGGTGAAGCCCGGGTTCCAGGCGATCTCCCAGAGGTGGCCGTCCGGGTCGGCGAAGTAGCCGGCGTAGCCGCCGTAGAAGGTCTCCCGGGCCGGCTTGGTCACCGTCGCGCCGGCCTTGGCCGCCGTGGCTATCACCTCGTCGACCTCGGCTTGGGAGCGGACGTTCTGGGCGAGGGACATCGCGCCTGTGCCGGGACCTTCGATGCCCGCGTCGGCGGCGAGCTTGTCGCGGCCCCAGAGGACGAGAGCCAAGCCGCCGGCCTGGATGAAGACCGTCTCCTCGACCTCCTGGCCTCGCCAGCCGAGCTGCTCGTAGAAGGCTTTCGCGCGAGCTACGTCCGCGACTCCCAGGGTGATCAGGCTGATCCGCTGCTCCATGGTCCGTAACCTAACCCGCCCTGCCCGAAGACGCGGAGGCCGCAACCCGGGTTGTGGCTCGGCAGCGGACGGCCACGACCGAGGGAGCTGTGCCGAAGTTGAGTTCATAGACGAAACGCCGCCGACGGGCTTCCCCGAGAGCAATCCAAGCTATAGCATCGACGCTATAGGTCGGTTCTGGCTCGCGGTGTTCCAGGGTGAGCAAGTCGTGTCGGCGCATCGTAGACGAGGAGCAGAGCGATGAGTGATCGCTTGGATTGGAGTGACCTCAGCGAACGCCGGATGTCTGATCCGAGAACGGCAAGAACCTACGAGGCCACGCGCATTGCCTTCGAGCTCGGTCGGGAAGTGCGTCAACTGCGTGAGGGGCATAGCTGGAGCCAGAGTCAACTGGCCCTAGCTGCAGGCATGACCCAGTCCGCAGTGGCCCGCTTCGAAGCGGGGGGCACCGTGCCGACCCTGCCGGTCCTGCTGCGCCTCGCCGGGGCGCTGGAACACAGGCTGGACGTCAGGTTCATGCCGAACTCGGGCGTTGCGCACAACGACTTTCGACACGCGAGCGGTCACGGGGAGTCGAACAGGTGACCGAATCATCACAGATGAGTGTCGCGCCTCGGGACTACGTCCCGGTCACCTATAGGCTGCAGCGATGATGGGCGAGGGGGGAAACATGGACAGCACGCCCGTCCGGGCAGCAGAATTTTTTGCTGGGATTGGACTCGTCCGAACCGCTATTGAGCGCGTGAAGGGCGCTCAGGTGCAGGTTGTGTGGGCGAACGACATCAAGCAGGCTAAGTACAATGCCTACGCCGCCAACTTTCCTGATGCTGAAGATCACTTCATTGTTCGGGATATCCGGCAAGTCGAAGCTATGGACCTGCCGCAAGGGATTGAGCTGGCGACAAGCAGCTTCCCATGCATCGACCTTTCTTTGGCCGGTAATAGGCGTGGCTTGGTTGGCGAGCAGTCGGGGATGTTCTGGGAATTTGCCAGGATCGTCGAAGGCATGTCGCCCCGACCTTCAGTGGTTCTCCTTGAGAACGTTCACGGTTTCGCTACAAGTCATGGTGGTAATGACCTCGCCGCCGCTCTAGCCAGGTTGTCGAAGCTCGGCTACTCCCTAGATGTGCTCGCGATCGACGCTCGGCACTTTGTGCCGCAGTCTCGACCGCGGATGTTCATCGTCGGTATTCAGAAAGACAAACTGCCGGCCTCCGCGCGCCAGGAGCTTCCGCCGGTCAGCGATGTGCGACCTGCATGGGTGCAAGCCGTCCACAAGAAGCACCGTGAAACGCTGGATATGCATTACATGCGCCTCCCAGCTCTGCCGGAGGGGCCGCAGGACTTGGACGGCTTTGTCGAGACAGAAGTCGCTGGCAACCTATGGTGGACTGAGGACCGCATAGCAGCTTTCATCGGTTCTCTTAGCGAACTTCAAAAGGCTCGTTTCGACGCTCTCGTCTGGGCGGACGCGATCAGCTACAGAACTGCCTACCGCCGCACGCGGCAAGGGGTCGCAGTGTGGGAACTGCGCAAGGACAGCATTGCCGGGTGTCTCAGGACTACGGGGGGTGGATCAAGCAAACAAGCGCTGATCCGGTTGGGTAACGGCAGTAGCGCGATCCGATGGATGACGCCGCGGGAGTATGCCAACCTGATGGGTGCCCACGACTACAAGCTTCTTGCCGGCACCCCAAACCAACAGCTATTCGGATTTGGCGACGCTGTCGTCGTAGACGTCCTCGAGTGGCTCGGCAACAATTACCTGCTGCCAGTTCTGCGTCCGAACAGCGGGAGTGAGTAGCGGTCGTCGACGTGAAAGGCAGCGAGGAACGGTTACCCCCTACGCCACCGCCGTCATCGGCCTCGCGTGCCATGAAGTCCAACAAGAGTACCAACACAAAGCCTGAGCTGGCACTCCGCCGGCAGCTCTTTCGTAGAGGATTGCGCTACCGAGTCGGCTACCGCATCGTATTGCCGGAGCACGCGGTCCGGCCGGATATCGTCTTCACTCGTCACAAGCTGGCGATTTTTGTCGACGGCTGCTTCTGGCACGGCTGCCCGCAGCATTGCAGGATGCCGTCCGATCCGAGCGGGTACTGGCATCAAAAAATCGACCGTAACCGTAAGCGGGACGTAACGGTAACTGAGGTGCTGGGCACTGCTGGATGGACCGTTTTCCGGGTATGGGAGCATGAGTCGGCGGAAGCGGTGGCCGAGGCTATTCATGCTGCGCTGGCCTCCAGCGCCTCGGCGAAGCGTCGAAGCGCCACCATGCCCCGCCAAGTTCGTTAGTGGATCTTGTTTCCAGGTTGGAAATCCTAGGCACTGATGTGGGGTGCGGGCGCAGCGATCGGCGGTGTCGCTAATCCGACAACGGCTGTCACCAGGGCAAACGGTCTTGCATGGCTGTCGCGCCACGTCCGTCTTCAAGTGTTGAGACGCTAGCTCGTAGACTGCTGCCTCGCTTCACGAATCCCAAAGAAATCGAGGTATGCCAAGTGGCAAGTCGCGGCGTCGCATCGTATAACGAGCCGGATCACCAGCCGCCCGTGAAGAGCTCTCTGCCGACTAAGTTCGTCCAAGGCTTCCGGCAGCTACTCAAAGATGCGCTCGGGTCGACGGATGCCGCTAGCGGCAAGCAGTTGCGTAAGTGCATCGGCGTGTATGGTTTCTACGACTACGATGGTGAGCCGATCTACGTCGGTCAGACGTTGGAGAGCTTCGGAATTCGTATCGGCAGGCATATGACCGGTCAAAGAAGCGATACCCTGGCCTACAGAATTCTGGATCCCTTCGAGGTGGCTGAGGTGGAGTTCTGGCCAACCGAGGACTTGCGCAACGACGCTAGCAAAAAAGCCAAGATCGACGCTGTGGAATACTCGGCATATAGATGGGCCATCGATCACTCAAAGTATGGAGCGATCCTGAATGAAAAGATTCCACCTGTCTCCGCGATCGGGGGACTACCGAGTTCCTATCGCTTCAACCTGGTGCCTGAGAACATGCGGGAGGAGCGCGAGCACCCAGACGTTCGCATTGCTCGCCGCGCCGAAACCTTAGCCAGGGTTTCAGCCGTTGCCCACGAGCGCGGTGAGGTCTCGCCCGGTCTGCGGCGAGTCATCGTGATTCAGGCTGTCCGCCTTGCCGATCTAGCGGCTGCGCGAATGGCTTACGCGGAAGGCCGAGTGAGGCCGTCTCCCAGCGCCATCGACGTGAACGCTCTAGTCGGTAACGTTCTTGAGGAGTCAAGGGTCGACGATGCGTCTGACGAATAATTCCTCTGCAAGAGTGCCCATTTCAGCAGATCTTCGGTGCACTTAGGGCGTTCAGTTGTGGCAAGGGCGGGGGCGGGAGGAACTGACGTCGAGAACGAGCACGTCGAAGGTCGGCGCGTTCTCCCACCCCGGCCGAAGTCTGGTTACCTTGGTATAGCCCCAGGAGAAGTATGCGGTCTGAGCGGCGACATTGTCCGGCCGGACCAGCAGCGTGTTTCGTTGCTCCGTGCGGGCCGCGATCAACTCGTCGTGCAGCCTCGTAGCGATGCCCTGACGTCGCCAAGCAGGGTGGACCATCAGCTCGCTTATCGCGAACGTACGTGCCCCGTCCTCGTCAGTGAAACCAGGCGGTACCGGGTCGTGGATGCCCTCCCACCATCGCGTCTCGGCGGGAAGCGGAAATCCGTAGATGTAGCCAACCAGACTCCCGTCCACCTCGACGGTGGCCAGCTCCCACCCCACTCGCTGCATGTGCAGGTCGAGCTGACGCCGGTAGCGGTCCTCGCTGTGGAACTCGCCTCCGCCCGTGTAGACCTCCAGATAGAGACTCACGAGCTGGCCCAGGATGTCCGTGGCCTCTTCGGCGTCGCGATGGCGGAGCTGCACGCCTTCCATCACACGGTCACTGCTCGGTCGTAGGCGTCGACGAATTCGCGGGTCGTCGCGGTGGCATCCCGTGGTGCCGCAAGCTTCGCCCGCACCTGCGCAAGATTCCGGCTCACTCGCCCAGAGTTCATCTGGCTGACCGCCGGCAGGACGTCCAGGGCGATGCGCGCCGCCTCGTTGGTGTCACCCTGCTGGTATGCCGCGTCGGCGAGGTCGATCGTGTAGAGGACCTGGTTACGCCGATAGCCGGGCGATGGGTTAACAGTGATCGCGCGGAACGACGGAGCGGCGCGTTCGGGTCTACCCAGGGCGAGGTAGGAGAGTCCTTGGATGCCGTTCAACTCTTGCTCGTCCACGAAGTCGACAAACCCTGGATCGTCGTCGTGCGTTCCGCGATCCAGCTCGCGACGAGCCTTTGTCATCTCTCGACTGAACCCGCTTGTGTCCCTGAGCACGGCGTAGGCGTGTGCCTTTCGCAGGTGCAGCAACGTGCTGAGTCGAGGGGTGCCCCATCCGGCAGAGACGCGCATCGCCGCCTCGGCGCAGTGCAGTGACTCGCCCGGTTGGCTCTCCCGTAATAACAGAGACAGCAGTGCCATTGCTCTCACCTCCACCCGGGGATCGTCGGCGATGCGGGCGCGGGTGATGGCCTCGTTGAGGAACGGTCGGGCTTCCGGACGGCGTTCGGCGTCAATGGCGAGCCATGCCGCCTGGATGCCGAGGTCAGCCAGGGCGCCTTGCAGGGCGTCCCCGACCTCGTGGCTGTAGTTCGCCTTCGCGGCCCAGGCCGACAGCCGGGCGTGCACCTGGATGGCGACGTCGCAGAGTTGGTCGGCTCCGACTGCGGCATCTGCCTGTCGGAGGTCGTTGACCAGCGAGCCGGCTAGCCGCACCTGTTCCATGCCGATGGCCCCAGGTGCGTCCGTAGGGCTTGTGAGCAAGTAAGGATGGCCCGCCGCGGCGAGTCCGGTGAGCGCGGCCAGGATGCTGAAGCGTCGGCGGTCCGTGACGCCACCCCCTTGGCTTGGTGCCTGTTCCACGTTAACCGCGACGGCTGCTTGATCGCCTCGTTCGCTCACCTGATCCTCGCCGCGTGCGCTAACCATTTCGCCATCTGAGGGGCTTACATCGACCCAACGATGCTGGCCGGGAAGCGGAACCAGAGGCTGGCCGCCGGTATCCCGAGAAGCGTCGCCCAGTGCGCCAGTCTGTCCAGGTGCACCAGCGGCGGGCCGTTCTCCACCCGACTCAACTGGGCCTGCGTGATCCCCAGCCACCCCGCCACCACGGACTGCGGCAAGGCGACCCGTCCGTGATACGGATGGCACCGGTACGCCCGGATGACCTGCCCGAGATGCCGCTCGGCCAGCGCGAGTCGCACCGGCTCGTGCTCCCAGAAGCTCGCCGGCACGTTCGGTGGGGCGCTCAATCGGTCTCGCTCGGCGGCCTGGCATGGCGTACACCGTCCGCTGTCGTTGTCCCGGGCCAGCCGTCCGCCGCACCGAGGGCAGTTCGCGTGTGTCACCGGCGGCTCCGTCCGTCTCGCCTCATCGAGCCTGTCCATTGAACACGCTGCGTGCAGTACTGGTATACGCGCGACGCATATCGTCAGAGGACCGCCGGACTAATGAACGAAAAGCAACTACTCAGGACGGGCGCGCCGCCCGCAGCGCCTCGATGACCACGCCCCAACGTGCCGGCCCGTTCATCGAGTCCAGCGGCTTGCCGTCGGCCACGACCACGCCGGCAGCACGCAGCACCTCCAGGTAGCCCGCATAGGCCGGATGCGCGGCCAGCTCCGCCTTGGTGTGCGGGAACGCGATGATCGGCAGCCCAGCCCCCAGCGACTCGTTGAGGACGCCGAGGGCCAACGTGTCGTTGATGCCCAGCGCCCACTTCGTCACCGTGTTGAACGTGACCGGGGCGGCCACCACCACATCAGCGGGCGGGTGCGGCTCGGGGTCGCCGGGCATCCGCCACTCCACGCGTACCAGATAGCCAGTCTTGTCTTGTAACGCCGCCCGGTCGAGCCACGGCGCGGCGGTGGGGCTGACGATCATGCAGACCTGCCACCCATCGGCTATCAGGAGGTCGACCAGCTCGTCGATGTGTTCCGCCGGTCCCGCGGCGCAGACGACCAGATACAGCACCGGGCGTTCCGTCATGCCCGCAGTCTGCCCGATTCGACGGTCGCGGCGTGGAGCGCATACCGATCAGGTATGCCGCCAACGATCACCGTGACATGCCGTTGTGCCTGGTCAGCCGGGACAGTCGACGCTTGGCCCGGGGCGGGTGTTCGGCCTCGGAGTTGCGCCGGCCCTCAACGGCGCAGCGCCTCCCGCCCCGGTGCCAGCCAACGAGTCAGCGATTTGGAGCCGGCATGCCCACCGTGAACGACGACGATGACCCGGCGAGTCGGGCGGCGCTGCTCCGGGTGCTCGGCCACGCGTACCGTCACCTCGACCTGCTCCCGCACGCCACCACGATCGGCGACGCGTTGCTCGCCACCGTCGCCCGCCACGCGCGCCCACTGTGGACGCCGCAGCTCACCGTCACCGCCGAGCGCGCCCTGTGCCGCGCCACGCACGCCATCCGCCGCGCCGCCGCCCAGGCCGGCGACGGCCGGGCCTGGTGGCACGTCGAGGTGATCGGCCATGACCGGCCGTCGCCCGACATCGCGATCCTGACGGTACGTCCCTGGCGGCGACTGCCCTTCCAGCCAGGTCAGGCCGTGCCGGTCTGCACGCCGCGCCTGCCGGGGCACTGGCGCTGGCTCTCGCCGGCCAACGCCCCACGCGCGGACGGCACCGTCGAGCTGCACGTCCGCGCCGTACCCGCCGGCACCGTCTCCCACCGCCTGGTCCATCGGGTACGCCCCGGCGAGCTGCTCTGGCTCGGCCCACCCGTCGACACCCGGCCTGAGCCTTTCGCCGACTGATGGCGTCTGTGGACCGGTGAGGGTCATCGCGCCCGTTCGGCGGCGAGCCGACGCCTCGGCAGCCAGGGCGCCCGGAGGTTGGGAGTAGTTCCCCGAGGAGCCTGATGTCTGTGAGTCATCGTGATGACTCACAGACATCAGGCTCGTCAGGGCAAGGCCACCCGGACCCCGGGTGCGCCGGTCGCCCGGTGGGTGGTCGGGAGGGGTCAGGAGTAGGTGTCGCCGAACTCGCGTACCCCGTCCACATCGAGCGTGATCCGGTCGTTCGAGGTCCACTGGCCCGTGGCGGCGAGCCAGCTCGGGTCGTCGCGCTCGTCGATGGTGCTCCAACTGTGCCGGTGATGCCGTAGCTGGATCGGCCCGGTCGACTGGCCCGGCGCGAGCGTGCCGTCGGTGAAGGTCAGCTCCACCCAGCCGGGGACGGCAGTGCCCGGCGGGGGATAAGGCGGCGCCGGCGTCGACAACACGGACGGCCCACCCGGGGGTACGAAGAACTGCACGGTCTGCTGGATCCGGCCACAACCCAGCGCGGCCCAGTCGCAGTTCGGCACCAGCGAGGTGTTGCCGCCCTCGAAGCGCAGGTGGTAGCGCAGCTGCACGGTGCTCAGGTCGAGTGGCCCGGTGCCGGTGTTGGTGACCTTCAGGAGGTGCTGGATCTGGTTGTTGGTCGGTGACCAGTCGAGGTTGAGGTAGCTGACCGTCGCGCGTCCGCTGGCAGTGCGCACCGTGGTGGCGGGAGAGGTGTCCGAGTAGCCGCCGAGCGCGCGGGCGGCAATCGCGATTCGGTACGTCGTGCCGGGTGCCAGGTCGGTGAGTGTGATCGTGGTGTCCGTGGTGGCGCCGAGGAAGCGGTACGTGTTCGGCCCCAGCGGTACCTGCACCTCATAGTTGATCGGCTGCCCCGTGTCAGGTTCGACCCAGGCGGAGGGCGCCCAGCTGAGCGTGAGCTGATGCGGTTCGTTCGCGACCACGGTCGGGGCACCGGGGGTGCTGATCGCTGGGCCGTCGGCACGGGCGGCGTTGACGGCGAGCAGGCTCGCCAGCGCGGCGACGGCTACGGCGGCGGTGACGCGGCGAGCGGACATGAGGCGAATGCTAGGGCCGCACCCGCAGAACGGATAGTTAACAGTCAATATGTGGACTCGGGTTCATGCTGCTGGTCTGTTACGCGACGTAGTCGGTTTAGAGATAACGCCTGTTCAGAGGGCTACCTAGCGTCAACCCGTCATCACGAACGGCCTTGACGTCGGCGTCGCATCTGCCGCCCCGTCCGGCCTCAGACGGGAGAAACCATGCGTACTCAGAACACAGGCCGGCGGTTCGGCGCTCGGGCGTCCGTACTCGTGCTCGGTCTTGTCGCGACCGGAGCGGTGCTCGCCCCGGCGAGCCCGGCGTCCGCCGCGGTCCCCGGCCTGGTGCGGATCGCCGCCACCAGCGTCAGCAACTCGGCCGACTACCACAGCGTCACGGCGACCTGCCCGGTCGGCAAGGTGCTGACCGGCACCGGCTACGAACTCAACGGCGTCACCGGCGAGGGCATCGTCGACGACCTGCGCCCCAACGGTGGCCCGGCCACCGCGCCGACCGCCGTCACCGTCGGCGCCTACGAGACCGAGGCGTTCGCGGGCAACTGGTCGGTGACGGCGTACGCGATCTGCGCCAACCCGGTGCCCGGCCTGGTCCGGATCTCCACGGCCGGCGTCAGCAACTCGGCCGACTACCGCAGCGTCACGGCGACCTGCCCGGTCGGCAAGGTGCTGACCGGCACCGGCTACGAGCTGAACGGCGTCACCGGCGAGGGTGTCGTCGACGACTTCCGCCCCAACGGGGGCGTGGCCACGGCACCGACCGCGGTCACCGTCGGCGCGTACGAGTCGGACGCCACTGCCCTGAACTGGTCCGCCACCGCGTACGCGATCTGCGCCAACCCCCTCGCGGGCCTGGTCCGCGCCTCCACCGTGGGGGTCAGCAACTCCCTCGACTTCCGCAGCGTCACGGCGACCTGCCCGGTCGGGAAGGTGCTGACCGGTGCCGGCTACGAGCTGAACGGGGTGACCGGCGAGGGCATCGTGGACGACTTCCGCCCCAACGGCGGCCCCGCGACCGCCCCGACGTCCGCCGCCTCCGGCGCATACGAGGAGGACGCCTTCGCCGGCAACTGGTCCGACACGGCGTACGCCATCTGCGCCCTGCCGTAGAAACCGTCAGCCGGTGCAGCCGCCGTGCGAACGCGCGAGCCGCTGCACCGGCTGAGCGGTCGGCTCAGGAGCTGCCTTGGCGCTGGATCCGCCCGTCGCCCGAGACCTTGGCGCGGCCCAGGCCGCCTTCGGTGCCGGCCGAGCCGGTCGCGGTACGGCGGTGCCGTTGGTCGGGCGAGTGCTCCATGGGCGAGCCCTGTCGGCCCGGAGCGCCGCTGCCCGAATGCCGCCGGCCTCGCGCCGACTCGCCGCCGCTGTCGTGTTTGTTCTGCTTGTGGCTACCCATGAACCGCGCGTACCCGGTCACTGTGCGGCTAGGTTCTGTCTCGCGGATCATGAATCTCGCTCGTTAGGCCTGTGTGGCACGAGGCGATCTGACGAACCATGAGTGGGCTGTGCTGGCGCCGCTGTTGCCGACGCAGCCCGTGCGAGGTAACC
>NZ_JBITGE010000001.1:201997-457659 GCF_044456785.1 Micromonospora sp. NPDC050795 | reverse complement strand
CTTCGGCGGACGACCCTTCGCCGACGCGACAGGCAGCAGCGCGGCAAGCCGCTGCCACTGAGCGTCGGTCAGGTCGTGCCGCCTCGTCACCGCTAAGGTGGCCACGAGGTCTCCGGTATGAAGTTCTAGCTTGGTCGCAGAACCAACTACCGGAGACCTCTTCAGTTGTCGATCACCGCCACGCCGGGACCTTCACCGGCCACCACGACTTATGAAACACGCCTTAGTCGGCGGAGCAGGCTATTCGGGCGAGGTGTTGTACTGGTCGAGCGTCGCCTTGGACGTGGACGCATCCCGAAAAGTCAGCTCCCACGGCCCGGTGTTGACGTCCATGTCCTTGCCGAACCCGACCCACTTCCCGGCCATCCGTCGACCGGTCGGCTCGACCAGTAGCTGGATCGCTCCGTGGTAACGGGCTCCTCGGTAGTAGCCGGCCGCGTCGGTCTGCTCTACCCAGGTGCCGGTGACCACGGCGCCGTCCACGGTCAGATCCATTGACAGCGAAGATGCCGCCGAGCCAGGAAGGCTTCGCACGGTTAGTCGGTCGCCGTGCTGGAGTACGACCACGAAGTGCTGCCCGGCGAAGGATTCTCCCCGGCCACTGGAGTGGTACTGGTAGCGGCTGAGCCAGACGCCCTCGTGCGACCCGTGGACCGCGAGTGGCTTGGGCGTTGGTGTGGCCAGGCCGGACATGGGCGAGGTCAGGTCGTGGCCACCGTGTTGGTCGTCGACGACATCGCCATTGGGTATCGCGGCGAAGCCGAGCAGCGAGACCGGCAGGCCGGTGACGACTTCCAGTGCGCGGGCGTACACGGGCCGGGGTGCGGCGATCGCACCGGACTCCCAGCGTTGGACCAGTCTCTTGTTGGCGTCGTTGGGCTCGCCGACGCGACGGCCGGCGGCCTGGAGCGCGCGGGCGAAGTCGTCCTGGCTCATGCGCATCCCGGTGCGGACCGCGCGTAGAGCGGTGTTCGGGGCATTCATGTTCGCCACAATAGCGATGTGTCGCCTTAATGTCGCCAGCAAAGTACCCGTGTTGTCGCGCTCTGTGCCGTCGCGCCTGCCGACGGATCGGCGTCATTGTGACAAGCAACGCGGCGGCTGAGGCTGCGATGCGCACCAGCAGCGGAGGTGATGATGCCCAGTTCTGACGACGAGCTGGTCAGCCGGGGAGAGCAGATCGACGCGGCCGAACGGGGAGAGGCCAAACGCCGGTTGCTCGCGCAGGCCGAGGCCGAGCGGATACCTGTACAGGAGACGACTCGGGCGGTGCCGGATCGGCGGTGGCGTGGTGGACCGTGATCCGGTGCCGATCGGTCGGCGGGTCGCCTACCTGCGGGTGCGACGGAGATTGTCGCAGCAGTCGTTCGCGGATCGGTTGGGGAAGTCGAAGAGCTGGGTGGACAAGGTCGAGCGCGGGGTCCGTTCCCTGGAGCGGGTGTCGACCATCCGGGAGATTGCGGCGGTGCTGCGGGTCGATCCCGCAGCGCTGCTCGGTCGTGACGTCCAGTCCGCCGGGGCGGCGGAACGTCGCGAGGGAGTGGCGCGGATTCGGGCCGCGCTGTCGGCGTACCCAATGGCTTATGGTCGCCCGGCGGACCGTGACGTGATGTCGCCCGATCGGTTGGCTCGGGAGGTGCGGCACGCGTGGATGACCTACCAGCACGCCCGGTACCCACGTCTGGTCGAGCTGCTCCCCACGTTGGTGACCGAGGTTCACCGCGCCCACGCGCTGAACCCCGAGGCCGGGCGCGCAGCGGTGGTCGAGGCGTATCGGGTGACGGCGGCGCTGCTGGTGAAGCTGGGTGAGGGGAGCCTCGCGTGGCTGGCCGCTGACCGAGCGATGTCCGCCGCCGCCGATGACCGGGTGATGTTGGCCTGCGCGGCGGTCCAGCTCGGGCAGGTGCTGCGGGCATCGGCGCGGGCAGGGGCAGTAATGCTGCCGCCGCTTCCCAGATCGCCAGTGGCACGCCGGAAGCGTTGTCGCTGCGTGGATCGCTGCTTGTGCAGGCCGCCCTGATCGCGGCCAGGGCGGGAGACGAGCGGGTGGTCGGTAACCTGTTCGATGAGGCCGCCGAACTCGCCGCCCGGGTGGGCGACGGGCGCGACCATCACCGGACGGCGTTCGGGCCGACGGCCGTCGAGTTGGCACGGGTCTCCGCCGCCGTGGAGTTGGGCGACGGTCCGCAGGGTGTCGCCCGGCACGAGTTGGCAATCGAACGGGACGGGTGGCGATGGCTGCCGCTCGAGCATCGGGCCGCGCATCTGATCGACGCGGCGCGCGCCTACCTCCAGACGGACGACGCCATCAACGCGGCCCGGGTCCTGCTGCGGGCCGGACACATCGCGCCCGCCGAGACCCACCATCGGCCGGCCGCCCGGGACGTGGTTGCCCAGGCCGCCCGCGACCCGGCCGCCCCAGCCACGATCACCCAGCTCGCCATCAACCTGGGAGTGCTGTGAGCAGGACGGTCCACCCCGATAGATCAACGTGTGTCGAGCGAGAAGATCGCGCCGATCTTGCAGTTTCGGTCGTCAACATGAGTGGATTGCCTGTTGTGTCGCGACAGGAAGTGCAAGATCGTCGAGCAGGGTGAGTTGAGATGCCAGCGTGACGACACCGGCCCCTCGGCGAGTCGGGCGGCACCTGCCGGTCCGCCGGGCGACGTCCCCGATGGCGTACAGCTCGTTTCTGTCCACGACGCCCACTATGCGATCTCAAGCGGCTTGAGATTCAAGCCCTCAGTGGATATGGCAGCTCCGGAGGTCGGCGGCGAGCGCCGAGTCGGAGTTGGGTCGGGGCCAGTACGGCTGAGATGATCGGGGCCATGCGGTTGGAGTCGCGGTGACAGCTGTGCCGGTGCTGTCGGTGCGCGGTTCGCTGGCGGTCTATCCCGGCACATTCAATCCGTTCACCCCCGGCCACGGCGACCTGGTGGCGCGTGCCCGGATGATGTTCGACCTGGTCATCGTGTTGCTGGCGGTGAACGCCGACAAGCAACCAACCGCCGAGGCCACGGCCAGGGCGGCCCGCGTACGCGACGCCATGCCGGCGGCCTGGGGCAATGTCGAGGTGGACACCTGGACCGGGCTGACCGCCGCCTACTGCGCGCGTCGAGGTGCCACGGTCATCGTTCGCGGCGTGCGCACCGCCGCCGACCTCCGCTACGAGTACCAGCTCGCCGCGATGAACGAGCAACTCGGCATCCAGACCGTCTGGCTGCCGCCTCGCCCGCACCTGGCCGCCGTCTCGTCCACTGCCGTACGGGCGTATGACGAGGCGCGGCCGGCCGGCGATGGGCGTTCGAACGGAAGGGGGCGTCGATGACGCGACCAACACTGTTCCTGACGGTAGGGCTGCCGTGCACCGGGAAGACCACCACCGCTCGGCGCATCGAGATCGAGTCGGCGGCACTTCGTCTCACGAAGGACGAATGGGTGAAGGCTCTCTACGGGCCTGAGAATCCGTCGTCGGCTCAGGACGTGATCGAGGGACGACTCATCGAGATCGGGCTGCGGGCGCTCGAACTCGGCAACAATGTGGTGATCGACTTTGGCCTCTGGAGTCGGGACGAGCGCTCCGCCCTGCGCCAGGCGGCAGCAGACCTGGGCGCGCTTGTGGAGCTGCGCTACTTCGAGGTCAGTCCAGTCGAGCAGCGCCGGCGACTGGATCGGCGGCAGGCGGAAGCGCCGCACACCACGTGGCCGATGTCCGACGCGGAACTCGCCGAATGGGCTGCCGGCATCGAGATCCCGACGCCCGGCGAGCTGGATGGCAGCGAGCCTGTCGATGACCCACCTGCTGGTTTCGCGACATGGTACGAGTGGCGGAGACACCGCTGGCCGTCCTCAATCTCCTGACCCGTACATCCTCGACGGGAGCGGACGCGGCTGGCGGCCTGCCAGCCAGCCAGAGGACGGCCACTCCGCCCGACTCGCCAGGTTCACCAGGTAGGTCAACCGGGCGTGACAGCCGAGCTTTCGCCCCGGATCAGGGAACCATCACGACGCCGCCGCGCACCCCGCCCTGGGCCAGCCGCTCGTGGGCGCTCGCCGCGTCGGCGAAGGGGTACACGTCAGCGACCCGGAGCGGGATGTCGCCGCTGGTGACGAGTTTGACCAGTTCGCCGAGCCGGGTTCCGTCCGGTAGCACCTCCAGCGCGAAGGTCCGGATTCCGCGTACCGGCTCCGGGCGGAGCGGGGGCGACGCGGCCACGTAGCCGCCGCCGTCCCGAACGAGGTCCAGCAGCGAGGAGCCGATCACCGCCAGGTCGACGACCGCGTCGAACGTCCCCGTCGGATCGTCGGTGCGGGACAGGAACCCCGCGCCCAGCGACTCGACGAACTCGCGGTCGTCGGCCCCGGCGAGTCCTGTGGCGTGCAGACCGGTCGACCGGGCGAGCGCCAGAACGAACCCGCCGACCTGTCCGGCGGCACCGGTGACGAGCACTGTCGAACCCGCGGGGAGCGCGAGCAGGTCGAGCGCCTGGGCGGCGGCGAGGCCGTTGGTCGGCAGGGTCGCCGCCTCGGTGGCGGGGACACCGGCGGGCGCGGAGGTCAGCCAGGCAGCGTCGAGGACCACGTATTCGGCGTGGGCGCCGGCAGTGGTTTGCAGCCATGGCGAGAAGCCGATGACCTCGTCGCCGACCGTGTACTCGTCGACCGATGGGCCGACCGCGTCGACGCTGCCGGC
Organism: Micromonospora sp. NPDC050795; assembly: GCF_044456785.1. Taxonomy (NCBI): domain Bacteria; kingdom Bacillati; phylum Actinomycetota; class Actinomycetes; order Micromonosporales; family Micromonosporaceae; genus Micromonospora; species Micromonospora sp. NPDC050795. The sequence continues at coordinate 452,966 of NZ_JBITGE010000001.1, read as the reverse complement.
AACGTCCCAACCGGGCGTGTATGGCAGACCGGTCGGCAACGGGGCCGGGAACCGACCGGAGCGGACCATCAGATCGACCGGATGGACGACCGACGCCGCGACCCGCACCCGTACCTGCCCCGGCCCGGGCTCGGGCACCGGCATCTCGGCCACGTGCAGGACCTCCGGTCCTCCGAACTGTGCATAGCTGACTGCGCGCATCGCCGTCTCCTTCGTGGGATGTCGTTCTCACCACGACCGTACGAATCATCAGCACTGTGAGAAAGTAGGTACCTTAAAGTGCCTAGGGCACCAGGGGAGGGAAGATGGCGACATCGACCGCAGATCAGCGCCGTGAACAGGCGAAACGTGACTACGACGCGTTCCTTGACCAGTGCCCGACCCGTGAGCTGCTGAGCAAACTCACCGACAAGTGGGTCGCCCTGGTGATCCCCGCGCTGGTCGACGGCCCGCAGCGGCACGGCGAGCTCGCTCAGCGCATCGCCGGCGTCAGCCAGAAGATGCTCACCCAGACCCTGCGCACCCTGGAGCGCGACGGACTGGTCACGCGCACCGTCACCGCCTCGGTGCCGGTCCGTGTCGACTACGAGCTCACCCCGCTCGGTCATGAACTGTTCCCGGTCATGATCGCGATCAAGGACTGGGCCGAGTCGCACATGGACCGCGTCTTCGAAGCCCGGACCCGCTACGACGCACGCGCCTGAGATCCCGCGACGCCGATTGCGTCAGAAACCGCCGCAACGTGTCCGCCCGGAGCTGCCTGGTGCGGGCCGCCAAGATCACCGTCGGCTTTGCCGCTGCGCGAACAAGAGATCTTGGACAGTTTCCGTTCCATAATGACGGAAACTGTCCAAGATTCACGGCCCCGGCCACCGCCCCGGCGGACATCGGCCCGGTGGGGTCGTTGATGCACTGAGGGCTCGCCGGATTTGCTTCGTGTGATCCGACACCGCTGCATTGTCACCGCCCCGACGCCGAACCGTCCCGGGCAGCTTCCCGTGACAGAACGCTGCTCACAGCAGGTGGGTGCGGAGGAACTCCAGCTCCAGGGGGAGTAGCCGTTCGGCGGTGCCGTTCGCGGCCATGTGCGTAGCGCCGGTCAGCGGCAGCACGGCGTGCGGTCGGCCGGTGCTCAACAGGGCGGCCGAGAGCCGGAGGGTGTGCGCGGCCACCACGTTGTCGTCGGCCATGCCGTGCACCAGCAGCAACGGGCGGGCGTGGTCCGGGCTGGTGACCGGCTCGGCGGCCAACTCGACCAGCGAGTGGTGCGCGTAGATGTCCTGGCCGTCTTCCGGCAACCCCAGATAACGCTCGGTGTACGCGGTGTCGTACAGCGCCCAGTCGGTCACCGGGGCACCCGCGATTCCGCACCGGAACAGCTCCGGGTGCCGCAGCACCGCCAAGCCGGCCAGCCACCCGCCGAACGACCAACCGCGCACGCCCACCCGTCCCAGGTCCAGGTCCGGGTGCTTGCCGGCGAGCGCGGTGAGCGCGTCGATCTGGTCGGTCAGGATCACGTCGGCGACCCGCCGGTGGATCGCCTTCTCGAACGACGGCGCGACGCCCGGCGTACCCCGGTTGTCGATGGTGACCACCGCGAACCCGGCGTCGGCCCACCACTGCCGCTCCAACCACGCGGCCCGCGCCGCCACGACCTCCTGGTGCCCCGGGCCGCCGTAGATGTCCAGCAGCACCGGCAGCCGCCGGCCCGTCACGTGGTTGTCCGGGTAGAGCACCGCCGCCGGCAGCCGCCGGTCGGTCACCCGTTCGAGCAGCGGCAGCGGAGAATACGGCGGGGCGGCGGCGAACGAGCGCAGCTCGGCGATCTCCTGATCGCCGCGACGCACCGTCCAGCGCACCCCGGCGTGATCCAGCGACGCGACTCCGACGGCCAGCACGTCCCCGCCCACGGCGGCGGTGTACCAGCCGGAGTCGGTGGTGAGCCGACGCGCGTCCACCCCACCGCCGATGGTGGTGCGGACCCGGAACAGGTGCCGCTCGCTCGGCTCGCCGTCGCTCGCCTCCACCAGCAGGTCGGCCGGGCCGGTGGCGGCCGGCAGCCGACCCACCACCCGTCGTACGTACAGCGACGGCGGGGTGAGCAGGGTGCCGTCCGCGAACAGGCATCGGGCGTCGTACCCGTCGTGGGCCAGTTCCCCACCGACCAGTACGCGGCCGTCCGGCAGGTGCGCGGGGGTGCCGGCGATCGGTTCGACCCAGCGCGGATCGGCCAGCTCGGCGTGCACCTGCGTCTCACCGGTGCGCGGGTCGACCGCAAGCACCAGCCCGTGCTGCTGCGAACGGCGTAGCACGGTGATCAACGGAGTGCCCTCACCCCAGCTCACCCCGGTCAGGTACGGGTAGGTCTCCCGGTCCCAGTGCACGTCGACCCAGCCGTCGTCCAGGTCCAGCAGGTGCAGGCTGACCTCCGCGTTCGGCCCACCGGCCCGGGGGTACGCGACGGCGGTCGGCGGGCTCGCCGGCTCGGCCGGGTCGTGCAGGTGCCACCGCTCCAGGCGGGACTCGTCGACCCGGGCGGCGAGCACCGAACGGCTGTCCGGCGCCCACCAGTACCCCCGGAACCGGCCGAACTCCTCCGCCGCGATGTGCTCGGCCAACCCCCAGCTCACCCCGGCGTCCTCGCCGGCCAGCAGGGTGTCGGTGCCGTCGGGGTCGATCACCCGCAGTTCACCCCGACGCACCCCTTCGGCAGCGTCCGTCACGTACGCCAGCCGCTGCCCGCTCGGGTCCGGACGTGGGTCCAGCACCGGGCCGGCGGTCACCACCTCCACCACGTCGCCGTGCACCAGGTCGGCCCGGAACAACCGCCCAGCCAGCGCGAACACCGCAACCCGGCCGGCCGCGTCCAACGCGTACGAGCCGATGCCGGCGGCGCTGAGCCGCAGCCGCTCGCGGAGCGCGCGTTCGCCGGGGGCGAGGGAGCGGACGTCCCCGCCCTCGCCCAGCAGGGTCGCCGGATCGGCGACCAGCCGCTCCTCGCCGGTGCTCACGTCCAACAGCCAGAGCGCGTCCGCCGGATCCTCGGGGCCGGCGGAACGCAGGAAGATCACCCGGGAGCCGTCCTCAGCCACCGAGACAGCGCGTGGCGCGCCGTGGCTGAACCGGCGGGTGCGGGCGGCCAGCTCCGGAAAGTCCACACGCCAAATCGTAGAGCGGGAGCGGGGGTGATGTGGCCGACCTGGGCGGACGCGTCAGCGTTGGCTGGGCCGAACCGCCAGTTAGAGTGACCGTCGTGACGATGCTGCCCGACCGCCGCCTGCTGCTGGTCCACGCGCACCCCGACGACGAGTCGATCGGCACCGGCTCGACGATGGCCCACTACGCCGCCGACGGCGCGCACGTCACGCTGGTGACCTGCACGCTCGGCGAGGAGGGCGAGATCCACGTGCCGGCGCTGGCGCAGCTCGCCGCCGCCGAGGCCGACCAGCTCGGCGGTTACCGGGTGGCCGAGCTGGCCGCCGCGTGCGTCGCGCTCGGCGTCAGCGACCACCGTTTCCTCGGCGGCGCCGGCCGCTACCGTGACTCCGGGATGATGGGGCTCGCGACGAACGAGCACCCCCGGGCGTTCTGGCAGGCCGACCTCGACGAGGCCGCCGGGCACCTCGTGGAGATCCTGCGAGAGGTACGCCCGCAGGTCCTCGTCACGTACGACCCGAACGGCTTCTACGGCCACCCCGACCACATCCAGGCGCACCGGGTGGCCATGCGCGCCGTCGAGCTGGCAGCCGAGGAGGGCTGCGCCCCGCTCAAGGTCTACTGGACGGCCCTGCCGCTCAGCGTCCTGGAGGCCGGCATGACGCATTTCGCGGAGTCGTCCGACAACCCGTTCGGCGGCATCGAGGACATCGCCGACCTGCCCTTCGGCACCCCGGACGCCCAGATCGCCGCCCGGATCGACGGCACCGACCAGCACACGGCCAAGGAGGCCGCGATGCGGGCGCACGCCACCCAGATCCCGGCCAACTCGTGGCTCTACTCGATCGCCGGCAACTTCGGTGGCGAGTTCATGGGCGTGGAGTTCTTCACCCTCGCGCTGGGTGAGAAGGGTCCCGGCGCGGGGCCGTACGGCTGGGAGGACGACCTCTTCGCCGGCCTGCCCACGGAGACCGCCCCGGACCGGTCCCCGGTCGCGGCGGCGGGTTCCCGGTGACCCTGCCGGCCGCACCGATGACGGTCGTGGAGGACCAGGAAGCCCCGCCCCCGGCGGGGCCACCGCCGCGGCTGCTGGACCTGGGCGTCCGGCTGGTCGGTGGGATCGTCGTGGTCATCGCCGGTGTGCTGACCGGCGTACTGGAGCTGCTGCTCGCCACGCTCCGCGTCGGCGGGCACCTGGTCGGCGTGTCGGTGCTCCTCGCCATCGGCGCCAACATCCTGCTGAGCTGGTTCGCGTACGAGGCGGTCGGCCGTCGCTGGGCGGTCGCGCTGCCGGCGGTGCCGTGGTTCGCGCTGATGGCGGTCGCCGCGATCCGGACCAACGAGGGCGACCTGTTGCTGGCTGGCGACAACTGGGTCGGGCTGGCCATCATCGTGGCCGGCGCGATGACCTTCGCGGTGATGGGCTTCCGACAGATCCTCGCCCCACAGCCGACCATGCTCGGCGGCTGACGCCGGGCTGGTTCCGGCCGCTGCCGGGTGATGACGGCTCCCAGGTAAGGGTGGTAGATATTCCTGCCAGGGATGCGAACCCCGCGACGGGGCGTACGGCAGGAGGGTCCGGCGATGGACAAGCGGTGGCGTGACCTCGGGGTGCTCGTTGCGGCGCTGTTCGCGGTCAACGTGGTCGCCCGACTGATCATCCGGCTCGGCTTCGACGGTGACGACACCGCCGCCGACCGGGTGTCGCTGGCGATGTTCACGGTGATCGGCCTGATCCTCGCCGTGGTCGCCTTCCGTTGGGGTCGTCGCCGGCCGCTGGCGGGCTGGGCTGCCGACATGGCCCTCGTGGTGCCGGTGGCGATGCTGCTGACTGTCCTGGTCGGGCCTCTGCTGGTCGGTCACGACCCGTTCGCCGGCGGCGCGGGGACGTTCTTCGCCCAGATCTGGCTCTACCTGCTCGCCAGCGGCGCCGGGTTGCTGATCGGTTATCTGGTGCTCACCGCGCTCGGCCGTGACTACCGCTCTCAGCAGCTCAAGCGGTACGCCGAGGTCAAGGCCGCGAAGCCCCGTCGGGTCGTCCGCCGCTGACCACCGCGCAGCCCGTCGGCCAGGTCGGGCATACGTGCGCGCGGTGCCGGCCGCCTCAGCGAGTCAGTTCGGGGCGACCCGGGTCAGGTAGGTGTGGTGGGTGACGAAGCCGAGCCGCTGGTAGAGCGCGACCGCCGCCGCGTTGCGCTGCTCGACCTGGAGGAACGCGTGCGTCGCGCCACCTGACACGCTCCAACTGGCCAGCTCGTGGATCACGCGGCGGGCCAGTCCCTGGCGGCGGGCCGCCGGTACCACCTCGATCAGGCTGAGGCCCAACCAGCGTCCCTGGCCGGTCACGGTGCCGCGGCCGACGGCCACCAGGGCGCTGTCGGCGTACACGTGGGCGAAGCGGACCTGGCCCACGGCGGTGAGGACGTGTCGGGCGGCGTCCGGCAGGCCGCCCTTGCGGCCGGCGGCGATGGCCAGCCATTCGTCGCTGGGCGCGGCGGCCAGCTCGACGACCGCACCACCCCACCCGTCGGCCTGGCCGCTGGCGGGCGTCGGCGCCGGCAGGGGCAGCGGCGCGGTCTGTACCAGCGTCGGCGGGCGGGTGCCCCAGCCGCGGTCGTCCAGTTCGGCGCCGACCGGGGCGGCGAGGGGCAGCGGCGTGTTGATCAGGGCGGGTTGCCCTCGCTCGGCGTACCAGCGCTCCACCGCGTCGACCGCGGCGGCCAGTGGTCGGTCCGGGTCGCCGATCGGCAGCGCCGAGTTGGCGCGCCCGGTCCAGCCCTCGGCCGACCGGAGCAGCCAGTCACCGAGTCGGCCCCGGGTCGGTGCGGGCCAGGCCTCGTCAGCGGCCCGCTCCAGCGCGACGACCGCCGCGGCGGTCGGCCGACGGGTCGGCGGGACGCGCTTGGCGCGGTGGACCTGCGCCACCGGGACCCGAAGCGGCCCCTGCGCGGTGGCCAGCGTGAGATGAGTCTCGCTCAGCTCGACCAGCTCGCCGAGGGCATCGGAAAATAGTGGGCGGCCTTCGCGAATCCCCACAATCCGGCGGACCACGATTCGGTGTCCCACATCCTGCTGTCGGAGCACGATCGACCCCCTCCCCGGCGAGATACTAGGCTCTTACCGTCGCGGGAGATCGCGGCGAGTCTTGCGGAGGAGAAGACCGGTGACCTACATCATCGCCGAGCCGTGCGTAGATGTGCTCGACAAGGCATGCATCGAGGAGTGCCCGGTCGACTGCATTTACGAGGGCAATCGGATGCTCTACATCCACCCCGACGAGTGCGTCGACTGTGGTGCCTGTGAGCCCGTCTGCCCTGTAGAGGCGATCTTCTACGAGGACGACGTCCCGGAGCAGTGGAAGGACTACACCGGCGCGAACTACGAGTTCTTCGAGGACCTGGGCTCGCCCGGTGGCGCCTCGAAGGTCGGCAAGGTGGAGAAGGACGCCACCTTCGTCGCCGCGCAGCCGCCGCGCGGCGAGGGCCACTGAACCGGCCCGCGCCGGTCTCGTCGCGGCTGCCCGAGTTCACCTGGGACACCCTGGACGCCGCGGCCACGTTGGCCGCGGCGCATCCGGAGGGCCTGATCAACCTCTCCATGGGTACGCCGGTCGACCCGGTGCCCGAGGTGATCCGGCGGGCGTTGGCTGACGCGTCCGACGCTCCCGGTTACCCGCTGACCGCCGGCACCCCGGCGTTGCGGGCCGCCATCGCGGCGTGGGTGTCCCGAGCCTGTGGCGCCGGCGTCGACGGTCTCGGTGTGCTGCCGACCATCGGCTCGAAGGAGCTGGTGGCCTGGCTGCCCACGCTGCTCGGCATCGGCCCGGGTGACGTGGTGGTGGTGCCGTCGGTCGCGTACCCCACCTACGAGGATGGCGCCCGCCTGGCCGGCGCCACAGTCGTCCGTACCGACTCGCTCACCTCGCTCGGGCCGACCCCGAGGGTCCGGTTGGTCTGGGTCAACTCGCCCGGCAACCCGACCGGCCGGGTGCTGCCCGCGGAGCACCTGCGCAAGGTGGTCGACTGGGCCCGCGAACGTGGCGCGGTGGTCGCGAGCGACGAGTGCTACCTGCCCCTGGGCTGGTCGGCCGACCCGGTCTCGGTGTTGTCTCCGCAGGTCAGCGGGGGCAGCTACCCCGGGGTGCTGGCCGTGCACTCGCTCTCCAAGCGGTCCAACCTCGCCGGCTACCGGGCCGGGTTCGTGGCCGGCGACCCGACGCTCGTCGCCGAGCTGCTCAAGGTCCGCAAGCACGCCGGCATGATCGTGCCCGCGCCGGTGCAGGCGGCCATGGTCGCCGCGCTGGAGGACGAGCGACACGCCGAGGAGCAGCGGGAGCGTTACCGCGCCCGGCGGGAGGTGCTCGCCGCGGCGTTCACCGGTGCCGGGTTCACGCTCGAGCACTCCGAGGCGGGCCTCTACCTCTGGCTGACCAGGGGCGAGGACTGCTGGCAGACGGTCGACTGGCTGGCCCGACGCGGCATCCTGGTCGCCGCCGGCGTCTTCTACGGCCCGACGGCCGGGCAGCATGTCCGGGTCGCGCTGACCGAGTCCGACGAGCACATCGCCGGCGTCGCGGCGCGCCTCGCCTGATCGCGGCGCCGGGCGGTCGAGCATGGTGGACAGGCCGGGTGCGCGGGTACGGGCCGCGGTCGTCGGCACCGGCCTGATCGGTGGCTCGGTGCTGCTCCGGATGGTCGCCGCCGGCATCGACGTGGTCGGGTGGGACCCGGACGAGGCCACCCGGCGGGAGACCCGTCGGGTGGGCGTACCCGCGCCGGACCGCCTGGTCGAGGCGGTGACCGGCCGGGACGTGGTCTTCCTGTGCGGACCGTTGCCCACTCTGCCGGCGACGCTGGTCGAGGTGGCGGCGATGACCGGTGAGCGTTGTGTGCTCACCGACGTCGGTAGCACCAAGGAGCAGGTGGCGGCGTTCGCCGCCGCGCACGGGCTGACGCACCGGTTCGTGCCCGGTCACCCGATGGCGGGCACCGACCGGGCGGGCTTGACGGCCGCACGCCCGGACCTGCTCACCGGCGCGGCCTGGGTGCTCTGTCCGGCGCCCGGCCCGGCCACCACCGCGTTCCGTTGGCTGGCCGAGCTGCTGGTGGAGGTCTTCGAGGCCCGGGTGGTGCCGATGTCCGCCACGGAGCACGACTCGGCCGCCGCGCTCGCGTCACACGTGCCGCACCTGCTCGCTGGCGCGCTGGCCGGCGCCGTGCAACGCGCACCGCTGCGCGACGCGATCCTCGCGCTCGCCGCCGGCAGCTTCTCCGACGGCACCCGGGTCGCCGGAACCCCGGCCGATCGGACCGCCAACATGCTGCTCGGCAACCGGGACCGGGTGCTGCGTGAGCTGGCCGAGGTCACCGCGTTCCTGGACGACCTGACCACCGCGCTGCGCGCTGAGGACGCCCCGGCGCTGACCGCACGCTACGACGAGGCGCGGGCCTCCCGGGTGGCGCTGCGCGACCGGCGGTTCGACGTGGACGACAGACAGTTCCCGGCCGGTGGCGACCACGCCGCAGAGGTGTCCTGGTTGCGCGAGCTGGGGGTGGCCGGCGGCTACCTGGCCGGCCTGCACGTCGACGGGGACACCATCTCCTACGCGGCGCGGCGCCCCGTCGCTGGCTAGGCTGAGGGGCATGGCGATGGACGGTCCGGTGGTGCAGGTGCGCGGCGAGGCGTACCGGGAGGTGCCTCCCGAGCTGGCCCGGTTCGCGGTCACCGCGACAGCCCGCGACCGGGACCGGGAGGCGACGCTGACCCGGTTGGCCGAGCGGGCCGCGGCGGTCCGGGTGCTGCTGGACGGCTCCGGGCCGGCGGTGGCGCGGCGGGAGACCGGCGACCTGCGGGTGCGGCCGGAGACCCGGCGCTCGGGTGAGCGGGTGGTCGCCTGGCACGGCAGAGTCACCACCACCGTCACTGTCACCGACTTCACCGCGCTGGGTGAGCTGATGCTCCGGCTCGCCGACCAGGACCAGGTCGAGGTGGCCGGCCCCTGGTGGGAGCTTCGCCCGGACAGCCCCGCCCACCGTGCGGTTCGGCACGCCGCGATCAGCGACGCGCTGCTGCGGGCCCGAGAGTACGCGGAGGCGCTGGGCGCCCGGGTCACCTCGTTGATCGAGCTGGCCGACGCGGGTCCCGCCGACCGACCGATGTTCGCCGCTGCGGCCTTCGCTCGAGGCGGTGGCGCGGGCGGTGGTCCGCCGGAGCTTGAGCTGGACCCGCAGCCGCAGACCGTGCAGGCGGCGGTGCAGGCGCGGTTCACCATCAGCGACCCGGTTCTGGGCTGATGCCGCCGGCCGGGGTGCTGTCCGTCGACGAGTTGGTGGCGCGGGCGTCGGCGCTCGCCGAGGCCGGCCCGCGACAGCTGCTCGGCATCGCCGGCGCACCGGGCGCCGGGAAGTCCACCCTGGCGGAACGGATCGTCGCCGAGATCGGGCCGGCCGCCTGCCTGGTGCCGATGGACGGTTTCCACCTGGCGCAGACGCAACTGGTGCGCCTGGGCCGCGCCGACCGCAAGGGCGCCGTGGACACCTTCGACGCCAACGGGTACGTCTCGTTGCTGCGCCGGCTGCGCCGATTGGAGCCGACGTCGGTCTACGCGCCGGAGTTCCGCCGGGAGTTGGAGGAGCCGGTGGCCGGCGCGATCGAGGTGTTGCCGTCGGTCCGGTTGGTGGTGACCGAGGGCAACTATCTGCTGTTGCCGGCTTTCCCCTGGCAGGAGATCCGACCACTGCTGCACGAGGCATGGTTTCTCGACCTGGACGCGGAGGTGCGGCACCGCCGGCTGACCGCCCGGCACGAGGCGTTCGGTCGCTCTCCGGAGCAGGCGCGGGCGTGGGCACTGGGCAGCGACGAGTCGAACGCCGCCGTGATCACCCCCACCGCCGACCGGGCTGACCTGGTCGTCCGCCTGTCAGATCCACCGACGGTCTAGCCGAGTTCGCGGACCGGCCGGGCCGGGTTGCCGACGGCCACCACATTGGCGGGCAGGTCCCGGGTGACCACCGCGCCCGCGCCGACGACGGTGTCCGCGCCGATCGTCACGCCGGCCAGGACTATCGCGCCACCGCCGAGCCACACGTTGTCGCCGATGGTGATCGGCTTGGCCGCCTCCCACTTGTCCCGTCGCGGGCCGGGTTCGACCGGATGCGTCGGGGTGAGCAGCTGCACGTTGGGGCCGACCTGGACGTCCGCGCCGAGGGTGATCGGAGCGACGTCGAGGAAGACCGCGTTGTAGTTGACGAAGCTGCGGGGGCCGATCCGGATCTGCCAGCCGTAGTCGCAGTAGAACGGTGGGCGGATCCAGGTGTCCTCGCCGAGTTCGCCGAGGAGTTCACGCAGTGCCGTGATCCGGGCCTGCGGATCGGCCGCCGGGGTGGTGTTGAAGCGCTCCATCAGCCGGGCGGCCCGGTCCAGATCGGCGATGAGTTCGGGATCGTCGGCGATGTATGGCTCGCCGGCGAGCATTCTGTCCTTCATGGAGGTCACCGCCCGATCATGCCGGCCGGTTCGTCGGCTCGTGGCGGGTCCGTCACTTTCTGGCCTTCTTTTTGCATACCCGGTATGCAATTCTGGGTTGTCAATGTGACTCCATCCATCAAGACGCTTGACCAGGAGGATCCGTTGCACCAGGGAAGAAGATTGGCCGCTCTCGGCCTCGTGTTCGCGCTGGCGCTCTCCGCGCCGGCTCCCGCCTCAGCCACGGCCGCCGCGCCCGCCCCACCGGGCGGCACCGACAAACAGTCCACTCCGGGTGGACCCATCGCCAACCGCTCGACCACCGTCACGCTGATCACCGGTGACCGGGTCACAGTCACCGCGTCCGGTGCCTCGGTCCGGCGCGGCGCCGGCCGCGAGGACGTGCAGTTCCTCGTCCAGCGCGAGCGCGGACGCCTCACCGTGATGCCGACCGACGCGCTGCCGTTGCTGCGCTCCGGCCAGGTGGACCGGCGACTCTTCGACATCACCGGGCTGGTCGAGGCGGGTTACGACGACACCAGGCGCAGCACCCTGCCGCTGCTGGTGTCGTACGGCTCGACGGGGACCGCCCGGCGTGCCCCGGCCGCCCTGCCCGGCACGCGGCTGACCCGCGACCTGCCGGTGATCCGCGGTGCCGCTCTGAACAGCGACAAGTCCTCCCTCGGTGCGGTGTGGGCGACTCTCGCCACCGGTCGAGCTGGGGCCCGGCTCGACGCGGCGGGGGGCGTCGAGCGGATCTGGCTGGACGGACGTCGGCAGGTGAGCCTCGACCACAGCGTGCCGCAGATCGGCGCGCCCGCCGCCTGGGCGGCCGGGTTCACCGGTGCCGGAGTGTCCGTCGCGGTGCTGGACACCGGCGTCGACGCGACCCACCCGGACCTGGCCGGCAAGGTGGCCGAGGCGCGCAACTTCACGGAGGCCACCGACGCTCGCGACACTGTCGGCCATGGCACCCACGTGGCCTCGACGATCGCGGGCTCCGGCGCGGCCTCCGGCGGCAAGTACCGGGGCGTGGCACCGGACGCGACGCTGCTGGACGGCAAGGTCTGCGAGGACAACGGCTGCCCCGAGTCGGCGATCCTCGCCGGCATGCAGTGGGCCGCGGTCGAGAAGAAGGCCGCAGTGATCAACATGAGCCTCGGTGGCTGGGACACCCCCGAGGTCGACCCGCTGGAGGAGGCGGTGCAGACCCTGACCGCGCAGACCGGCACGCTGTTCGTCCTCGCCGCCGGCAACGACGGCTCGGACGGTTCGGTCGGCTCCCCGGCCAGCGCCGACGCCGGGCTCGCAGTCGGCGCGGTGGACCGCGACGACGACCTGGCCGACTTTTCCAGCCGGGGCCCGCGAGTCGGAGACGACGCGCTGAAGCCGGACATCACCGCGCCCGGCGTCGACATCGTCGCCGCCCGGTCCGCCAACGGTGTCATCGGTGATCCGGTGGGGGACCGCTACGTCACGCTCTCCGGCACCTCGATGGCCACCCCGCACGTGGCCGGGTCGGCCGCGCTGCTGGCCCAGCAGCACCCCGGATGGCGCGCTGACCGGCTCAAGGCCACCCTGATGGCAGCCGCCAAGCCGCACCCGGACCAGACGGCCTACCAGCAGGGTGCCGGGCGGGTCGACGTCGCACACGCCATCACCCAGCAACTCACCACCGACCCGGTGAGCGTCTCGTTCGGGCGCACGCTCTGGCCGCACGCTGACGACGTTCCGATCACCCGCACGGTGACCTGGCGCAACGACGGTCCGGCCCCGGTCACCGTGGACCTGAGCATCGAGGGCGCCGGCCCCGGGGGTCGGGCGCTGCCGGTCGGCCTCTTCCAGTTGGGCGCCGAGCAACTCACAGTGCCGGCAGGTGGCACGGCCGCCACGACCGTCACCACTGACACCCGGGTCGGCGACGCCGACGGTTACTGGACCGGGCGGATCGTGGCCCGGTCCGGTGCTGCGGTAGCTGTCACCCCGCTGGCCGTGAACCGGGAGGTGGAGAGCTACACGCTCACCGTGCAGCACCTGAACCGTGCCGGCGCGCGCACCGCGGACCACTGGACGTTACTGGTCGGACTGGACGCCTTCGGCTTCTGGGACCTCGTCAGTTCCGACGGGGTGGCCACCGTGCGGGTGCCCAAGGGACACTACGGCCTGAGTGGCCTCGTCTTCGAGCCCGGTCCGGAGGACGAGCAGCGCGGGATGTCCCTGTTGATGCAGCCCGGGGTGACCGTCGAGCGGGACACCCGGATCGTCGTGGACGCCCGTCGCGCCAGGACGGTGCGGACGACCGTTCCGGAACGGACCGCCGTCCCGCAACTGGTCGACCTCAGCGGCAACTTCACCGCCGACGACGGCAGTGGGTACGGGGTCGGGCTCTGGGCGGAGACGTTCACCGGCCTGACCAGCGGTCAGATCGGCAAGCCGGTCTCCGCCGACACGTTCGTCTCCACAGTCAGCAGCAACTGGACCACGCCGGAAGTGGCCAACAGCCCGTACCTGTACGCGCTGGCAGAGGCGATCCCGGGCCGGATGCCCACCGGGTTCGTCCGCGACTACACCCGGCGGGACCTGGCCACCGTCGTGCACCAGTTCCGCGGTGGCCACCCGGGCACGGTGGCCGAGCGGATCGTGATCCCCGAACTGGAGTACAACGTCGGCTATTCCGCTGTGGTCATCCCCACAGTCGTGCCCGGCCAGCGGGTCGAGCACTACAACACCAGGAACGTGAAGTGGGAATCCGAGATCTACTTCGGGACGGTGGACGAGGAAGGCTGGTTGAACCCGAACGCGGCGCTCTTCTCCGTCCCCACCAGTTACCGTGCCGGGCGGACGGTCAAGGAGATCTGGAACCAGGCGCCGTACTCACCGTCCTTCCCGAAACCGCGCTGGCCGCACCAGAGCGTCTCCCGGGTCGGCGACACCATCCTGGCCGACGTGCCGATCTTCAGCGACGCGGCCGGGCACCCCGGCGCCTCGCTGACCGACAGTGAGCACACCAAGCTCTGGCGCAACGGCAAGCTGGTCGGCGAGAGCGAGTACGCCGGCTACGGGGAGTTCACAGTGCCACCGGGTGCTGCGGACTACCGGCTCGTCACGTCGGCGAAGCGGAGCTTCACCGACCTGAGCACCGAGGTCGAATCCAGCTGGACCTTCCGGTCGAGGCACGTCGCCGGTGAGACGCCGGCCCGACTGCCCCTGTCGGCGGTGCGCTTCGCGCCGACGCTGCGGGTCGACAACAGTGCTCCGGCCGGTCAGGGCTTCGTCGTACCGGTACGGGTGCAGCGGCAGCCCGGCGCAGCGGCCAACCGGGTAAAGAAGCTCACCGTCGACGTCTCCTACGACGGCGGGAAGACCTGGGGCAGGGCGAAGCTGGTCCGCACCTCGACCGATGGCTGGGTGGCCCTGTTGCGGCATCCGGCCGGCGCCGGCCACGTGTCGCTGCGGGCCACCGCCCGGGACACCGCCGGCAACACGGTGACCCAACGGATCATCCAGGCGTACCGGTTGCGCTGAGGCGTACCCCGTCCGGGTCCGCGGCCGAGCGCCGCGGACCCGGAGGGGCCGTCAGTCGTTGGCGTGCAGGGCTGCGTTCAGCTCGATGCCCCGACCGGTGCGCGGCCGGGCCTCCAGCCCACCGGTGACCGAGTTGCGCCAGAACAGCAGGCCGTCGACGCCGGACAGCTCCCGGGCCTTGACCACCCGGCCGTCAGGGAGCGTGATCTTCGACGCGGCGGTGATGTAGCAGCCGGCCTCGACCACGCAGTCGTCGCCGAGCGAGATCCCGACGCCGGCATTCGCGCCGACCAGGCTGCGCTCACCGATGCTGATCTTGTCGGTGCCGCCGCCGGAGAGGGTGCCCATGATGGAGGCCCCGCCACCGATGTCTGAGCCGTCGCCGACCAGCACGCCCTGCACGATCCGCCCCTCGACCATCGAGGTGCCGACGGTGCCGGCGTTGAAGTTCACGAAGCCCTCGTGCATCACCGTGGTGCCGGCGGCCAGGTGCGCGCCGAGACGGACCCGGTCGGCGTCGGCGATCCGCACACCGGAGGGCACCACGTAGTCGGTCATGCGCGGGAACTTGTCGACCCCGTACACCGCCAGGTGCCGGCCGGCAGCCCGCTCGATCACCCGCAGCTCGTCCACCCGCTCCGGGGGGCACGGCCCGGCGGACGTCCAGGCCACGTTGGCCAGCTTGCCGAAGATGCCGTCCAGGTTGAGCTGGTTGGGTCGCACCAGGCGGTGCGAGAGCAGATGCAACCGGAGGTACGCGTCGGAGGCGTCCTTGATCGGGTCGTCCAACGAGCCGATCACGGTCACGACCTGCACGGTACGCAGGCCAGGCAGGGACCGGTCACCGAGCGCGGCCGGCGGCAGGTCGAGCACGTCCGCCTTGTCCTCGCCGGCGACCAGCGGCAGCTCGCCCAGGCCCAGCTTGCCGGTCGGGTACCAGGTGTCGAGCACCTGCTCGTCTGCGGTGACCGTAGCCAGGCCGATGCCCCAGGCGGAATCTGCGGACGTCACTGTTACACCTCTCGGTCACGGCCGGGCTGACCTCGGCTCGCTCCTCGCGCTGACAGACCTGAAGGTACCGTGCGAACCATGGAGAACCCGCTGACCCCCGAGGTCCTCGCCGATCCGGTGCAGCTGACCCGCGCTCTGGTCGACATAGAGTCCGTGTCCCTCAACGAGAAGGCGATCGCCGACTGTGTCGAAGAGGTGCTGCGGGCCGTACCGCACCTGACCACCCACCGGCACGGCAACACGGTGATGGCCCGTACCGACCTCGGTCGGTCGCAGCGCGTCGTGCTGGCCGGGCACCTCGACACGGTGCCGTTGAACAACAACTTCCCGTCGACGATGCGCGGCGACCTGATGTACGGCTGCGGCACCTCCGACATGAAGTCCGGCACCGCGTACGCGCTGCACCTGGCGGTGACGCTGCCCGAGCCGCGCTACGACGTGACGTACTTCTTCTACGAGGCCGAGGAGATCGAGTCGCGGTACAACGGGCTCAACCTCGTCGCCCAGGCATTCCCGCAGTGGTTGCAGGCGGACTTCGCCGTGCTGCTGGAGCCGACGTACGGCATCGTCGAGGCGGGCTGCCAGGGCACCATGCGCTCGGTGGTCACCACGACCGGCGTACGCGCCCACTCGGCGCGCTCCTGGCACGGGGTCAACGCCATCCACGCCGCCGGCGAGGTGCTGCGACGCCTCCAGACGTACGAGGCACGCCGGGTCACCATCGACGGCTGCGACTACCGCGAGGGCATGAACGCGGTGCGGATCAACGGTGGGGTGGCCGGCAACGTGGTCCCCGACCTGTGTGAGATCGAGGTCAACTACCGGTTCGCCCCGGACCGCACCCCGGCCGAGGCGGAGGCGCACCTGCGTGAGGTGTTCGCCGGCTTCGAGCTGAAAGTCACCGACACGGCTGCCGGTGCCGCGCCCGGGCTCGACGCGGCCCCCGCGAAGGAGTTCCTGGCGGCGGTCGGCGCCGCGCCGATCGGCAAGCTGGGCTGGACCGACGTGGCCCGGTTCGCGGCGATGGGCATTCCCGCGCTGAACTTCGGCCCGGGCGACCCGAACCTCGCCCACCACCCCGACGAGCACGTCGAGATCAGCAAGATCCGCGACGGCGCGGCAACCCTCCACCGCTGGCTAGCCCCGGCCTGACCCCCGCCGGAGTGTTCGGTGATCAAGAGGTTTGCGTCAGCCTGGCCCATTGTCGGCGACGCAAACCTCTTGATCGGCTCCGGACGGGGTGGGGGAGATGGGGATCGGGTTCTGCTGGCGGATGCGGCGGCGTTCGGCCACCACGTCTCGGATCCGTCGCTGCATCTGGCGACGAATCCGGATCATCTCGCTGTTGCTGATCACGCTGTCTCCTCCCCCGAAGGCGCGCGCCGGGGCATACCCGGTATGTGAATAGTAAGACGTACGGGAGCGCCGAATAGTTGCCCATGATCCGAACAATTTCTCGGCGTCCCCGCCCCGCGCACCCGGGCGGTGCTGCTCCACTACGGTTGCCCCATGAGCCAGAGCAACGGGCGGGAGGCCGGTCGCGGTCGCGGACAGGAGCGGCATCGCGGTGCGGTCACCCTGCGCAGAGGGGCGATCCCGAGCAGCACCGCCGACCAGCGACTGCTTGATTCGCGGGGGCGGGGCGACTGGAAGACCAAGGACGCCTGGCGCGCGCTGCGCATCCTCGCCGAGTTCGTCGAGGGTTTCGACACCCTCGCCGACGTGCCGTCCGCGGTCAGCGTCTTCGGCTCGGCGCGCAGCGCGCCGGACAGCGCCGAGTGCCAGTTGGCCGAGCAGTTGGGCGGTGCGCTGGCCCGGGCCGGCTACGCGGTGATCACCGGAGGTGGGCCCGGCGTGATGGAGGCCGCCAACCGGGGCGCCAGCGAGGCCAACGGGCTCTCCGTGGGGCTCGGCATCGAGCTTCCGTTCGAGCAGGGCATCAACGACTGGGTCGACCTTGCCATCGACTTCCGCTACTTCTTCGCCCGCAAGACGATGTTCGTCAAGTACGCCCAGGCGTTCGTCGTACTGCCCGGCGGGTTCGGCACCATGGACGAGTTGTTCGAGGCGCTCACCCTGGTGCAGACCGGCAAGGTCACCCGGTTCCCGGTGGTGCTCATGGGCGTCTCCTACTGGCAGGGTCTGCTGGACTGGCTGCGCGACACGATGGCCGCCACCGGCAAGATCGGGCCGGTCGACCTGGACCTGATCTGCCTCACTGACGACGTCAACGAGGCGGTCCGGTACATCGTCGCTTCAGAGGCCGCTCTCTCCGCCGAGCAGGAGGCGGTCCGCGAGGAGGCCGTCGCCCGCACCGGCGCAGACCAGCAGGCGGCAGCCGAACAGGCTCGGGACCACGACTGATGGCGGCGATCTGCGTCTTCTGCGCCTCCTCTCGTACCCTCGATCAGCGCTGGTTGGACCTGGCCGCCGAGACCGGCGCGGAGCTGGCCCGACGGGGGCACACGCTGGTCAGCGGTGGTGGCTGTGTCGGCATGATGGGCGCGCTGGCGGACGGCGCCCGATCCGCCGGCGGGCGCACCGTCGGCGTGATCCCGCAGTCGCTGGTCGACCTGGAGGTCGCCGACCTGGCCTCGGACGAGCTGCTGGTGACCGACTCGATGGCCAGCCGCAAGACTCTGATGATCGACAAGTCGGACGCCTTCCTCACCCTGCCCGGCGGGCTGGGCACCCTGGACGAGTTGTTCGAGGTCTGGACCACCGCCACCCTCGCCCAGCACACCAAGCCGATGGTGCTGATCGACACCGACGGGTTCTACCGCCCCTTGCTGGACTGGCTCGACGCGCTGGCCGACCAGACCTTCCTCAAGCCCGCCGGCCGCGACCTCCTGACGGTCACCACCACCGTCACCGAGGCCCTCAACGTCCTGGAATCCCACCTGACCTAAACCCCACCCCCACCCCACCCTGCCCTGCCCCCCGCCCCGCCCCCCGCCCGGCCCTCCCAGCCCTCGGCCCGCCCCCGGTGATCATGAAGTTAGCGGCGTGTCTGTCGGCGTGTCGCGCCGCTAACTTCATGATCGACAGGGGTAGATGGGGGTGGGAGCGCGGGGGGCGGGCGGGGGCAGGGGGTGTGGGCGGGAGCGCCGGGGGTTTGGGTGGTGGGTTGGTTGTCGTATGGGTCTGATGGGATGAGCTGATGCAGGCGTACCGGTTGGTGCGGCGGCCCGGAGGGCCGGCGCGGGGGGACGGGGCTACGCCTGACGGCGGTTCCGTGCTCGCCGGCGACGGCACGTCCGTGGGCGGTGTCGGCACGCCGGGTGGGCCCGATCGCGTGGCCGGGGCCGAGCTGGCCGTCGGCGGCGGCTGGCGGGCCGATCCGGTGCAGGCCGAGGTGGTCGGGCACACCGACGGGCCGATGCTCGTGCTCGGCGGCCCGGGCACCGGCAAGACCAGCACGCTGGTCGAGGCGGTCGCCGCCCGGGTGGCCGAGGGGGCCGACCCCGAACGGATCCTGGTGCTGACCTTCGGCCGCCGAGGCGCCACCGCACTGCGACAACGCATCGAGGCCCGGATCGCCCAGGACGGCCACCGGGTGCTGCGCGAGCCATTGGTGCGCACCTTCCCGGCGTACGCCTTCGGGCTGCTCCGCCGCGCCGCCGCCGAGCGGGGCGAACCGTCGCCCCGGCTGCTCACCGGCCCCGAACAGGATCTGATCATCCGTGAGCTGCTGGACGTGGTGGGCGAGGAGCCCGAGGACGACCCGGTCGGCTGGCCCACCGACCTGCGCCCCGCCCTGCGTACCCGGGCGTTCGCCGGCCAACTGCGCGACCTGCTCATGCGCGCCGCCGAACGTGGCGTGGGCCCGATCGACCTGGCCTGGCTGGGTGAGAAGCTCGGCCGCGCCGACTGGCCGGCCGCCGCCCGCTTCCTGCGGGAGTACGTCGCCGTGCTCGCGTTGCGCGACGTCAGCAACCGGGGATCCATCGCGTACGACCCGGCGGAGCTGGTCCGGGCGGCCACCGGGCTGCTGCGCGACGACGAGGAGTTGCTGGCCGCCGAGCGTCGTCGGCTCGCGTACGTCTACCTCGACGAGCTGGCCGACACCGACCCCGCCCAACTGGAGCTGCTCTCGGTCATCGCCGGCGGTGGCAAGTCGCTCGTCGCGTTCGCCGACCCGGATTCCTCCACGTACGCGTTCCGGGGCGCCGACCCGGCCGGGGTGGCGACGTTCCCGCACCGGTTCCGGACGGCATCCGGTGCGCCGGCCGCGCAGGTGCTGCTGACCACGTCGTACCGGGCCGGGCCGGGTCTGCTCACGGCGATCGCCCGGCTGGGTCGCCGGCTGCGGGGCCCGGCCGCGCACCGCCGGCTGCACCCCCTTCCGGACGCGCCGCCCGGCGTTGTCGAGGTGCACACCTTCCGCTCGGCGACCAGCGAGGCCGCCTGGTTGGCCCACGCGCTGCGCTCGGCACACCTGCTCGACGGCGTGCCGTGGTCACGGATGGCGGTGCTGGTGCGGTCCACCGCGTTGCAACTGCCCACCCTGCGACGGGCGCTGCACGCTGCCGGCGTACCCACAGTGGTGCACGGTGAGGATCTGCCACTGCACCTGCAACCGGCGGTCGCACCGCTGCTGCTCCTGCTGCGCTGCGCGCTGGAGCCGGAACGACTCGACGAGGAGGCGGCGGTCGCGCTGCTGCACTCGCCGCTCGGCGGGGCCGACCCGCTGGCCGAACGGCGGCTGCGGCAGGGCCTTCGCGCGCTCGCGTTGGCCGGCGGTGACCGACGTCCCTCCGGGGAGCTGATCGTCGAGGCACTGCAAGACCCGGAGGAGTTGGCCGGGATCGAGCGGCACTGGGCGGAGCCGGCGCAGGCGGTGGCCGGGCTGCTGGCCATCGCACGCGAGGCCGCTGCCCGGCCGGGCGCGACCGCCGAGGACGTGCTCTGGGCCGTCTGGCACGCCAGTGGCCTCGCCGAGCGGTGGGCCGGCGCGATCAACCAGGGGCCTCCGGAGGCCGGCGAGGGCGACCTGGCCCGGCGTCGGCGGGCCGAGGCTGCCGACCGCGACCTGGACGCCGTGCTGGTCCTCTTCGACGCGGCGGCCCGGTTCACCGACCGGCTGCCCGGTGCCCGTACCGAGGTCTTCCTCGATCACGTGCTCGCCCAGGACCTGCCCGCCGACACCATCGCCCCGACCGCCGACCGGGGAGCGGCGGTACGCCTGCTCACCGCGCACGCCGCGAAGGGCCTGGAATGGGACCTGGTCGCGGTGGCCGGTGTGCAGGAGGGCATCTGGCCCGACCTGCGGTTGCGCGGCAGCCTGCTCGGCTCCGAGCGACTGGTCGACGTGCTGGCCGGCCGGTCGGTCGACGGGGCGACCGCGGCGAACGTGGTGGGTCAGACCTCGGCGTTGCTGGACGAGGAGCGTCGGCTCTTCCACGTCGCCGTCAGTCGCGCTCGCCACCGGCTGCTGGTCAGCGCCGTGGCATCGGCCGCCGTCGGCGGCGACGACCACGAGGAGCAACCCAGCCGGTTCCTGCACGAGCTGGGCCCGAGCATCCCGCCGCCGACCCCGCCGACCCCGCCGAGCACGCCACCTACCCCGCCGACCCCGCCGAGCACGCCACCTACCCCGCCGACCCCGCCGACCCCGCCACCCACCCCGCCGAGCACGCCGCCACCGACCCCGCCCGGTCCCCGCAGCGAGCCGTCCTCCGGCGGCAACGGGGGCGCTGCGGCGGGCGAGACCGGCGACGAGGAGCCGGACCGCCCCGGAGCGCTGCCGGTGACCCGTCCACCTCGGGCGCTGACCCTGCCGGCGTTGGTCGCGGAACTCCGTACCGCCATCACCGACCCGGCCGCCCCGGCGGCCCGGCGGCGCGCCGCGGCGGCCGAGCTGGCCCGGCTCGCCGCCGCCGGGGTGCCCGGCGCGCACCCCGACGACTGGTGGGGGTTGCGGGTTCTCTCCGACGACCGGCCGCTCGTCGACGACGGCGACCCGGTGCGGGTCACCCCGTCGGCCATGGAGAGTGCGCTGCGGTGCAGCCTGCGCTGGCTGCTGGAACGGCACGGGGGTAGCGGCCCGACCAGTACCGCGCAGGGGGTGGGCAACCTGGTGCACGCCGCCGCGATGCTCGCCGAGGACGCCAGCGCCGACCGGGGCGCGCTGCTCGACTACGTGGCCGCCCGGTTCGACGCGATCGAGCTGGCAGCACGGTGGATGGCCGGGCCGGAGCGGGAACGCGCCGAGGCGATGGTCGACAAGCTGCTGCGCTGGCTGGCCACCAATCCGCGCCGGTTGCTCGCCATCGAGCACGAGTTCGCCGTCCGCCTGGACGACCCGAACCGGCCCGTCGACCTGACCGGTCGGGTCGACCGGCTGGAGGTCGACGAGGCCGGGCGGCTCGTGGTGATCGACCTGAAGACCGGCAAGTCCACAGCCGTCACCGGCACCGACCTCGCCGAGCACCCGCAGCTCGGCGCCTACCAGGCGGCGGTGGAGGCAGGGGCGTTCGCCGAGTTCGGTGACGAGTCCGGGGGTGCCGCGCTGGTGCAGCTCGGGACCTCCGCCAAGGACGCCAGGGAGCAGAATCAGCCGGCCGCCAGCGAGGGGCCGGCGGCCGGTTGGGCGACCGCGCTGGTCCGGCGGACCGCCGATA
Organism: Micromonospora sp. NPDC050795; assembly: GCF_044456785.1. Lineage (NCBI taxonomy): Bacteria > Bacillati > Actinomycetota > Actinomycetes > Micromonosporales > Micromonosporaceae > Micromonospora > Micromonospora sp. NPDC050795. The sequence continues at coordinate 431,187 of NZ_JBITGE010000001.1, read as the reverse complement.
CGATGGCAGCCGCCACGTTCGCCGCGGTGGCCAACTCGAAGTGCCGGGTCTGCCCGGTGCGCACCAGCTGCCCGGTCTCCGGGCAGGGCCGCCAGGTCGTCGAGCCGCCCACCGTCCGACGCACAGGCGAGGGCGAGGAGTGAGCTTGCGAGCCCCGCAGTCACGAACTGAGATGGCACCGTGAGGGCGAGGAGTGCGCCGGTGTTGGGAACTGAGACGGCACGGTGAGTCAGCCCACCCTGTTCGGCGCGGGTCCCGCGCCGACGCCCCGACTCGCGGACTCCGGCCCCCGGTACACACCGGTGGAGCTGGCCAAGCTGCTGCGGTTGCCGGCGCCCACCCGGGAGCAGGCCGCGATCATCGCCGCCCCGGTGGAACCGCTGCTGGTGGTCGCGGGCGCCGGGTCGGGCAAGACCGAGACGATGGCCGCCCGGGTGGTCTGGCTGGTGGCCAACTCGTACGTGCGGCCGGAGCAGATCCTCGGGCTGACCTTCACCCGCAAGGCGGCCGGCGAGCTGGCCCATCGGGTACGAACCCGGCTCGACCAGCTGATCCGCCGACTCGGCCGGCAGGGGCGGGACCCGCTGGACGACCCGCTCGCGGGTGAACCCACCGTCTCCACCTACCACTCGTACGCGGGGCGGATCGTCACCGAGCACGGGCTGCGGGCCGGCTACGAGCCGTCCACCCGGCTGCTCACCGAGGCGTCCCGCTGGCAGTTGGTCGACCTGCTGGTGCGCAACTACGACGGCGACATGTCCGAGGTGGACCGTATGCCGAGCACCATCACCGACGCGGTGCTGGCGCTGGCCGGGGAGTTGGACGAGCATCTGGTCGCGCCGGACGACCTGGCGGCCTGGACCGGTCGGTTCTTCGCCGAGGTGCAGTCCCGGCCGGGTCGGGTGTACGCCGACGTGCGTAAGGCGCTCACTCTCCAGCAGACCCGGTTGCGCCTGTTGCCGCTGGTGCGGGCGTACGCCCGGCGCAAGGAGGACTTCGAGGCGATGGACTTCGCCGACCAGCTCGCCCGAGCGGCCCGGGTGGCCCGGGACCACCCGGGGGTCGGCGTGATCGAGCGGGACCGTTTCCGGGTGGTGCTGCTCGACGAGTACCAGGACACCAGCCACGCACAGGTGGTGTTGCTCAACGCGCTGTTCGGTGGCGGGCACCCGGTGACCGCGGTGGGCGACCCGTGCCAGTCGATCTACGGCTGGCGGGGGGCCAGCGCGGGCACCCTGGACCGGTTCCCCACCGAGTTCGCCCGCGCCAACGGTGAGCCGGCCCCGGCGCTGGGGCTCACCACGAGTTGGCGTAACCGCCCGGAGATCCTCCGGGTGGCGAACGCGCTCTCCACCCCGCTGCGGGCGGCGGGTGCCCGGGTGCCGGAGCTGCGCTCCGCGCTGACCGTCCGGGACCCGATCCCGCACCGCAGCCCGGGCGGCGCGGCCGGCGGCACCGTGCACTGCGCGATGTTGCCCACGTACGCCGACGAGGCCGCCTGGATCGCCGACAGCGTGCTCGCCGCCTGGCGTGGCGCTGCCGGGATGCGGGGCGCGGCCCCGGAACACATCCCGGTGGAGCGCCGTCCGACGACGGCCGTGCTGGTCCGGGTGCGCAGCCAGATCCCGGCGATCGAGTCGGCGCTGCGTGAGCGGGGCCTACCGGTCGAGGTGGTGGGGCTGGGCGGCCTGCTGGACACCCCCGAGGTACGTGACGTGGTCTGCACATTGCGGGTCCTGGCCGACCCGACCGATGGCGCCGCCCTGCTGCGGTTGCTCACCGGCGCCCGTTGGCGGATCGGGCCACGTGACCTGGTGGCCTTGCACCGGCGAGCCCGGGCCATCGCGAACGCCCGGCGACAGGTGGCCGCCGACGAGGCCTCGGAGATCAGCCCCGACCTGTTGGACGAGGCGACGCTGGTGGAGGCGTTGGCCGACCTCGGGCCGGCGCAGGCGTACTCGGCCGAGGGTTTCGCGCGGCTGCGCGCGTACGGCCGGGAGTTGGCGCTGCTGCGCTACCGGCTGGACCAGGCGCTGCCGGACCTCATCGCGGACATCGAGCGGACCATCGGCCTGGACGTGGAGGTCGCGGTGCGGGCCGGCCGGGACGGCGCCGGCGACGCGGGCCTGGCCCGGGGCCATCTGGACGCGCTCGGCGACGTGGCGGCCCGGTTCAGCGGGGAGACGCCCGGCGCGACCCTGTCCGGGTTCCTGTCCTACCTGGCCGCCGCCGAGGACGAGGAACGCGGTCTGGCGCCGGGCGAGGTCGAGGTGGTGGAGGGCGCGGTGCAGGTGGTCACCGCGCACGCCGCCAAGGGCCTGGAGTGGGACGTCGTGGCGGTGGCCGGGCTCAGTCGTGGGCTGTGGCCGGGGCCGGTCCGCAACTCCGACCACTGGCTGGGTGGGCTGGGCGTGCTGCCGTTCCCGCTGCGCGGCGACGCCGACGGGCTGCCCGAGTTGGCGCTCGACGAGGCGGGGGACCAGCGGGCCGTGGCGCGGGCGGTGACCGACTTCACCGACGCGTGGCGGGCCCACGACGAGCGGGAGGAACGCCGGCTGACGTACGTGGCGGTCACCCGCCCGCGCCGGCTGCTGCTCTGCTCCGGTTACTGGTGGGGAGAGGGCACGAAACGACCGCGAGGTCCGTCGGTCTTCTTCCGTGAGGTGTACGACGCCTGCCTCGACGGCGGGCCGGGGCACCTGATCGACGCGTGGGCACCCGAGCCGACCCCGGACGCGACGAACCCCACGGCCGAGGTGGTGCTCCGCGCGGAGTGGCCGGCCGACCCGCTGGGCGGTCGCCGGCCGGCGTTGGCCGAGGCGGCCGGGCTGGTGCGTCGCCTGATGGCCGACGGCCCGGCGGCGCTCCCCGGGCCGGTCGGGCCGGTGCTCGCTGTGCCGGTCGGGCCGGTGCTCGCCGGGCCGGTCACGCCGATCGGCTCGACGGTCGGGTCAGGCGAGCCGGTCGAGCCGAAGGTGGATCCGGAGGTGGCGCGCTGGCAGCGCGAGGCGGACCTGCTGTTGGCGGAGCGCGCCGAGCTGACCCGACTCTCCGGTGCGGTCGAGGTGGCGCTGCCCGGGGCGCTGAGCGTCACCCAGTTGGTAGCGCTGCGGCGTGATCCGGCGGCGCTGGCGCGTACGCTGCGTCGTCCCGTGCCGTCCGAACCCAACCCGTACGCCCGTCGAGGCACCGCCTTCCACGCCTGGTTGGAGCAGCGTTTCGGCGCCGACCGCCTGTTGGACCTGGACGAGCTGCCCGGCGCTGCCGACGCCGACGCCGCACCTGACGAGGCGCTGGTCGAGCTTCAGGAGCGGTTCCTGGCCAGCGAGTGGGCCGACCGGTCACCGGTGGAGGTGGAGGTGCCCTTCGCCACGGTGATCGCTTCAGTGGTGGTGCGGGGCCGGATGGACGCGGTCTTCGCCCGGCCGGGTGGCCGGTTCGACGTGGTCGACTGGAAAACCGGCGCGCAGCCCACCGGGCCGGCAGCCGACGTGGCCGCCGTGCAGCTTGCGGTGTACCGGCTGGCCTGGGCGGAGTTGGCCGGCGTGCCGGTCGACCGGGTGGGCGCGGCGTTCCATTACGTCCGCCACGGGGTCACCGTCCGGCCCGCCGACCTGCTGGATGTGACCGGCCTCACGGCCATGATCGCCCAGTTGCCCGAGGATTCTGCCCACCATTGACCACTGCGGCGGAAAACCGTGGTAGGTTGAACGGGTTGCAGTTTTGGTTACCAGAGACTCTGTGTGCGCCTGGCGGGATTGTGGCCCCAGGCGCTCTTTGTTGTGTCCGGAGTTCTCCGGGCGGGGCGACCAGAAGCGACAGGCGATTCGCGCATCCCCGCGCGGAGCGCTCCTCTTCGGGCACGCAACACGTGCGTGTCCGACGTTCCGTCAAGGAGACGAAACACATGGCTATTGGCACCGTGAAGTGGTTCAACGCTGACAAGGGCTTCGGCTTCATCACCCCCGACGGCGGCGGCGCCGACGTCTTCGCCCACTTCTCGGCGATCCAGTCCTCCGGCTACCGGAGCCTGGACGAGAACCAGCGGGTCGAGTTCGAGGTGACCCAGGGCCAGAAGGGCCCGCAGGCGGAGAACATCCGCCCGCTCTGATCTTCGGATCGGTCAGCATTACCTGTCGCGCCCTCCGGGTGTGACGGTGACGGGACCGGCCCGCCCCGCCGCCGCCTGCCTACGCAGGCGGCGGCCCGGCGGCGGGCCGGCCTGTACTCCCTTTCGGTTCGTGCTTGTGAGTCCCGGCGGCCTTGTTCCGCTGGTGACAGCGCCGACTTCGGCGCCCTCCCTCGACACGTGCCGCGTCGAGGAAGGCTTCCGCATGACCACAGTTATTCCCTCTTTCGCTCATACCGGTCTGGCGCCGGCGCTGCTCACCGCGCTGACCGCGCAGGGCATCACCGAGCCGTTCCCGATCCAGACGGCGACGCTGCCCGACTCGCTCGCCGGCCGGGACGTGCTGGGCCGGGGTCGTACCGGCTCCGGCAAGACCCTCGCCTTTGGGCTTCCTCTGCTGTCCCGCACCGTCGGCCGCAAGGCGCGGCCGGGCCGCCCGCTGGCCCTGGTGCTGGTGCCGACCCGCGAGCTGGCTCAGCAGGTGACCACCGCCCTGGCCCCGTACGCCCGCGCCGTCGGGCTGCGCTGCGCCACAGTGGTCGGCGGCCTGTCGTTGCAGCGGCAGGCGGACGCCCTGCGCGCCGGGGCCGAGGTTGTCGTCGCCACCCCCGGTCGGCTGCACGACCTGATCAACCGTGGCGACGCCCGGCTCGACCAGGTCGAGATCACCGTGCTCGACGAGGCCGACCAGATGGCCGACATGGGTTTCCTGCCGCAGGTCACCAAGCTGCTGGAGCAGGTCGCGCCGCAGGGGCAGCGGATGCTCTTCTCCGCGACCCTGGACGGCGGTGTGGACCGGCTGGTCCGCCGCTTCCTGAGCAACCCGGTCACCCACTCGGTCGACCCGGGCACCGCGACGGTCACCGCGATGACCCATCACGTGCTGCACGTCGACGCTGCGGACAAGCCCGACGCGTTGACCCGGATCGCCGCCCGTGAAGGTCGCACCATCCTCTTCATGGGCACCAAGCACCGTGCCGACCGGCTGGCCCGCCAACTGCTCTCCAAGGGCGTACGCGCGGCGGCGCTGCACGGCGGCAAGTCCCAGCCGCAGCGCACCCGGATCCTGGAGCAGTTCCGCAACGGTCAGGTGACCGCCCTGGTCGCCACCGACGTGGCGGCCCGTGGCATCCACGTGGACGGCCTGGACATGGTGGTCAACGTGGACCCGCCGACCGAGGCGAAGGACTACCTGCACCGCGGCGGCCGTACCGCACGGGCCGGCGAGTCGGGCTCCGTGGTGACCCTGGTCCTGCCGGAGCAGCGCCGGGACGTGTCCCGCCTGATGGCCACCGCCGGTATCCGGCCCGAGTCGGTCCAGGTGCGCGCGGGTGACGGAGCGCTGGCCCGGGTGACCGGTGCCCGCGAGCCGTCCGGTGTGCCGGTGACCATCGTCGCCCCGCCGGCACCCGCCTCTCGGCCCCGTACCTCCGGCGGCTCGGCCACCGACGGTGGCGCCCGTCCGGCGCACCGCGCGTCGGGCCGGTCCCGTCGGCCGCGTCGCCCCCGTACCGTCTGATCTTCTGCGCGTCGACCGACCCGTCCCGCTTCGGCGGGGCGGGTCGGTTTTGTCTGTGCGGTGACCCCGGCCGGTCGGCTGTCGGCGCGGCCCGACCGGTCAGCCGGCCGCGCCGGGTGGCCCCTCGGCTGAGTCGGTAATCAGCCTTTCCCGGGTCGGCTGGCCGACTGCGCCCCGGTCGGTCGTGGTCGAGGCTGACCGACGGGGGGAAGTCGGGCGGGGGGCCCGGCTCGGGAGGGGTGACCATGGCGGGCGAAGCCGGCTCGGGTGCGCTGCGTGAACTGATCCTGGTGGTCGCGGTCGCGCTCGCCGGGTTGTTGCTCGCCATGGTTGCGGCCTTCGCGCCCTGGCATGCCACCCCGGCGGGTAACGCTCCCGCCGGTCTGGTGGAGCTGCGCAGTCCTGGCGACCCGGGCCTCGGCCCGTCGACCGCACACGTGGGCTGAGCAGCGACCGGCCTACCGGTGCCGGCGGAGGGGCAGGCCCGGTCAGGATCGGTACGAGATGTGGTCGGGTCGGCGGGGCACCGACCCGACCACATCACCCCCACACCCCACACCCACTGCGCCGATCTTGCAGTTTCTGTTGCCGGTATGGGCATTTACGCCCTTTACGCGGCGACAGAAAGTGCAAGATCGCGAGGCGGAGCGGGGTGGGGTGGGGTGGGGTGGGGTGGGGTGGGGTGGGTCAGGCGGGGGGTGTGGGGGTGGGGGTGGGGGTGGGGGTGGAGCTTGCGGGGGCGTGGGTGAGCAGGTCGGCCAGGGTGGTGCTGTCGACCACAGTGGCGATCGCCCCGTGCACCGCCAGCCAGACGTCGGTGAGCCCGGCGGCTACTCCGTGATAGCCGGCCCGCTCGGCCGGCAGACCGCGCACCGTGGTGAGCGACCCGCCGACCGCACGTAGCACGTCTCCGACGGTGATCTCGTCGGCCGGGCGGGTCAGCGCGTACCCGCCGTCGGCGCCGCGATGGCTGTGCAGCAGACCGGCCCGGCGCAGATCGAGCAGGATGCCCTGCAGGAAGCTGAGCGGGATGTCCTGTACCTCGGCCAGGCTGGCCGCCTTCGCCAACTCGCCGACCCGGTCGCCGTCGCCGCCACCACCGGCGGCGGCGACGGCGAGCATCGCCCGGAGCGCGTAGTCGCTGCGCGCGGAGACGAACACGTCACTGACCAGCCTGGTCCAGCACGCCCCAGCGGCGCCGGATCGCCTTGTCCGCAGCCCCGAACGCGGCGTCCACGACGAGGCCGACGACCAGGATGACGATCATCGTGGAGAGCAGCCAGGGTGAGTCGGACAACTCGCGGGAGTAGGTGAGCTGGGCGCCGAGCGAGGTCTGGGAGATGCCGACCACGAGCAGCTCACCTGCCATCAGGCTGCGCCAGGAGAACGCCCAGCCCTGCTTGAGCCCGGCGACGATCGCCGGGAGGGCGGCCGGTGCGATGACGTACCGGTAGAGGTTGAGCCCTCGGGCGCCGAGGTTGCGGCCGGCGCGCTTCAGCAGTGGCGGCACATAGTCCACCCCGGAGATCACCCCGTTGGCGATGGACGGCGCCGCACCGAGCACCACCACGAAGAAGATCGCCTTCTCGCTCAGCTCGAAGAGCAGGATGGCCAGTGGGAACCAGGCGATCGACGGCATCGTCTGCAATGCGGTGATCATCGAGCCGATGGCGGCGCGCAGCACCGTGGACCGCGCCACCGCGAGGCCCAGCAGCAGGCCGACGGCGACCGAGAAGACGTACCCGACGGCGGCTCGGCGCAACGTGGTGAGCAGGCCGTCCCACAACTGCGGACCCTGGGCCTGGGTGATCAGCTCACGGCCAACCTCCAGTGGACCCGGCAGCGAGTACGGGGGCTTCCAACCCGAAAGGACCACCAGTTGCCAGGCGGCGATGGCGATGGCCAGTGCGGCGAGCTTGGGCCAGGTGGCCGCCCAGATCCGGGCGCCCCGGGAGACCTCCTTGTCCCGACCGGCGATCTCCAGCGCGTCGAGGCCGGTGATCTCCGCGTCGGTACGCGCCGAACTGGTGAGGGTGTCACTGGCCATGGCGGCCCACCTCCGTACGGAGCCGCTCGGTGACCTCGGCGGCGATGGCGGCGACCTCGGGGGAGTCGATCCGGCGAGGGCGCGGGATGTTCACCTCGGTGGAGTAGATGATCCGGCCGGGTCGGCTGGAGAGCAGGATGATCCGGTCGGCCAGCCGGGCCGCCTCGCGGACGTTGTGGGTCACGAAGAGCACCGAGAGCTTGCGCTCGGACCAGATCCGTTCCAACTCGTCGTGCAGGATGTCCCGGGTCATCGCGTCCAGCGCGCCGAACGGCTCGTCCATGAGCAGCACCGGAGTGTCCAGGGCCAGCGTGCGGGCGAGCGCGACACGCTGCCGCATCCCGCCGGAGAGCTCGTGCGGGCGCTTACGGCCGAAGTCGGCCAGGTGGACGGTGCGCAGCAGTTCGGCCACCCGCTCACGACGCTGGGCCCGGGGCAGTCGGCGAAGCTTGAGGGGCACCTCCACATTGGCGTCGACGGTCAGCCACGGGAAGAGCGCCGGCTCCTGGAACATCAGGCCCGGGTTGACGTCGCCGCCCAGGGTGATCTGCCCACCGCTGACCCGATCCAGCCCGGCCACCAGGTTGAGCAGGGTGCTCTTGCCGCAGCCGGACGCGCCGACCAGACAGACGAACTCGCCGGGTGCGACGTCCAGCGACACTCCGTCCAGGGCCAGGACGGCGTTCGCCCCGCGCCCGTACACCTTTGTCACGCCGGAGAGCGCGACCGCTGTGGTCGCGCTCTGCGGCGTCGTCGTGGTCGACGTCATGGTTGGACGACCTCGGGCTTGCCCTGCGCCTTGAGCGCGTTGTTGAGGTACTTCAGGTCGTACAGGCCCTTGAGGTCCACCGGTTCGGTCAGGCCGACGTCGACGGCGTGGTCGAGCCCGGCCTTGAGGGAGGACGAGATCGGGTCGTTGGTGAACTCCAACGTCGGCCACGCCTGCTTGATGAGCTTCAGGTCCAGCGGCTTGCCGGTGATCTTGCCGATCGCGTCGGAGACGGCCTGCTGCGCCTCGTCGGGCTTGCTGTTGACGAACTCGTTGGCGGCCACCTGGCCGTCCACCAGCCTCTGCACCACGTCCGGGTGTGCCTTGAGGAACTTGGTGCTCACCAGCAGGTTGGTGATGACGAACTTCTTGTCCGGCCACAGGTCGCGCTCGTCGACGAGCACCTTGCCGCCGGCGTTGACCAGGCGGGAGACGAACGGCTCGGGCACCCACGCGCCGTCGATCGCGCCGCTGTTGAACGTCTCGACCGTCTGGGCGTTCTCCTGCGGCACGATCTTGACGTCACCACCGCCCTCCTTGGTGGTGGTCAGGCCCTGCTGCTTGAGCCAGTACCGGATCGCCACGTCCTGGGTGTTGCCCAGCTGTGGGGTGGCGATCTTCTTGCCCTTGAGGTCCTGAGCGCCGGTGATGGTGGGCTTGACCACCAGCGCCACGCCGCCGGAGGCCGCGCCGGAGATGACCCGGACGGCCTCGCCCTTGGACTTGGAGAAGGCGTTCACCGTCGGGTTCGGACCGATGTAGGTGGCGTCCAGCGCACCGGAGAAGACCGCTTCGATGGCGGCCGGGCCGGCGTTGAAGGTCTTCGGGTCCAGCTTGACGTTGGTGCCGAGCTTCTCCGCGAAGATGCCCTTCTCCACGCCGACGACGGCCGGCGCGTGGGTGATGTTGGGGAAGTAGCCGAGGCGCAGTGTCACCGGGCCGGAGCTGCCGCCCGCGCCCTCGCTGTCGTCGCCGCACGCGGCGGTGCTGCCCAGGGTCGCCGCGCCGACCACGGCGAGGGTGGCCAGGGTGACCAACCGGCGCAGGGGGAGCCGTCTCATCGTCCATCCAATCCGCAGTATTCCTACTTAGTTGGTAGGAAGAGTGGGCCAGGCTGTGGTCAGCGTCAAGGCCCATCCACATGGTGGGATGGCACATCTCAATTATGTCGGTATTTCCTACCACCTTGCTAGGGTAATCGGCGTTCGGTCACCGGCAGAGAGGCGACTTCGCGATGACCTTCCACTGGTTCCTGCCCACCTCCGGCGACGGTGACCAGGTCGGTGCCGCCACGGTCACCGCGGGCGCCGCGAGGCACGACCGGGCCGCGACGGTGACCTACCTGGCCGAGGTTGGCCGGGCCGCCGAGACGAACGGGTTCACCGCCGTTCTCACCCCGGTGGGCGCCGGCTGCCCCGACCCGTGGATCGTCTGCGCCGCGGTCGCCCAGCACACCGAACGGCTCGGCATGCTGGTCGCGGTCCGGGCCGGTTTCGCGCTGCCCACCCTGATCGCCCAGCAGGCCGAGGCGTTCCAGGCCGTCTCGGGCGGCCGGCTCTCGCTCAACATCGTGACCGGAGGCGACCCGGCCGAGCAGCGGGCGTACGGCGACTTCCTCGGGCACGACGACCGGTACGCCCGCACCGGCGAGTTCGTCGAGGTGCTTCGCCGTGCCTGGGCCGGCGGGCCGTTCGACTACGCCGGACAGCACTACCGGGTCGACGGCGGTGGCCTGGCCACCCCACTCGCCGCGCCGCCGCCGGTCTACTTCGGCGGCGCGTCCCCGGCTGCCGAGTCGGTGGCCGCCCGGCAGGCCGACGTGTACCTGATGTGGGGTGAACCACCGACGTCGATCGCGGCCCGGGTCGCCCGGGTCCGGGCGCTCGCCGCCGAGCAGGACCGCACCCTGCGCACGGGCCTCCGGCTGCACGTCATCGCCCGCCCCACCAGCGCCGAGGCGTGGGCCGAGGCCGACCGGCTGCTGGCCGGGATGAGCCCGGAGCGGATCGCCGCCGCCCAGGCCCGGTTCCGTCGGATGGACTCGGTGGGTCAGGCCCGGATGGCCGCGCTGAACGCCGGCCGCACCGACGGGCTCACCGTCGCACCGAACCTCTGGGCCGGCGTCGGCCTGGTCCGTGAGGGCGCCGGCACCGCGTTGGTCGGCAGCTACGCCGAGGTCGCGGCCCGAATCGACGAGTACGCCGCGCTCGGCGTCGACGAGTTCATCCTCTCCGGCTGGCCGCACCGCGAGGAGGCCGAGCGGGTCGGTGCCGAGGTGCTGCCCCTGGTGACAGCCCCGGTCGCGGCGGCTCCGGGAAGGTCGCGGGTGGCGGAGGTGTCGACGCGCTAGGGTCGACTCCGTGGCGGCGCGGAGATCCAGAATTCCAGCGACGAAGTATCCGGTCGAGCGGTTCACCCTCGACAACGGCCTGCGGGTGGTGCTCACCCCCGATCGCAGTGCCCCGGTGATCGGGGTGGCGGTGGTCTACGACGTGGGCATCCGCTCCGAGCCGGAGGGGCGTACCGGCTTCGCCCACCTCTTCGAGCACCTGATGTTCCAGGGCTCGGAGAACCTGGAGAAGCTGGCCCACTTCCGGCACGTGCAGGGGGCGGGCGGCACCTTCAACGGCTCCACCCACCTGGACTACACCGACTACTTCGAGACGCTGCCGAGCAACGCGCTGGAACGCGCGCTGTTCCTGGAGGCGGACCGGATGCGGGGCCCCCGGCTGACCGAGGAGAACCTGCGTAACCAGGTCGACGTGGTCAAGGAGGAGATCCGGGTCAACGTGCTCAACCGGCCGTACGGCGGCTTCCCCTGGCTGACCCTGCCTCCGGTCATGTTCGACACCTTCCCCAACGCCCACGACGGCTACGGCTCCTTCGACGACCTGGAGTCGGCGACCGTCGCCGACGCCGCGGACTTCTTCCGCCGCTACTACGCCAGCGGCAACGCCGTGCTGGCCGTCAGCGGGGACATCGACGTGGCCGAGGCGACCGAGCTGGTCACCCGGCACTTCGGCGACGTGCCGGCCCGGCCGGCACCGCAACGGCCCGACTTCACCGAGCCCGACCTGACCGCCGAGCGGCGCACCTCGTACACCGACGCCCTGGCGCCGCTGCCGGCGGTGGCCGGCGCCTGGCGCGTGCCCGACCCGGTCTCCGACTTCGACGGCTACCTGCCGTACGTGGTGCTGGCCGAGGTGCTCACCGACGGCGACGCGTCGCGGCTGGTCGAACGACTGGTGCAGCGGGACCGCACGGTGACCAGCCTCGGCGGATACCTCGGTTTCATGGGCGACCCGTTCGACGTCCGCGACCCCACCGCGCTGCTGTTGCAGGCGCACCTGCCGCCCGGTGGCGACGTGGACAAGGTGCTGCGCACCATCGACGAGGAACTGGACCGGCTGGCCACCGACGGGCTGACCGACGGCGAGCTGGCCCGCACCCAGGCCCGGATGGCGACCCACCTGCTGCGGGACACCGACGCGGTGCTCGGTCGGGCGCTACGCATGGCGGTGCTGGAGCAGCAACGCGGCGAACCGGGTCTGCTCAACGAACTGCCCCGGCTGGTCGGCGAGGTCACCGAGGAGCAGGTCCGGGCCGCCGCGGCCACCCTGCGCCCGGAGCGCCGGGCCGCCATCGAGGTCATCGCCGGAGGTGCCCGATGAGTGTCACCACCGCTCCCGCCCACCCGCGTACGCTGCCGCCGCTCGGGCCGAACCGCAAGCTCAAGGTGCCCAAGCAGGCCGAGCGCACACTGCGCAACGGGCTCACCGTGATCGCCGTACGCCGGCCCGCCGTACCCCTTGTCGAACTGCGGCTCTGGGTGCCGTTCGGCCGGGTCCACCTGGCCCGCGGCGCGATGCTCTCGCAGACCATGCTCTCCGGCACTCAGTCGATGTCCAGCGTGCAGATCGCCGCCGAGTTGCAGAAGGTGGGCGGCGGGCTCTCCGCGGGCGTCGACCCGGACCGGCTGATGCTCTCCGGCGCCGGCCTGGTCACCGGTCTGGACCGGATGCTGGAGCTGCTGGCCGAGGTGCTGACCGGTGCCAGCTACCCCGGTGACGAGGTGGCCACCGAACGGGACCGACTCGTCGACCGGATCCAGGTGGCACAGAGTCAGCCCTCGCACCTGGCCCGGGAGGCGCTGCTCAAGCGGATCTACGGCCGGCACCCGTACGCGACGCAGACGCCGGAGCCCGGCCAGATCCGTGCCGTCCGACCGGCGGCGCTGCGCACCCTGCACTCGGAGCGGGTCCACCCGACCGGCGCGCAGTTGGTGCTGGTCGGTGACGTCCAGCCGGAGAAGGCACTGGACGCGGCCGAGCGGGCGCTCGGCGGCTGGTCGGGTGCCGGGCGGGTGGCCGAACTGCCGGCGACCCCGCCACTGGAGCCGGGGCCGCTGCTGCTGGTCGACCGGCCGGGCTCGGTGCAGTCCTCGCTGCGGATCGCGCTGCCGGCGGTGTCGCGCACCGACCCGGACCACGCCCCGCTGCAACTGGCCAACCTGATCTTCGGCGGCTACTTCTCCTCCCGGTGGGTGGAGAACATCCGCGAGGACAAGGGCTACACGTACGGCCCGCACTCGGTGATCGAGCACTCCGTCGCGGGGTCGGTGCTGGTCGCCGCCGCCGACGTGGCCACCGAGGTCACCGGCCCGGCGCTGCTGGAGACGACGTACGAGCTGGGTCGGTTGGCGTCGCTGCCGCCGAAGCCCGAGGAGTTGGAGCAGGCCCGGCAGTACGCCCTGGGCACCCTCCAGCTCGGCATGTCCACCCAGGCCGGGTTGGCGGCGTTGACCAGCGCGTACGCCGGCAACGGTCTGCGCCTGGACTTCCTCGCCGAGTACGCGGCGAGGTTGGCCAAGGCGAGCATCGACGACGTCGCGCAGGCGGCGGCCCGCTACCTGGCCCCGGCCCGGGCGGCGATCGTGGTGCTCGGCGACGCGGAGCGGGTCACCCCGGGGCTTGCCGCGCTGACCACGGTGCAGACCGAGCAGCAGGCGTGAGCGAGCAGGCCATGGGGCTCAGCAGCGGGGCGCTGGCGTGAGCGGGGAGGCGGCGCCGCCGTTGGCGCGGTCCACGTTGGATCGGGCCGCGCACCGGCGGGGTGACCCGCAGTGGTTGACCGAGGCATGGTTGCGCGCCCGGGTGCTGCTGCTTGACTCGACCGACGAGGGTCGGACGCTGGCCCGCACCGAGACGTCGCCTCCGACGCTGGTGCTGTTCGGGGCGGCTGACGTGCCCGCCGGGTCGGAGTCGGTGGCGATGTTCCTGGGTGTCGAGCCGGACGGGGTGCCGGTCTTCGCTGTCGACGCGCCTCTTCCGGCGATCCCGGGAACCCGGGCGGTCCACCTCCGGGAGGTGGGTCACCTGCTCGCCGACCGGGAGGCCGGCATCTTCACCACCGCGCTGGCACTGGTCAACTGGCACACCCGACACGGTTACTCGACGAGTACCGGCGCGCCGACCGCGATGGACGAGGCGGGTTGGTCCCGGGTGGACCGCAACGGTGGGCGGATCTGGCCGCGTACCGACCCCGCGATGATCGTGCTCGTTCACGACGGCGTGGACGGCCCGGACGGCCACTGCCTACTCGGCAACAATGTCGGCTGGCAGGGCACCCCGGGTGGCCGCCGCTACTCCTGCCTGGCCGGCTACGTCGAGCCGGGGGAGTCGGCGGAGGCGGCTGTGCTGCGCGAGGTCCGCGAGGAGGTGGGCATCGGCGTCGAGCGCATCGGGTACGTGGGCAGCCAGGCCTGGCCGTTCCCCGGTTCGCTCATGCTGGGCTTCCTGGCCACCGCCAACCCGGCCGAGCCGGTGCGGGTCGACCCGTCCGAGATCGCGTACGCCCGGTGGTTCTCCCGCCGGGAGATCGGGGCGGCGTTGGCCGGGCAGACGGTGGACGTGGGCGACGGGGCCCGGCTGATCCTGCCGCCTCCCTCGTCGATCGCGCTGTTCCTCATCCACCGCTGGCTGGACGGCTGGACGGACGCCGACAGCTGAGCACGGTCCCGACCCGTGGCCGCCGTTGCCGCGGCGGTCACGGGCCGGGAACACGGGCCGTCGTGGTCAGCGGATGCGATCAAACGCGGCGGGGGAGCCGGTCCGACCACGACGGACGACCTGTGGAATCAGGTGCCGGTGTGGCCCGGTCTGTGTCGGAAGGCGGGCCGCGACTCGATCAGCGGGAGGACCTTGACCCGTTGCTTGCCGGCGCGGACCGCACCGACGGTGGCCAGGGCGCGGGCCAGTTGCAGCGCGGCGTCCCGGTTCTCGGCGTGCACGGTCTGCCGGCGCGACTCGGGCGCTGTCGTCTCGTCGCGAAGTCGGTGGCCGTCCGCCCAGGCGGCGGCGATGTCCCCGTCAGCGACGGCGCGGATGTCGGTGCGAACGATCAGGAACCGCATGAGGGTCTCCGGATGAACCGCGACGGATGAGCCAGTGTGGAAGTTCCACGTACTCGAGGCCATGTTACGCCCCGTGTTCGTCTCAGCAACTGAAACGCGCCTATCGGTTTCGAGCCTCGTCCGATCGGCGGATGCCTGCTCAGCAGGGTCGCGGGTCGCGGAGCGACCGAGCCTGCGGGTACGACGCGACGGGGCCGCCGGCAACGCGCCGACGGCCCCGTACCAGTCACCGAATCAGTTCAGATCGAACTGGCCCTTCTTTGCCCCGGTGATGAAGCCGAGCCATCCCGCGCGGTTGAACAGCAGCACCGGGCCGCCCCGGTCCTTGCTGTCGCGCAGGGCGACCGCCGACGGGCCGGCGGCCAGCGGGGCGACCTCCACGCAGTTGGAGGTCTGACTGCGTGTGCTGGTACGCCACGGGGCGTCCGCCAACGAGTGGGCGGAGACGGACGGCGTGTTGCGGATGTCGTTCATGGTTCTGCTCCTGATGTGCAGCGATCCGATGGGACGAGTGGTGCCGCACGTTCCGACGGCAGGTCCCCCGTGGATCACCGGTCCGTCAGTCGCCCCGATTCCCGGCGGCGTTGGGTCGGCGCCGTTGCCGGCCCGAACGCCACTGTGGATGGGGGCGTCGCCTCGGTCAGCCGTCCCGTCGCCTCGATCAGCCAGGAGAGGGTGTCCGAGGCGTTAAGTGCCGCCTTGCATAGCCACTCGAACACCACTTTATAGCGATTTAGCGTGATTGACTCGGTCGACATGACGTCGGTGAAGCCACCTTCGATGGCCAATGTCTCCGGATCGAGGGGATCGGCGAACCGATAGACCGAGAAGGCGGTCGGCGGAAGGTACCAATCGCCGATCTGGGTGTCCCGGGGTAACACGTGCAGGGCCACGTTCGGCAGCAGCGCCAACTCGCAGAGCTGGAGCAGCTGTTCGTGCAGCACCTCCGGCGGCCCGGCCCGGCGGCCGAGAGCCGCCTCCTCCAACACGGCCGTGTAACGGGGAGCGTGCGGCTCGCGGGTCAGCAGCGACTGGCGGGCCAGCCGCGCCTGCACCTCGGTCTCCGGCTCGTCGCCGGGCTCCGGCTCGCCCGCGCCCGCGTTCACCTGCCGGGCCGACACGATCCGGAGCTGGGCGTAACCGGGGGTCTGCAACAGACCCGGCACCAGCACCGGGTTGTACTCGGAGATCTCCGCGCAGCCCGCCTCCAACTCGGCCCAGCCGCGCTGTTGCTGCGTCATCACCGGGAAGTTCTTCAACCAGCCGCGCATGTCGCCGGCCTCGTTGGTGATGCCCAGCAACTCGTCGTGCAGTGCCTGGTCGGCGCCGTAGAGGTCGAGCAGGTCGCCGACGTCCTGCGGGTCCGGTCGGCTGCGGCCGTTCTCAAGGCGGGACAGTTTGGACGCTGAGGCCCAACCGATACGCTCGATGACCTGATCGCCGGTGAGGCCCGCGGCCTCACGTAGGCGGCGCAGTTCGATGCCCAACCGGCGACGACGCAGGATCGGGCTGGGTGCGGCAGGAGGCACAGTGTCCTCTTTCCCGTCGACCGCCGCAGACGCGACGGTAACTGTATGAAATTCGCCCCCCACGGTCAGTATGGACGGCGCGACCGGTGTCGGAGGTTCCGGCGAGGGCGTGTCTTGCGAAAATCGCACCACGGGAATGCCGGATGACGACGGACCCGCGGTCGCGGCCCGTCGACCTCGCCCACCCGGGCACGCCATCCCGCCGGAGGGACCCATGCGCACGATCCTGCGCCGACCCGACTTCCGCCTGCTCTTCGGCGGTCTGCTGGCCAGCATGACCGCCGAGTCGATCCTGCTGCTCGCACTCGCCATCTGGGTCAAGGATCTGACTGGCTCGAACGGGTTGGCCGGTGCCACGATCTTCGCGGTCATCGCTCCGATGACGCTGGCGCCGCTGGTCGGCTGGGTCGTCGACCGTTACCCGCGCCGACCGTTCTTCGTGGCCGCGAACGTGTTCACCGCAGCCCTGCTCGCCCCGTTGTTCACCGTCCGCGACTCCGGCGACGTCTGGGTCGTCTACCTGGTGGCGGCCCTGTACGGACTCTCGTCCATCACGCTCGGCGCGGCGCTCAGTGGGCTCATCCGCGAGATGGTGCCGGTCGAGCTGCTGGCGGAGGCGAACGGCGTCCTGCAGACCGTACGTCAGGGGATTCGCCTTGTCGGCCCGCTGGTGGGCGCGGCGCTCTACGCGGCGCTCGGCGGATGGGCGCTGGCCGGGATCGGCATGGTCGGATTTCTGATCGCGGCGGCGGTGGTCACCGCGCTGCCCACCCCGCAACAGCGGCCACCGGCCGTCCGGCTGCGGTGGCCGGCCGAACTGGTCGCCGGTCTGCGGCACCTGGCCGGCGAGCCGGCCCTGCGGCGGGCCCTGCTCGGCTACGGGCTCGGGTCACTGGTGATGGGCTTCAGCGAATCGCTCATCTTCGCCTACGTCGACCAGGGGCTGAACCGGGATGCCGCGTTCGTGGGGGTGCTGTTCACCGTGCAGGGCATCGGTGGGTTGCTCGGTGGACTCTGCTCACCGACGCTTGTCCGCCGGCTCGGAGAGGTCGGCACGCTGGCCGCCGGGGTCGCCTTCTTCTCTCCGGCCGCGCTCGCGCTCGCGTTCCCCGGTCTGTGGCTCGGGTTCGCGGCGGTGCTGCTGGCCGGTGTCTCGCTTCCGCTGACGATGGTGGGTCTGCACACGCTGATCCAGCGCCGCACGCCGCCTTCGCTGGTCGGCCGGGTCGCCGCCGCCACCCAGGCGGTGGTCCGCGGGCCGCAGGCGGTCTCCATCGGGGCGGGGGCCCTGCTGGTCGGGTTCCTGGACTACCGGCTGCTGTTCGCACTGGTCGGGATGGCCACCCTGGCCGCCGGCAGCTACCTGTGGTGGGGCCGACACCTGAGCGCCCCGGCCGGGGCCCGCCCGCCGACGCCGCCCACCCGCCCGACGCTCCCGGCACCTCGCCGTCCGGCCGAGGACGCCGACCGACCAGGGCTCCCGGCACCCCGCCGTCCCGCCGAGGACGCCGACCGGCCCGGGCTTCCGGCACCCACCGACAGTGGCCACCATGACCCGTTCCCGAACACGACGAGCGGCCGCCCCGGGTGGGGCGGCCGCGCACCGAGAACGAACCGGCGGATCAGGCGTTGAGCGTCTCCAGGTGCTGCTTCACCTGGGTGATCGAGGGATTCGTCAGGGCGCTGCCGTCGGCGAAACGCAGCGTCGGCACCGTCTGGTTGCCGCCGTTGACGCTCATCACGAAGTCCGCGGCCTTCGGGTCCTGCTCGATGTCGACCACCTCGTACCCGATGCCCTCCCGGTCGAGCTGCGACTTCAGCCGGTGGCAATAGCCGCACCAGGGGGTGGAATACATCGTCAGCATGGTCGGATCCTCCAACTCCTCCGGCCGCGACTTGGGGATCAAGCCGAGGCTGTTCGCTGCAACGCTGGGAGGAGCTGAGATGATTCCTGGTTGTGGTGGTTCACTCAGCGTCGGAACAGGTGCTCGCCGGGCTGGACCCGGAGCAACGCGCCGCCGTGACCGCACCTGCGGGCCCGGTCTGCATCCTGGCCGGCGCCGGCACCGGCAAGACCCGGGCGGTCACCTCCCGAATCGCCCACCGGGCTCTCTCCGGGGAGATCTCCCCCCGTCACGTGCTCGCTGTCACCTTCACCGCCCGGGCCGCCGCCGAGATGCGACACCGTCTCACTCTGCTCGGCGCGCAGGGTGTCCAGGCGCGGACGTTCCACGCGGCCGCGCTGCGCCAGGTGCGGTACTTCGCCCCCCGGCTGCTGGCCGGCCGCGCCATGCCCGAACTGCTGGACAGCAAGGTACGACTGGTCACCCTCGCCGCCGCGCGGGTCGGCCTGCGTACCGACCGGGCCGCCGCGCGCGACCTGGCCGGCGAGATCGAGTGGGCGAAGTCGTCGCTGGTTGAGCCGACCGAATACGTGGTGGCCGCGGCCCGGGCCCTGCGCGACACACCGCACGAGCCGACGAAGGTCGCCGACGTGTTCACCGCGTACGAGCAGCTCAAACGGTCGAACGGCGTGATCGACTTCGAGGACATGCTGCGGGCCGCGGTGTGGGGCATCGAGGAGCACCCGGACGTCGGCGAGCAGATCCGCAGCCAGTACCGGCACTTCGTGGTCGACGAGTACCAGGACGTCAACCCACTCCAGCAGCGGTTGCTGGACGCCTGGTTGGCCGGCCGCAACGACCTGACCGTGGTCGGCGACGCCAGCCAGACGATCTACTCGTTCACCGGGGCGACCTCGGCGTACCTGGTCGACTTTCCCCGCCGGCACCGCAACGCCACAGTGGTCCGGCTGGTCCGTGACTACCGCTCCACCCCGCAGGTGGTCGGGCTGGCCAACGCGGTGATCTCCCAGGCCCGGGGCACCGAGGCGCGCCTGCGGCTGGAGTTGAGCGGGCAACGCCCACCCGGCCCCGAGCCGGACCTGCGGATCTTCACCGACGAGCCGGCCGAGGCGAACGCGGTGGCCGCGCGCTGCCGGTCGCTGATCGACGCGGGCACACCGGCGAAGGAGATCGCCGTGCTGTTCCGCGTCAACGCGCAGTCCGAGGCGTACGAGAAGGCGCTGACCGAGACCGAGGTGCCGTACGTCGTGCAGGGTGCCGAGCGGTTCTTCGAACGGACCGAGGTGCGCCAGGCGATGGTGGCGCTGCGGGCGTCCACCCGCTCGATCCCGGGGGAGACACCGCTGCCGGCCGCCGTCGTCGAGGCGCTCACCGCCGTCGGCTGGGCCCCGGACGCGCCCCCGGCCGGCGGCGCCGCCCGCGAGCGATGGGAGGCGCTGTCCGCGCTGGTCCAGCTCGCCGAGGAGTACGCGGCCACCCCCGAGGTCGTGCCGATCGGCGAGGCCGCCTCGGTGGAGCGCCCGGTCACCCTCACCGACTTCACCGAGGAGTTGGCGCGCCGGGCCGCCCAGCAGCACGTGCCGACGGTGGACGGCGTGACGCTGGCGTCCCTGCACTCGGCCAAGGGTTTGGAGTGGGACGCCGTCTTCCTGGTCGGCCTCGCCGAGGGCACCCTGCCCACCACCTACGCCAAGACCGTCGAACAGGTCGAGGAGGAGCGCCGGCTGCTCTACGTCGGGATCACCCGCGCCCGGGAATGGCTCTGGCTGTCGTACGCCGCGGCGCGTTCCCCGGGCGGACGGGCCCGGCGGCCGTCGCGGTTCCTGCCCCAACTGGACCGCTCCGGTGGCACGGAACGGGCTACCGGCGGCACCGGTCCGGCCCGCGGTCCCGAGCGACGGCGAACCCAGATCGTCTCCTGCCGGATCTGCGGCGCGACCCTGCTCGCCGGCCCGGACCGCAAGCTCGGCCGCTGCCCTACCTGCCCGTCCGACATAGACGATGAGCTGCACGAACGGCTGCGCGAGTGGCGACAGCGGGTGGCCGGTGCGCAGAAGGTCCCGGCCTACGTGGTCTTCACCGACGCGACGCTTGTCGCCCTGGCCGAGCGGCGACCGGGCCGGTCGGAGGAGCTGATCGCCATCGCCGGTATCGGTCCCCGCAAGTTGGGTCTCTACGGGGAGTCGGTTCTGGCCCTCGTGGCCGGCGCCGGGGTGGACGATGTCTGCCCTGAGAAAACTTTCGAAATCTCGTCGTAAATTCGTTTGCCCTCGCCCCGGCGCGAGGAATAGCCTCAGGACACACCACGCGAGCGGCGCCATTCCGGCTGCTCACGAGGTCGGTCCAGTCGATTCGAGGAACGTGAGGGAGGTGGCACCCGTGAAGATCTTCACCTATGAGCGTCTGGCGGCGATGCCGTCTGTCTGCGCTCCGTTGTCGGCTGTCCGGGTGGCCCTTGCGGCTGCACGACCGTCGGTTCCACAGGTGCACCAGGTTCAGGCCGAGCTGACCCTGACCGTCGCGCCCGTCGGAGTCGAGGGGACCAGTGGCTTCACGGGCAATGGCATCCGGGTCGCCAAGAAGCGCATGGATGTCCGCGGCGTTCCACCTCGAGGTAAACCGGTCTGACCATCAGACTCCGGCTCACCTCGAGGCCGCGGAACCCGCTTACCGGGATCCGCGGCCTCAGTTTTTTGCCCGCCGTAAGTACGTCGGAATGCGATCCACGAGATCGAAGTGAGAGAGAGGTGACCGGGAGATGAGTCTGGCGTTGGCCCCCCTCGACATGAGCGTCGAGATGGAGGCGAACCTGCCCTGCCGGAAGTTCGACCCCGACCTGTGGTTCTCCGACTCGCCCACCGAGCTCGAGCTGGCCAAGTCACTCTGCGGGGACTGCCCGCTGCGTGTCGAATGCCTGGCCGGAGCCGTTGAGCGAGCGGAGCCGTGGGGCGTCTGGGGCGGCGAGATCTTTGAGCGTGGCGCGGTTGTCCCGCGTAAGCGGCCCCGCGGCCGTCCGCGTAAGGAGGACGTCGCCCGTGACGCCGAGCTTCGGGTCGAGGCCGAGGCGCGCCTGGCGGCCAGTGGGCTGTCCGAGGTGCGTGGCGCGGTCCGGCTGGCAGCCTGACATGTTCCCGACCCGTTCCAACTACGCCGGTGGCACACCGGCAGTGAGTGAGAAGACGATGTTGAACGTTCCGAGTGGAGCCTTCGAGATGCAACTACTCCACGAAGCGTTGACCCGGGCTCGAATGCGCCGGCCTCAGGCCGGTCGTACCACCACGAGCACTGAGGCAACCCGATCCGCCCGTACCGTCGCCATGACCAGCCGCAACAAGGCGGCCCGCGACCTGGGCGTTCTCTAGTACCACCCCACGCGGAAGGGCGGGTGCCGAATGGCACCCGCCCTTCCCCATGTGCTCAGCCGCCCGGGCCCCGACGTGATCAGCCGCCCCGGGCCTCGACGGTCAGGCGACCGGGGCGAAACCGGGCAGCCAGCGCTCCAGGATGCTGCGGTACGGCGCCTTCGCCTCCAACTGGCAGAGCACCCCGATCGACCCGAGCGTCACCCGGTGGATCAGCAGGTACGACGGTGGCAGGTTGAGCTGCCTGCTCAGCTGGTACGTGGGGGAGCGAGGGCTGGCCAGTCGACCCGCCTCGGCCCGTAGCCAGGCCCGGGTGAACCGGAAGCCGTCCGCCGCTATGGGCTCCAGCATGGGGCGGATGAAGTCGAGCACCCCCTCGGCGTCGATCTCCTCGGCCGAGCCGATGAACCCCTCCGACCGCAGCCCCGCCACGACCTCGTCGGCATCGCCGCGCAGCGCCGTCGCGGCGATACGACCGATCGGCTCCGGGGTGCCCTCCGGCATCCGGGCCACCGCACCGAAGTCGATCACCCCGAGTCGACCGTCGGGCAGCAGCCGGAAGTTTCCCGGGTGCGGGTCGGCGTGCAGCAGCCCGGCCCGTTGCGGTGCGGAGAGGTGCAGGGTGGCCATCAACCGACCCGCCTCGTCCCGATCCTCCTCGGTGCCCTCGCGGATGATGTCGGCCAGCGGGGTGCCGGTCACCCATTCGGTGACCAGCACGCGGGGCGAGGCATTGATCACCTCCGGAATGTAGATCTCCGGGTCGTCGGCGTACGCGGCGGCGAAGGTGCGCTGCGACTCGGCCTCCAACTCGTAGTCCAACTCCTCGGTGATCCGTTCGCGCAGCTCGGCGAGGAGCGGCTTGACGTCCAGGCCGGGCTGGATGGCCCGGAACATTCCGCCCAGTCGGGAGAGCTGCTTGAGGTCGGCGAGCAGGGCGTCGCCGGCCCCCGGATACTGGATCTTGACTGCCACGTCGCGGCTGTTCGGTTCGCCCGACTCGTCGAAGCCCGGCTCGCGCCACCGCGCCCGGTGCACCTGACCGATGCTCGCGGCGGCGGCCGGGACGTCGTTGAACTCGACGAACAGGTCCCGCCAGTCGGGGCCGAGCTGCTCGGCCAGCACCTTGTGCACGCTAGCGGCCGGCAGTGGTGGCGCCGCCTCCTGCAACTTCGTCAGCGCCTGCCGGTAGGGCGCGGCGATCTCCTCCGGCAACGCGGCCTCGAAGACCGACAGCGCCTGGCCGAACTTCATCGCCCCGCCCTTGAGCTGGCCCAGCACGCTGAACAGCTGCTCGGCGGTGCGCTGCTGAATCTCCGCGGAGATCACGTCGGAGGCCAGCCCGGTGACGCGCTTGCCCATCCCGAGAACGGTCCGGCCGGCGAAGCCGAGCGGCAGGGCGGCGAGCTTGGCGGTGCGGGACACGGCGCGGCGCGGGATGTCGGTCACCCGGTCATTGTTACCGACCGGAGGGCCCCGCTGCTGCTCTGCGGCTGGGCTGGTGCGGACACTCGCCCTCGCGAGCACGCACACGCCGGGTGTGGCGGCCAGCCCCGACGACGGAAACGGCCGGCACCGGTGATTTCCAAGGCGCTGCCCAGCGTCTCCGGGTGGCCGCCGTCCAGCTGCGTCAGCGCTTCGGCCAGGGCGTACCCGCAGGCGACGAGCAGCGCGCCGGTCGTTGCGGCGGTCACCGGCTCGGCGGCGGCGAGTTGCGCGGCGAGCCGGGGCCAGTCCGGGTCGCGGTCGGCACGGTGCAGCTCGACGCAGTGCAGGCAGGGCCCGGCGGGTGGGCGGACCAACGGCCCGATCACCGGGACGCCCTCGCGCAGTGTGACCAGCAGGTGCGGCTGTCGGCGCTGGGCGAGACCGGCGGCCAGCAGCGCCGGGGGCCGGTCCGTGCCGAGCTGGATCACCAGGTCGATCCGCCCGGCGCGGCTCGGACGGGTGCCGGTGCCGGGTGCGACGCGGTTGACCGCGGCCCGCACCGCCGGTGCGAGCGGCCGACCCAGCTCGGCGGCGGGGATGCCCGTGCCGACCAGATCGACGGGGCGCACCGAGCCGGTGAGCTGGGGAATCACCTGCCCTACGCCGGACTGGGCCAGTGCCACGGTCAGCGGCCCGCCGAGCGCCCCCGCACCGGTGAGCAGGACGCGGGCCGCCCGCCGCCTCCGCAGGACCTGCGCGGGGGTGCCGGGCAGTCGGGCGGCGGCCAGGGCCAGCGCGCCCGCCTCCGCCGCGAGCCGGGCGCGGAGTGGGCCGGTCAGGTCGCGGGGGAGCAGGCTGTGCGCGGCCACCAACAGGCCGGCGGCCCGCAGGGTGTCGAGCAGGGTACGCGCGTCGTCGGCGCTGACCTGGGCGGAAGCCGCCTGGATCAGCACGGCCCGCTCACTGCGGGTGCCGTCGAGCAGGTCGAGCAGGTGGGCGGCGCGGGGGTTGGCCAACTCCAGTAGGGCGGCCGGCCCGGGGCCAACGCCGAGTTGGAGGGTGTGTCGGTCCCGCCAGAGCCGGTTGAGGCCGGGCAGCAGGGTGGGGCGGGGCAGTACGGTGCGGCTCATGGTCACGAATCGTGACCACGTCTTCGCGTTCGGTCGATCGTTGTCCACAGGCGGTCAGGCCGCTATCCAGCGCTATCCACAGGATTTCACGAGTTTTCCACAGCCCTTCCCGCCTGTTGTCGGCCACCCGACAGGCTACCGCGGCGGTGTCACCACTCCCGATCTGGCAACGGGGGTGGGGTGACCATCCGGCCACCCCACCCCCGTTCACCCGTTGGGGTCAGACCTTGGCCTTGCCCAGGATGCGGTTCACTGTTGTACCGCATACCGGACACTTGCCCTTGGCCATGTTCATTCCGGTCTTCGAGACCTCGACGTGCCCCTCGAAGTCCCGCTTCTCCTTGCACTTCACGCAGTAACCGTTGTAGGTCGTCTGGGCCTGGTCGGCCACGGTGCCCTCCTCGTCTCGTCCACCGGTCAAAACCGTCCCGGCGGGGTGCCCGGCGGCGGGCCACACGGGGCGCCGGCGCTGGGTCTCACTCCGCGGCCACCTTTCGTGACCGCTGGTCCGCGGACCCTACCCAGGTCTGGGCAGTTCCATGTCAGCTGTGCATCGACACTGTGAGCAAGTCGACGTCGAGAGTGTGCATGGCGAAATAGGTCGGATAAGTCAGTTTGGCGGGGACACGCCGACCAAACCCTGACAGCCACCCGTGCGGGTACCTCCGCAGCGCGTCCGAGGCGGTGATCACCTACGGTAGGAGATGTGCGGAGGACCGGCGCTGTCGGCGTTCACCAAGGGTGACGAGACGGCGTGATGGCGCTGCGGTCAAGAAATTTTCGGGACGCCTGGCGACCAATCACCATTTTCTGGGCGCGTGTCGTGCGGTTGACCCTTGCGGTCCCCTGGTCAGTGGGCATTAGCTTTCCTTCGTGACACGTAGTCGAGGCTGCGCGGCCCAGTGATGGCGGGGACGCGCAAGCCGGTCGTCGAGGTGCGACGCAGTCAGCGTCGACGACGCACGGTGTCCGCGTACCGTGACGGTGAGCGAGTGGTCGTCCTCATCCCCGACCAGTTCTCCCGTGCCGAGGAGAGCGAGTGGGTCGACCGGATGCTCGCCCGGCTCGCCGCCCGGGAGGGGCGCCTCGCCCGGTCCGACGACGAGTTGCTGGCCCGCGCCAACCGGCTCATCGACCTCTACCTCGCCGGGTACGCCTCGAAGGCGGTGCCGGCCAGCGTCAGATGGGTCACCAACCAGAACGGTCGGTGGGGCTCCTGCACGCCGGCGGACCGCAGCATCCGCATCTCCCACCGCGTCCAGGAGATGCCCGAATGGGTGATCGACTACGTGTTGCTGCACGAGTTGGCGCACCTCATCGTGCCCAGCCACAACGCCCGGTTCTGGGCGCTCGTCGGTCGCTACCCGAAGTCGGAACGCGCCCGCGGCTACCTCGAAGGGGTCGCCGCCGCCTCCTCCTGCGCGCCAGTCCCCACCTGACCCCACACTGTCGCCCCGAAGATCCACTCGCATGTCTGAATACCGCGCTGTCGACGGCCTCGGGACACCGCGACTTCAGGGAAGTCGAGTCGATCATCGGGTCAAGCCCCGCCGGATGGGACGGGCCGGGTGGGGTGGCCGTTCGGGGTGGGGCGCTAGGGTCGGGGGATGGCGCGACGGGTGGTGGTGGCGTTGCTCGGGCCGGTGCACTGGTCGCCGCCCGGCGTCGACCTGGCGCAGTGGCGAGCGGCGCTGGCGGAAGACGTCATCGACCTGTTCGCCACACTCAACGAGGTGGAGGTCGCGGTCGCGGTGACCCCGGCCGACCGGGCCCTGGCCGATGTGCTGGTGTGGCCCGGAACGGCGGTGTACGAGGTGGCCGAGCCGACGCCGAACGCCGTCTTCGCCGCGCTGGAGGGGTACGACCAGGCTGCCGTGCTGGTCAGTGACGTGCCCGACCTGCCCGCCCTGACCGTCGGCAAGCTGCTTCGCCCCCTCACCAGCCGGCCGGTCGCGGTGGCTCCGGTCGAGGGCGGTGGCCCGGGTCTGCTCGGGGTCGCGGTACGACTGCCCGCGCCCGACTGGCTGCCGACGCTGGAGTTGGACACGGCGACGCCGGCTGAGGCGCGCGCCAACGCCCCGCGCCCGGGTGACGTGGCGGTCACCACCGGCTGGCGACGACTGCGCGGCCCGGCTGACCTGGCCACGCTCGACCCGGCCTTCGAGGGCTGGGAAGCGACCCGCGCCCTGCTCTCCGGGGCGGGCCGACCCACCTGAACCTCTCCGGGTGGGCCGACCCACCTGAACCTCTCCGGGCCGACCCACCTGAACCGGCGGCACCGCCGAACACGCCGCGGGTGCCCGCTGTGGATCTGCGGGCACCCGCGGCGCAGGCCGTCAATGGGCGGGGGTCAGGACCTGGCGTCGCCTTCGCCGTCGGTCTCGTCGGACGGACCGGGCCGCCCCGACTGATCCGACTGGCCGGGGGCCTTCTCCTCCACCCCGCCGGGGGCGGTGAAGTCGAAGCTGTCCAGCTCGCTGAGATCCATGTCGTTCATCGCGAAGGCGACCGGATCGGCGAAGTCGTCGTCCGACGGGAGCAGGTCCGGGTGGCCCCAGACGGCGTCGCGGCCCTCGATGCCACGGTGCTCGGTGAGCGCGGCCCAGAGCGCCGCGGCCTCCCGCAGTCGGCGGGGCCGCAGTTCCAGACCGACCAGCGCGGCGAAGGTCTGCTCGGCGGGACCGCCGGCGGCCCGGCGACGGCGGAACGCCTCGCCCAGCCGGACGACGTTCGGCAGCCGGTCGCTGGCGGCGCTGTCGACGACGTGGCACACCCAGCCCTCGACCAGGGCGAGTGCGGTTTCCAGGCGGGCCAGTGAGGCCTTCTGCGCCGGGGTGTCCTCCGGGGTGAAGATGCCCTCCAGGGCGATCGCCTGCATCGACTCGGGGTCGGTCGGGTCGACCCGGCCCATCGCCTCCTCGATCGCCTCCCGGTTGACCCGGATGCCCGAGGCGTACATCTCGACAGCGCTGAGCACATGCCCACGCAGCCACGGGACGTGCTGGAACAGCCGCTGGTGGGCGGCCTCGCGCAGCGCCACGTAGAGGCGGACCTCGTCCTCGGGCAGCTCCAGGCCCTCGCCGTACGCCCGGATGTTGGCCGGGATCAGCGCGGCCGTGCCGGCCGGGCCGAGCGGCAGCCCGATGTCGCCGGCGGAGAGCACCTCCGCGGCGAGCGAGCCGAGGGCCTGGCCCAGCTGACCGCCGAAGAGCGCGCCACCGAGGGAGGCCACCATCGACTGCATCGGGCCGAGCTGGGCGCGCGCCTCCGGTGGCACCAGGTCGCCCATCGCGCCGACCATCCGGCTGGCGACGGGGTCGCAGAGCTTGCGCCACACGTCCAGCGTCTTGAAGATCCACTCGTTGCGGTTCCACGCAACGGGGTTCTGGATGCCGGTGGGCCACGCCGAGGCGGGCTCCAACCACAGGTCGGCGAGGCGGAGCGCCTCCTCGACCGCGTTGCGCTCGTACATCGACACCGCCGGGTCACCGGCGGCCGCGAGCTGACTGGCTGCTACCTGCCGGGCCAGGTCCCAGTTGACCGGCCCGCTGCCCGGCGCGGAGAGCAGGTGCTGCAACTGCGACATGAACTGCTGCATCTGCGCGGGATCGTTGGGGTCTGGTGGTTGCCCACCCGGGAGCGCGAAACCGAACGGAATATCAGGCACGACATCTACGGTACGCGGACCGCGCCCCAGGTAGCCGCCGCTGGCGTTGCGCTGAGGGCGAAGTCGCGCGGCGCATCCAGCGGGCGGGCCGCAACCGGTCGGTACGCTCTGCGGCATGAGACGTCGTGGCCTGACGGTCCTGCTCGGTGCCCTGTTCACCGCCCTGCTGAGCATCGGGGTGCTCCGGGTGCCGATTCCGTACGTGGTGCTGGGCCCGGGGCCGACCGTCAACACCCTCGGTACGACCGACGGCAAGGAGGTCATCCAGGTCTCCGGTCGGGAGACCTCGACCTCGGCCGGCCAGTTGCGGCTCACCACCGTGGGGGTGCAACCCTCGGTGCGGTTGCGGGGGGCCATCGCGGGCTGGTTCTCCGACGACGAGGCGGTGGTGCCGCGTGAGCTGGTCTACCCGCCGGGGGAGTCGACGGAGCAGGTCGAGCAGCGCAACGCCGAGGACTTCAAGGCGTCGCAGACCAGTGCGGAGACCGCAGCGCTGCGGGAGCTGGGCTTTCCGGTGCAGGTGGTGATCAAGACGGTGGCCGGGGACGGCCCGGCGGCCGGTGCGCTGAAGGTCGGCGATCTGATCACCTCGGTCGACGGCCAGCCGGTGCCGGTGGCGGCGAAGGTCACCGAGCTGGTCCGCGCCAA
Organism: Micromonospora sp. NPDC050795; assembly: GCF_044456785.1. Lineage (NCBI taxonomy): Bacteria > Bacillati > Actinomycetota > Actinomycetes > Micromonosporales > Micromonosporaceae > Micromonospora > Micromonospora sp. NPDC050795. The sequence goes on along the minus strand of NZ_JBITGE010000001.1, from coordinate 402,682 downwards.
GCCGGCGGGTACGGCGTTGACCATCGGCTACACCCGGGACGGCGCGCCGGCCACCGCGACGGTGACCAGTCAGGAGCAGGACGGCCGGCCGCGGATCGGTGTCGAGATCGATCAGCAGCAGCCGCACCCGTTCACGCTCGGCATCGACCTGGGGGACATCGGTGGGCCGAGCGCCGGTCTGATGTTCGCTCTGGGGATCGTGGACAAGTTGACCCCGGCCGATCTCACCGGCGGTAAGATCATCGCCGGCACCGGCACCATCGACGACGAGGGCGCCGTCGGGCCGATCGGTGGGATCGCCCAGAAGCTGGTCGGTGCCAAGCGCGCCGGGGCGAAGGTCTTCCTGGTGCCGGCGGACAACTGCGCGGAGGCGGTCCGCAATCCGCAGCCCGATCTGCCGCTGTTGCGGGTGGGCTCGTTGGACGAGGCGATGACCGCTCTGGAGACGTTGCGCGCGGGTGGTCAGCCGACGCGTTGCTGACCGATGTGACCGTGCCCCGACACGCTCAGGAACACCCCGTACTCTGGGTGCCTGGTCGGAGCCGATCATATCGAGCGTGCGGAGCCAACAGTGGTCATGCGTAGCAGCAGCCCCCTTCCGAGGATGAGCCGGCGCGGGCGCGTCACCATCGCGGTCCTGGTCGGGGTGTTCGTGCTCTTCACCCTGCTCGGCTGGGGTGTCCAGGCGTGGACCGACTGGCTCTGGTTCGACGAGGTCCGCTACACCGAGGTCTTCACCGGCGTCCTGCTCACCCGGCTGGTGCTCTTCCTCGCCATCGGCCTCGGCATGGCGGTGATCGTCGGTGGCAACCTGTGGCTGGCCTACCGGTTGCGTCCGCGACTGCGTCCGCACTCGGTCGAGCAGGCGACCCTCGAGCGCTACCGGATGCTGCTCAGCCCGCGTCTCGGCACCTGGATCTCGCTGACCGCCGCGGTGGTCGGGCTCTTCGCCGGTCTCTCCGCACAGAACCGCTGGAACCAGTGGCTGCTGTTCCGCAACGGCGGTGACTTCGGCATCAAGGACCCGGAGTTCGGGGTCGACATCGGCTTCTACGTCTTCCAACTGCCGTTCTGGCGTTACCTGCTCGGGGTCGCCTTCACCGCTGTGGTGCTGGCCGTGATCGGCGCGCTGGCGGTGCACTACCTCTTCGGCGGGGTCCGCCTGCAGGGCGTCGGCGACCGGATGAGCAACGCGGCCCGCGCGCACCTGAGCACGCTGGTCGCGGTCTTCGTGCTGTTGAAGGCGATCGCGTACGTGTTGGACCGGCGGGCCATGCTGCTGGAGTACAACGAGGGCGCCAAGTTGTACGGCGCCGGCTACGCCGACGTCAACGCGTTGCTGCCGGCGAAGGAGATCCTCGCCTACATCTCGATCGTGGTGGCCATCGCGATCCTCGTGTTCTCCAACGCCTGGATGCGCAACCTGGTCTGGCCGGGGATCTCGCTGGCGCTGCTCGGCGTGTCCGCGGTGGCCATCGGCGGCATCTACCCCTGGGCGGTGCAGACCTTCGAGGTCAAGCCGAGCGCCAAGGACAAGGAAGCGCCGTACATCCAGCGCAGCATCGACGCGACGCGGGCGGCGTTCGGGTTGGGGGCCACCGAGACGACCCCGTACGCGGCGAGCAACCTCCAACCACCAGCGAACCTGGCCACCGACACGTCGGTGGTGTCGAACGTGCGGCTGCTCGACCCGCAGTTGGTCAGCGAGACGTACACCCAGCTCCAGCAGGTGCGTGGCTTCTACGACTTCGGTCCGAAGCTGGACATCGACAGGTACGGGGTGAACGGCAAGGTCTCCGACTACGTGGTCGGCGTCCGGGAGATCAACTACGGCGAGCTGACCGACCAGCAGAACACCTGGATCAACCGGCACACCGTCTACACCCACGGGTACGGGCTGGTGGCCGCCCCGGCCAACCAGGTGGTCTGTGGCGGGCAGCCGTTCTTCGTCTCCGGCTTCCTCGGCGAGAAGACCCAGGAGGCGTGCTCCTCGCAGACCGAGCAGATTCCGGCCAAGCAGCCGCGCATCTACTACGGCGAGCGGATGGCGGCCGACGACTACGCCATCGTCGGGCAGTCCGACCCGAACAAGAAGGCCGAGTTCGACAGGCCGGTCGGTGAGGGCGGCGGCGAGTCCTACACCTACACCGGTGAGGGCGGCGTGGAGATCGGCTCCTTCACCCGACGGCTGCTGTACGCCATCAAGGAGCAGGAGTCGAACTTCCTGCTCTCCGAGGCGGTCAACAAGGACTCCAAGCTGCTCTACGTGCGCAACCCGCGCGACCGGGTGGAGAAGGTCGCGCCGTTCCTCACCCTGGACGGCGACCCGTACCCGGCAGTGGTCGACGGTCGGGTGCAGTGGATCGTGGACGGCTACACCACGGCGGCCTCCTACCCGTACGCGGAGCGGGTCAACCTGCAGACCGAGACCACCGACGAGTTGACCAACCGGGGCACCTTCCAGCTGGCCCGCGAAGACGTCAACTACATGCGCAACTCGGTGAAGGCCACCGTCGACGCGTACGACGGCACCGTGAAGCTCTACGAGTACGACGACACCGACCCGGTGCTCAAGGCGTGGAACAAGGCGTTCGGCGGTGACCTGGTGCTGCCGAAGGCGGAGATCCCGGTCGAGCTGAGCGAGCACCTGCGTTACCCGGCGGACATGTTCAAGGTGCAGCGCAACCTGCTCACCAAGTTCCACGTGACGAACCCGGGTGACTTCTACTCCGCACAGGACTTCTGGCAGGTGCCCAACGTGCCGGACGCCCCGGACAGCGGTCAGAAGCAGCCCCCGTACTACCTCTTCACCCAGTTCCCCGGGCAGGAGAGCCCCCGGTTCCAGCTCACCTCGGCGGTAACCCCGAACGGCCGGCAGAACCTCGCCGCGCTGATCTCCGGGTCGTACGTCGACGGGAAGCCCCGGCTGGAGGTGCTGGAGTTGCCGGATCAGACCCGGATCTCCGGCCCGGTGCAGGTGCACCAGCAGATGACCAACAACGCGAACATCCGTCAGCAGCTCAACCTGCTCTCCAGCAACCAGGCGCAGGTGCAGTACGGCAACCTGCTCTCGTTGCCCTTCGCCGACGGGATGCTCTACGTCGAGCCGGTCTACGTGAAGAGCAACCAGCAGGACGCGTACCCGCTGTTGCAGAAGGTGCTGCTCTCGTACGGTGACGGCGGCTCCTTCGTGGCGCTCGCCGACAACATCAACGACGGCATCAAGCAGTTGGTCGAGCAGGGTAAGAAGGCCGGCCAGGGCACGTCGCCGCCGCCGACGACCGGGGGCAACCCGACGACTCCGACGCCGACTCCGACGCCTTCGGGGACGGCGGCGCCAACGCCGACCCCGAGCGCCGGCACGCCACCGCCGACCGGTGACCTGGCTGCCGCCGCGGACCGGGTGCAGACCGCGATCACCGAGGTCCGGGCCGCGCAGACGTCGGGCGACTTCGAGCGGTACGGGCGTGCGCTGAAGGCCCTCGACGAGGCGCTCACCGCGTTCCAGCAGGCGCAGCAGGCCGCTGGTGCGCCGGGTGCCAGCCCGAGTGCCGGAGGCTGACCCGCCACCGCACGCAGTTCCTCCCCGAGCCCCCGTCGCTCGGACCGCATCAGGTCCGAGCGACGGGGGTTCGGCCGTTGGCCTGATCTGTACGTATCTGTCACGTCACCGACAGCACCGCCCGGGCCCGCAACCTGCGGTGCCGGTCCGCCGTCCTCACTGCAACGGGGTGGGGACGAGGGGGAACAGTCGTGCGGGACGCGCAGAGCTTCGATGACTTCTACCGCAGCACCGCCCGCCGGACGCTGCGGTACGGCTACGCGGTCGCTGGCGACCACGGTGAGGCGCAGGACCTGGTGCAGGAGGCGTACACCCGGGCCTGGCGGCAGTGGGGGCGACTGTCGTCGCATCCGGCACCGGAGGCGTGGCTGCGGCTCGTGGTGGCCCGGCTGGCGACCGACCGCTGGCGGCGCCTGCACCGTTGGCGGGCGGTGCTGAGCCGTACGGGACCGCCGGCGGTCGCACCCCCGCCCAGCGAGGACGGGGTGCTCCTGGTCGGAGCGCTCCGGCAGTTGCCCGCCACGCACCGGCAGGCACTGGCCCTGCACTACCTCTTCGACATGTCCGTCGAGGAGATCGCCCGGGAGACCGACGTGCCGGTCGGCACCGTGAAGTCCTGGCTGTCCCGGGGCCGGTCCCGGCTGGCCGCGCTGCTGCCCGACCTCAGCGTCGTGGAGTTGGAGGCAAACGATGTCAGTTGAACTCTCTGACCTGTACCGGTCGCTCGGCACCGTCGCGGACGGGTACGAGCTGACCCGCCCCGAGTCCCTCCGGCGGTTCGCCGACCGGCGGGCCCGAGCACGGGTGGCCGCTTCGACGCTCGCGGTGGCGCTGCTCGTGGGCGGGGTGGTCGTCGGTGGCCGGCTGGCGTACCCGGCGGATGGTTCCGCACCGCCGCCCGCCGACATCCCTGGCCCGCCGCCGACCGGGGCGACGGCGACCTCCCTGCCGTCACCCTCGCCGACTCCCTCGGCACCGCCGCCGTCGCGGACCACCCCGAGCGGTACGCCGTCGCAGCCGATCACCACCAGACCGGCGGCACCTCGGCCGCCCACCTCGATCCCGGACCGCGCCTTCTTCCTGCTGGCGGCCCCGAATCGGACCGGACTGGAATCCTCGGGGGAGGGTCCGGCACTGCCGGCGCTGTGCGGTGCGCGCCTGCCCAGCGACTCGGCCGTGGTCCAACGCCGTGGTCGCTACCTGGCCTACAAGATGCCGGAGACGCCGACGGGGCACGTGCCGGACGGTAGTTACCGGCACACGATCACCATCTACCGGGCAGGTCGCGCCGACGACGCGTTGCGGGAGCTGCGGCAGGCAGTGCGCGGCTGCCCCGACCAGAAGCTGCCCGACGACAACAGGACGTGGCGACAGCGGCTGCTGGCCTCGGGGGCGTACGGGGACGGGTCGGTGCTGTTCGAGATGCGGGCTCCGATGCCGGACGGGATGGGCGAGCCGGGTACGGAAGAGGTTCGGCTGGTCCGGGCGGTCCGGGTCGGGGACGTGGTGACGGTGCTCTGGGAGCAGGGTTGGGAGCACACCGCTGCCGTTCGGTCCCAGGTCGATGCTGACAGTCGACGGGCGGTCGCGGCGATCGAGAACTGGCTCGACTGACAACGCCCAGGTCAGAGCTGTCCGTGTCGGCGGTATCGGAGTCGCTTTGCGGTGTCCCGGGTTGGTGCGCTACGGTTAGCGAACCGACGCGGGGTGGAGCAGCTCGGTAGCTCGCTGGGCTCATAACCCAGAGGTCGCAGGTTCAAATCCTGTCCCCGCTACGAGAGAAACACCAGTTCGAAGCCCGTCTCCGGTTCACCGGAGGCGGGCTTTCGACATTCCGGGGTGCCGGCAACAGCGGATGGCGACCCCACTGATCATCGCCCGGAACGGGTGAGTTAGTCTTAACCAGTCGACGCGGGGTGGAGCAGCTCGGTAGCTCGCTGGGCTCATAACCCAGAGGTCGCAGGTTCAAATCCTGTCCCCGCTACCACTGAAAGTGATACAGGTCCGGCCCCCACACTGTGGGGGCCGGACCTGTATGGTGCCGCTGTCAGACGCGAAGGGCCCGCAGGGGCCGGCACCTCGTCGGCACCGACCCCCGTCGGGTTCTACCGCAGGCCGAAGGCCCGGGTGACGCTCTGGGTGACGCCACCACCGTTGCGCTGCTTGGCGGTGACCCGGATGGACACGAAGTCGGCCCGGTTCGGCGCGTTCAACGACGCCTGCCAGGTTCCCTTGTTCTCCCGCAGGTCCTGCCGCTTCCAGGTCACCCCGTCGTCGTAGGAGATCTCCAACTCGAGTGACGACACGGCGTCCCGAGCCGCGGTGCTGCCCACCACCACGGGCGTGATCGAGAAGTCGGTTCGGCGCTTCGTCCGACCCGCGAAGTCCACGTCCGTCCCGTAGTCCAGCTGGACCAACGGGATGGCCTGCACCTCGGTGGTGCCGCCGGAGATGAAGCTCCACTCGGTGTGCGTGGCGGTCGAGTACGGGCTGAACTCGGGCTTGCCCAAGGTGTCGACGACCAGTCGGTACGGCAGCTTCTCCGGCGACAGGTCACCCGCGCCGATCTCCGGCCAGCCGTTGAACTGGGTCAGCTGCTTGTCGCCCTGATAGAACGTGGCGATCTGCGACATGCTGGCACCGCCGCTGTGGGCGGCGCCCGCGTCACCGAAGCCCTGGATGTAGGCGCTCATGGCGGTCTCACCACGGAACGGGATCTCGGTGCTGAGCATCCGTGGCCGGGTGATGGGCCCGAACCAGCGGTCCTTCTGGACGCTGCCCGGCCGGTAGGCGATGGCCTCCGTGTTGGACCGCGCCCAGTCGGCGACGTCGGCGTACTGCATCCACTTGATGCCGCCACCCGCGGAGACCCAGTCGGTACGCGGCCCCGGCGCTACCGGCTCGAACGGGAACGGCCGTGCCGCGGCGTACTCGTACGGCGGGAAGTCCATCCGGGTCTCGCTGGACTGCTTGCCCGGGGGCGGGGAGAAGGTGAGATCGATCCGGGCGAGGTTGCGCGGGTCGGTCTTGGCGGACGGGTCCTTCGGTACCCCGCCACTGTGGTAGTCCACAAGGTCGTACAGGTACTTCGCCCGAGGGTGGGCGACCACTGCCAGTCGGACCGGGTTGCGGCCGGCGGCGGTGATCTTCTGGATCAATGCCTCGCCATCGTCCATGGTCACCGAGGCCACCGGGATCGGTCCGGTCGTCACGGCATCGGAGTTGCCGTACCACTCGCTCCGGCGACCCGCGCGGTCGTTGACCACGACGAGCATCGCCGCGCCGGCGGTGTGCGCCGCCGCTGCCCGGTCCGTGGGGGTCACCGAGTCGTCGACGCGGACGACCACGGCCTTGCCGCGGGCGGAGACGCCCGCGTAGTCGGCGGTGCCGCCGACGCCCGCGAAGACGGCGTCCAGGCGCGAGGTGCCGTCGGGCAGCGGCGGCGAACCGGGCTGCGCGAGCGGGCCGCTGAGGTGCCGGCCCCGGTAGCTGATCGCCAGCGGCGTCTGCGCGGCACGGATCCGGGTGGTGAAGACGAAGCTGCCCTTGCCGACCTTGTCCCTGGTCGGCAGGGCCCACAGGCTGTCGTAGGCGGCACCCGGCCAGAACGTCTCCCGCAGGGCGCTCCAGTCGGTGGGTGTCGGCTCGCTCGAGGTGAAGGAGCGGTAGACGTCGATCCTGCTGTTGACGACGGCGGTCGGCTGGGGCGTGGCCACCTTCACCTGGCGGGCCCGCGCGGCGTCGAGTTCCACTACCCGGTTGGTCGTCAGGTCGACCTCGGGAGCGGTCAGCATCGCGAGCCCGAGAGAGCGGGGCCCGTGCAGACCCTCCACGTCCGCCGCCGTGACGACGGTGTACGAGCCGGGCGTCAGGCGGGCGGTGAGCTTTCCGTCCGGCACCCACATGAAGGCGGAGCCGGTCTCGGCGTTGACGACCTCGACCTCGCCGCTCATGGGCCGGCCGGCGCGGTCCTTCAGGTGGATGGTGAGGTCGTACTTCTTGGACTCGACGGCGACCCCGACGGCCGTGTGCACCTCGCCGGCGGCGAAGCGGGCGGTGACCTGGGCGGAGTACCTGCCGGGGGAGAGGCCCGCCGGGGCCACCACGACGTCGACCGTCGCGCTGGCCCGAGCGGGCACCGTGACGCGGTCGGCGGTTGCCGTGAACGTCCGCGCGGGGGCGGTGCCGTGATCGACGGAGAGGTCCAACGCGATCGGGCCGTCAGTCGTGTTGGTGTAGGTGATCGTCCGCGTGATCGGCTGTGGCGCGCTGCCCCAACCGACGAGTCCGGCGTCCACCGACCCGGACGCGACGACCTGGTCCTGGTGGTAGGCGGCGGCGACGTTCAACCGACCGCTGCCGGCCTGGTAGGCGTCGTAGTCGGGCGTGCGGACGCTGGTGCCCATCAGCGCGTCCTTGAGCTGCCGCGCGCTCCAGGTCGGGTGCTTCTGCACCAGCAGGGCGGCCGCCCCGGCGACGTGCGGCGCTGCCATCGAGGTTCCACTGTCGGTGTAGTAGTAGCCCTCACCCCAGGGGATGTGCTGCGAGCGTGCCGCCAGCACATCCACCCCGGGAGCGGTCATGTCGGGCTTGAGGGCCTCGTCGTTCATCCGTGGCCCGACGCTGGAGAAGCCCGCCAGGTGGTCGGTGGTGTCCACCGCGCCGATGGTCAGCGCGGCGTCCGCGGTGCCCGGCGCACCGAGGGTGTACGGGTCCGGTCCGCTGTTGCCGGCGGCCACGACGAAGAGCGCACCCGTCTCGGCGGTCAACTGGTTGACGGCCTGGCTCAGCGGGTCGTCCTGGGTGTGCCAGGCGCTCACGCCGAGGCTCATGTTGATCACTTTGGCGTGCTCGGCCCGTGCCGCCCACTCCATGCCCGCGATGATCCCCGAGATGGACCCGCTGCCGTACTCGTCGAGGACCTTGCCGATCACCAGGTCGGCGTCGGGGGCCACGCCCCGTTCCCTGCCGCCGGAGGCGGCGCCCGTCCCGGCGACGGTGGACGCGGTGTGGGTGCCGTGCCCGTTCCGGTCGATCACGTCCTGGCCGGTGATGAAGCTTCGGGAGGCCACCACCTGGTCGGCGAGATCCGGGTGGGTGGTGTCCACCCCGCTGTCCAGGACGGCGACCCGGACGCCGCTGCCGGTGCCACCCGCGGCCCACGCCGCGGGCGCGCCGATCTGGGCGGTGGTGTCGGTCAGGGTGGCCTTCGCCTTGCCGTCGAGCCACACCTTGTCGACGCCGGCTGCGAAGGAGGGCGCCGGGGTGGCAGCGCTGCGGCCGGTCGGTGACTGTCCACTGGTGAGGGCCGACCAGAAGTCCGCCGCCTGCGACCGGCGGGTGCGGATCGCCTCACCACTGACGGAGGGCAGCTCCTGCGTGGTCCGCGCGCCCGGCAGCGTGGTGCCGGTCCTGAGCTTCGCCGCACCCGTCGTGCGGGTGACGATCAGGGGAAGTTCGGCGCTCCGCGCGTCGTCGTAGCCCTGGGCGATGAGCTGGGTGACGTCGAACAGCTGCTTGTCGAGTCGACCGGTGGCGAGGTACGGCAACGCCTCGTCCGGGTACACGTAGGTGTCCCGGCCCTCAGTGGAGACGCGTACGGAGCCGGTGGCGCCCGGGGCGCGCTTGACGTCCACCGTTTCGGTTGCGCCGTGGACGCCCGGGGTCACCGTCACCCGGTCGCCGGTGATCAGAGTGACCGTGACGGGGGTGCGGTCCGCGTCGCCGCTCGGAGCGGGTCTCGTCGGCGGCGGTGGGGGTGGTGGGGCGCCGTGCGCCGCCGTGGGGGTGAGGAGAGCGGCGACGACTGTGACGCCGACCGCTGCCGCCGCAGATCTTCGGGTGCGAGAGATCCGCGCACTGCCTAAAGAGGTGAGCATGAGGCGAATCCGATCACCTCGAGACATTCATGTAAAGATCATCATCTTTGCCGGGACGTTGCGAGCGCGTTGCGCGTCGGCCGGGAGCTTCCGCACCATCCGGTTCCGTGATTCGGCGTGGACCGACGTGCCGAGGTTGCGCCCTTCGGCGAGGATGGGCACATGTCTTCATTCGGTAAGTGGTGGGGCCGCCTGAGCGCGGTCTTCGGTGCGGTCGTACTGGCGGTCTTCGTGCCGGTCGCAGCCTGGGCGTCCACGGGCACCGGCGAGATCGTGGTGGAGGCCGCCCGGCGGCGGGGCCGTAGCGGCTTCGGGGTGCTCCCGCTGCTCTGCTGCCTGGTCGTGGTCGCGATCGTCGTGTTCCTGGTGTTGCGTCTGATGCGCAACCGCCGGGGTGGTCCGCCGCGCTGACGAGGTCCGGAGACGCCGGAGGGTCACCAGCGGCCGGTTCCGGTCTGGCCGCCGGTGCTCACCGCCGCCAGGGCCGCGATGGCCTGGGACAGGAAACGCGCGGTGGCCTCGCGGGTGCCGTCACGCTTGACGCGGATCCGCTCGGCGGCGGCGACCAGCAGGGTGCGCACCTTGGCGTGCCCCTGGGGTGGCGGCGCCGGCGCCGGCCCGAGCAGGTCGGCGATGCTGGCACCGAACTCGGCGGCACGTCGCTGGGCCGGGTCGGTGATGCTGCCCTCGGCGTAACGGCGGACCTGGGCACTGGCGTTCAGCCCACGTTCGTGGCCGAGAACGGCGCCGACCTCACCATTGGTGGTCAGAAAGTTGATCACGTCGGCGACCGTGTTTGGGTGGCGGGTGCCCCGGAACCCCGCCCAGTACATCGACGCTCGTGCCCACTGAGCCCCCGGCGGGCCGGGGAAGCCGACGATGCCCAACTCGGACTCGGTGAGTCGCTGAAGCTCCGGTAGCTGGTGCGACCAGGCGAAGGACGCCGCCGTCGCGCCGCTCACCACCAGTTGCCGGGCCGGCTCGCCGCTGTCGGCCTGCTCGACCAGGGCCGCGCTCGGCGTGGCCCGGTCCCGCCGGGCCCGCTGCCACAACTCGAACCACGCGATCAGCTCGTCCGCGCCGAAGCCGAGCTGGTTGCCCCGGTAGAACTCGCCGCCCTGCGACCGCAACCAGAGCCAGAGTGCCCGGTAGTCGCCCGAACCGTCCATCGTGCCGGCCACCCGGCGGTCGCTGGCCTCGGTGACCTGCGTGGCCCAGGAGATGTAGTCGGGCCAGGTCATCCCGGCGCGGGGCTCCGGCATCTCCAGCTCCCGCAGCAGGTCCCGGTTGAACACCACCACGGCGTGGGTCTGCCCCGCGGCCACCGCCATCGTCCGCTCCTCCACCGTGCCGTAGCGGATCAGACCCTCCGGCAGGCCCCGAAGATCCAGGTGGTGGTCGGTGAGGTCGAGAATGACCTGACGTTGGGTGTACTCGGTCAGCATGGCGTCGTCGATCTGGATCAGGTCCGGTACGTTCCCGCCACCCGCCTGGGTGGCCAGCCGGTCGTAGTAGCCGTCGGCGCCCTGCCAGGTGACCCGAAAGGTGACCCGGGGGTTGCGATCCGAGTAGAGCCGCAGCGCCTTCTCGGTGAGCTCGGCCCGCTTGGTGCCACCCCACCAGAAGACCGACAGCTCGACGGGCCCGTCCTGGGTCGAGGTGGCGGCGTCGTCACTGCACCCCGCCAGCCCGCCGGACGCGAGCAGAGGAGCGCCGAGCAGCGCGCTGAGCAGTCGGCGCCGGCCCGGGTCGGCCCCGAGGCGGTCGAGCGAGGGTCGAACAACGGGCACGGGGCTCTCCTGGACCTACGGGGGTGGCGGTCGGACCATTCACGCAGGCAGCACACGAAGGTGTCAACGTCCGTCCGGTCACCCTCGGCCGGGTGGTCGAATCAGGCCCCGCGATCTCGCGTGGTGTACTAGGGCGCGTGGAACTTCTGCACTCGGGCAAGGTCCGGGACGTCTACGCCGACGGCGACGACCTGATCCTGGTGGCCTCGGATCGCATCTCGATCTACGACGTGGCGCTGCCGACGCCGATCCCGGACAAGGGCCGTCTGCTCACCGCGCTCTCGCTCTGGTGGTTCGAGCAGCTCGCCGACCTCGTGCCGAACCACGTCATCTCGGCCACCGACGTGCCCGCCGAGTTCGCCGGGCGGGCCATCCGCTGCCAGCGGCTGGACATGCTCCCGGTCGAATGCGTCGCCCGCGGATACCTGACCGGCGGCGGTCTGCGGGAGTACGAGAAGAGCGGCGCGGTCTCCGGCGTGGAGCTGCCGCGAGGGCTCGGCGAGGCGTCGATCCTGCCCGAGCCGATCTTCACGCCGTCGAGCAAGGCCCCGGCCGGCGAGCACGACGAGCCCATCACGTACGACGACGTGGTGGACAAGGTGGGTCAGGCCACCGCCGAGCGGCTCCGGCAGATCACCATCGACGTCTACCGGCGCGGCGCCGAGCTGGCCGCCGACCGGGGCATCCTCGTCGCCGACACCAAGATCGAGCTGGGTTGGGCGCCGGACGGCACCCTGGTCCTCGCCGACGAACTGCTCACCTCCGACTCGTCGCGTTTCTGGCCCGCCGAGTCGTACCAGCCGGGCCGGGTGCAGTTCTCCTACGACAAGCAGTACGTGCGGGACTGGGCCACCGGCAGCGGCTGGAACAAGCAGGCCCCCGCCCCGGACATGCCGGCCGAGGTGGTCGAGGCGACCCGGGCCCGCTACATCGACGTCTACGAGAAGCTCACCGGCAACCGCTGGGAGTGACCGGCTCACTCCACCCAGTCGAGGGTGCGCTGCACCGCCTTGCGCCACTGGTGCAGCTCTTTCTCACGCAGGTCCGGAGCCATGGCTGGCTCCCACTGCGCGTCGGAGCGCCACTGCGCCCGCAGAGTGGCCAGGTCCGGCCAGAAGCCGACCGCCAGACCGGCCGCGTACGCGGCACCCAGGCAGGTGGTCTCGGTGATCCGGGAACGGACCACCGGCACGTCGAGCACATCGGCGAGGAACTGCATGAGCAGACCGTTCGCGGTCATCCCGCCGTCCACCCGGAGACGACGCAGCGCCACATCCGAGTCGGCGTTCATCGCGTCGACCACCTCGCGGGTCTGCCACGCCGACGCCTCCAGCGCCGCACGCGCCAGATGTCCCTTGGTGATGTAACCGGTCAGGCCCGCGATGACCCCTCGGGCGTCGCTGCGCCAGTGCGGGGCGAACAGCCCTGAGAACGCCGGCACCACGTAGCAACCGCCGTTGTCGTCCACGGTGCGGGCCAACTCCTCCACCTCGGCGGCCGTGGAGATCAGCCCGAGGTTGTCCCGCAGCCACTGCACCAGCGAGCCGGTGACCGCTATGGCGCCTTCGAGGGCGTACGCCGGTGGTTGGTCCTTGATCCGGTAGGCGACGGTGGTGAGCAGACCGTGCGTCGACGGGACCGGGGTGGCGCCGGTGTTGAGCAGCAGGAAGCTGCCGGTGCCGTAGGTGCACTTCGCCTCACCCGGCTGGAAACAGGTCTGCCCGAACAGGGCGGCCTGCTGGTCGCCGAGCGCACTGGCCACCGGCACCCCGGCGAGCACCCCGCTCGCCGTGCCGTACACCTCCGCGGAGCAGCGGATCTCCGGCAGCATCGCCGCCGGAACACCCATCGCGTCCAGCAGATCCGGCGCCCAGTCGAGGGTCGTGAGGTCCATCAGCATGGTCCGGCTGGCGTTGGTCACGTCGGTGACGTGCTCGCCGGTCAGCTTCCAGATCAGCCAGCTGTCCATGGTGCCGAAGAGCACCTCGCCGCGGTCGGCACGCTCACGCAGGCCCTCGACCTCGTCGAGCAGCCAGCGCAGCTTCGGCCCGGCGAAATAGGTGGCCAGCGGCAGGCCCGTGCGGGCCCGGAACCGCTCCTCGCCGTACGCCGACGCAAGCTCGCGCAGCAGCGGCCCCGTCCGGGTGTCCTGCCAGACGATGGCGTTGGCCACCGGGCGGCCGGTGGCCCGGTCCCAGACGACAGTGGTCTCCCGCTGGTTGGTGATGCCGACAGCGGCCAGCCCGGACGCGTCGGTGCCGGCGGCCCGCAGCGCCTCGGCGACCACCTGCTCGACGTTGTCCCAGATCTCTTCGGCGTCGTGCTCCACCCACCCCGGTCGGGGGAAGATCTGCCGGTGCTCGCGCTGGGCCACGGCGACGATGTCCCCGGCCCGGTCGAAGACGATGCACCGCGAGGAAGTGGTGCCCTGGTCGATGGCGGCGACGTACTGGGGGGTCACCGCAGCACCGTACCCGGACGGCAGCGCGGCGCGACAGGCGTCGCGGTGGGTTCCGGCCCGCTGCCGTCGGAGGCTGTCGGCTTCCCCTACGATGTGCGAACGTGCGCGACATCGCAGTTTTCAGTGGAACCGCCCATCCCGACCTGGCTGCCGAGATCTGCGCCCACCTGGGGGTGCCGCTGCACCCGGTGCGGGTCTCCCGGTTCGCGAACGACTGTCTGGAAGTCCAGTTGCAGGCCAACTGCCGGGAGCGGGACGTCTTCCTGATCCAGCCGTTGGTGCCGCCGGTGCAGGAGCACCTGGTCGAGCTACTACTGATGATCGACGCCGCCCGGGGGGCCTCCGCCGGTCGGATCACCGTGGTGCTGCCGCACTACGCGTACGCCCGGTCGGACAAGAAGGACGCCCCACGGATCTCGATCGGCGCGCGGCTCGTCGCCGACCTGCTCACCTCGGCCGGGGCGGACCGGGTGCTCGCGATGACCCTGCACTCGCCGCAGGTGCACGGCTTCTTCAGCGTTCCGGTGGATCACCTGCACGCGCTGCGGGAACTGGCCACCCATTTCCGGCGCTACGACCTCAGCAACACCGTGGTGGTCTCGCCCGACCTGGGCAACGCCAAGGAGGCCGCAGCCTTCGCCCGGCTGCTCGGCACTCCGGTCGCGGCCGGGGCGAAGCAGCGGTTCAGCGACGACCTGGTCAAGATCAGCGCGGTGATCGGTGACGTGACCGACCGGGATGTCATCGTGCTGGACGACGAGATCGCCAAGGGCAGCACGGTGGTCGAACTGATGGAGCATCTGCGCGGCCTGAAGGTCCGGTCGATCCGGCTCGCCTGCACGCACGGCCTCTTCTCCGGCGACGCGTTGCAGCGGCTCAGCGACCAGGACGGCGTCCTGGAGATCGTCTGCACCAACACCGTGCCCATCCCGGCCGCCAAGCGGGTCCCCAAGCTGCAGGTCCTGTCGGTGGCCCCCGCCCTGGCCGAGGCGACGCGCCGAATCCACAACGGAGAATCCGTCTCCGCCCTCTTCGCCTGACCCCAACCCGCCCTCCGTCCTGCGCGCCGTGCGCCCGGCCCCGCGTGCTTTTGCGCCCGGCCCCGCGTGCTTTTGCGCCCGGCCCCGCGTGCTTTTGCGCCCGGCCCCGCGTGCTTTTGCGCCCGGCCCGCGCGCTTTGCGCCCTGCCCCGCGCGCTTTGCGCCCTGCCCCGCGCAACCCCGCGCCCCGGCGCGCGCCGCGCCCGTGCCGCACCTGCCTCCGCCGATCTTGCAGTTTCGGATGTCGAAAAGCGTGGATTGCCAGCGATGTCGGGACAGTAAGTGCAAGATCGCGGGCCAGGTGCGGTGGATCATGGAGTTGTGGTGCCGGTCTGGCATTATTCGAGGACTTTGTCCCCCACCACAACTCCATGATCGTTGGGCCGCGGGCCGGGTCGGGGCGGGGCGGGCCGACGCGAGGCGACGCGAGGCGACGCGAGGCGGGGCGAGGCCGGGCCGAGGCACGCAGGGCGGGGCGGGCCGAAGCGGGGCGGGCCGAAGCGGGGCGGGCCGAGGCGAGGCGGGGCGACGCGAGGCGGGGCGAGGTGGACCGAGGCAGGGCGGGGCGAGCCGAGGCGGGCCGTGCGGGGGCGAGGCGGGCCGTGCGGGGGCGAGGCGGGCCGTGCGGGGGCGAGGCGGGCCGTGCGGGGGCGAGGCGGGCCGGGGCGGTCAAGCCGGGGCCGGTCAGGCCGGGGTGGGTTAGTGCGGGGTGTGGTTGTGGCTGGTCAGGCCGGCGGTTATGCGGACGGTGGTGCCGGCGGTGCCGGTGGCCACCTCCATCGCGTCGGTCAGCTCGCGGGCCAGCCACAGGCCCCAGCCGCCGGCGGTGTCCGGGGCGGGCCGACTGCGGTCGCCCAGTCGTTGCGGGCTGATCCCGTGCCCGTGATCGGCGACCTCGCAGACCAGCGCACCCGACTCGTGCCAGAGTCGCAGCCAGCCGCGCCCGCCGCCGTGCCGCACCGCATTGGTGATCAATTCGTTGATCGCGAGCACGAAGTCGTCCAGCCGTTGGCCGCTGAGGCCGGAGGCATGCGCGCAGGAGGTGACCGAGTGTCGAATCTCGGTCACCTGGGCCTGGTCAAAGGCTTCGGCGATCAGGAGGGCAGGTTCGATGGGCACAACCGTACGCGGTGCGTGCGGATCTGCGTTTGTCATGGGCCCGTCCCGGCGGCACATCTCGGAGTAATTCGCGGCTTTTCCACCGTACGTCAGGGTTTACTGAACCGCACTCGCTGGTCGCCGTGTGCCGCCCCGGTTGTGGCATCCTGACCGCCATGCCATCGCCGCCGGGTGGGTTCGAGGTGCCGCTGTGGCGTGCGCTCACCGTGTTCAGACTGGCCTCCCTGGCGTACGTCTGCGTGCTCGCGGTGCGCGACGCCGACCGGTACGCCCACCCGTACGCCGTCGGTGCCCTGATCATTCTGATGATCGCCTGGACGGGCGCGACGGCGGTCGGGTACGCCCGGCCGGCCTGGCGGCGCTGGCCGCTGCTGCTGGCCGACCTCGGGGTGGTGATGGCCATCGTGCTGGCCACCCCGTGGGTGGTCGGTCGGACGGCGCTCGCCCACGGCGTACCCACCCTGGGGGTGGCCTGGATGGCCGGCCCGGTGCTGGCCTGGGCCGTCTCCGGTGGCCGGCGGCGGGGCACTGTCGCCGCGCTGCTGGTCGCCGGCGCGGACCTGGCCACCCGGGAGCGGATCGGTCAGTCCTCGTTCACCGGGGTGATCCTGATGCTGCTCGCCGGGGTGGTGGTCGGGCACGTGGCCCGGCTCGGGGTGAGCGCCGAGGAGCGGTTGCAGCGCGCGGTGGAGCTGGAGGCTGCCACCCGGGAGCGGGAGCGGCTGGCCCGGGACATTCACGACTCGGTACTCCAGGTGCTGGCGCTGGTGCAGCGGCGCGGCGCCGACCTGCCCGGGGAGGCCGGCGAGCTGGCCCGGCTGGCCGGTGAACAGGAGGTTGCTCTGCGGGCGCTGATCGCCGGGGCCGGACCGGCCGCCGCGAGCCTCCCGGACGGCGGCGAGGCGGTGGACCTGCGGACCCTGCTCGGTCGGTACACCTCGGCGGCGGTGGCGCTGTCCGCCCCGGCCACCCCGGTGCCGCTGCCCCGACGGGTGGCCGCGGAGTTGGCCGCCGCGACCGGCGCGGCCCTGGACAACGTGGGGCGGCACGCCGGCGGGCGGGCCTGGGTGCTGATCGAGGACGAGGGGGCGACGGTGACCGTGTCGATCCGCGACGAGGGGCCGGGCATTCCGGATGGCCGGCTGGACGAGGCGGCAGCCCAGGGTCGGCTCGGCGTGACCCAGTCGATCCGGGGACGGGTGGTCGACGTGGGCGGCACCGTGCGGATCGTGTCCGCCCCCGAGGCGGGCACCGAGATCGAGCTGAGCGTGCCGAGGTGACGGCGGCGAACCCGGTCCGGGTGATGGTGGTGGACGACCATCCGATGTGGCGGGAGGGTGTGGCCCGCGACCTGACCGAGGCCGGTTTTCTGGTGGTGGCGACCAGCGGGGAGGGGCGACAGGCCATCCGCGTGGCCGCCGCGGCCCGGCCCGACGTCGTCGTCCTCGACCTGCAACTGCCCGACATCTCCGGCGTCGAGGTGATCCTGGGGTTGCGCGCGGCGCTGCCGGCCGTACGGGTGCTGATGCTCAGCGCCAGCGGCGAACAGCAGAGCGTGCTGGACGCGGTGAAGGCCGGGGCCACCGGTTACCTGGTGAAATCGACAGCGCCCGCCGAGTTCCTGGAGGCGGTGCACCGCACCGCGGCCGGCGACGCGGTTTTCACTCCCGGCCTGGCCGGGCTGGTGCTCGGCGAGTACCGCCGGCTGGCCGCCGGGCCGGGGCGGGGGACCGACCCGGCCGGCGCTGCCGAACCCGCTACGCCCCAGCTCACCGAACGGGAGACGGAGGTGCTGCGGCTGGTGGCGAAGGGGATGTCGTACAAGCAGATCGCCCAGCGGCTCGGTGTCTCGCACCGCACGGTGCAGAACCACGTGCAGAACACCCTGGGCAAGCTGCAACTGCACAACCGGGTCGAGCTGACCCGGTACGCCATCGAACGCGGTCTGGACGACTGAGCGGACATCAGACCGAGCGCGGCGGCTCCGTCTCGTGGATGGCCAGCTCCTCGGCGGTGGCTCCGCCCCCGGCCGATCCGGCGTCGTACGCCACCGAGTCGGTCTCCTGGTCGGTGTGCGCCCCCTCGTCGGGTTCCACCAGCCGGCCCACCGTGGCGTCGGCAACGGTGCCGAGCTGACCGTGGTCGTAGAGGGAGACCGGCGAGTTCGGGTCCGAGGTCGGCCCGGGATCCATCACGTCGGCGTCCAGCTGAGCCTCCGCCGCGGCTTCCAGGTTGTCCGCCTCGAACGCGATCTTCGGGTCGATGGTGCCGGCCAGCGGGTCGTCCGCCGGGCGCTCGTAGACCTCGCGGTCGAGCTTGTAGTCCAACGACTCACCGTCGAGCTGCTCCTCGGCGGTCGTGCCGAACCGGTCCACCGCCACCGGCGTCCGGTCGCCGGGCAGTTGGGCCGGGTCCGGGCCGTCCGCCTCGCGCCCGGTGAGGACGTCGTCGTTGGCGGTCGAGTCGTCATCGGCGGTGTCGGGCAGCCCTTGCGCCTCGGTGTCGGACACGGGGGTCGGGTACTCGTTGTCGCGCATGTCTGATCACTACCCGCTGCCCTGCCGCCGTAACCGGGCGGCAGTCGACGGTACGGCGCCGAATCGGGCGTCGACGGCGAAAGCCCCGTCAGCCGGCCTCGTCGTCGGGGTGCAGCACACACCAGACGACCTTGCCGTCCGGTACGGCAGTGCTGCCCCAGCGGCGGGTCACCGTGTCGATCAGCAGCAGGCCCCGGCCGCCGGCCCGGTCTGGTGGGGACATCCCGGCGAACGTGGGCTGATGCGGGGAGTGGTCGCGAACCGCCAGGTGCAGGGTGGTCTCCCGGGGTGCCAGCCGAACCGTCATCGGGGTCCGGGCGTGCGCCACCACGTTGTTGACCATCTCGGTGATCGCGATGCACGCCGGGTCGGTGAGCGTCGGCATACCCCAGCGCTCGCAACCGGTGGTGACCAGCTCGCGAGCCTGCCTGGCGGCGCCCACCGCCGGAGCCAGCTCGGCGGTGAGCACCGCCGCCAGTGGTGCCCCCGCCACAGCGGCCAGCGCCCCGTCGAGCGTCGGCCAGGCCGGCACCGCGGCGAGCGCGGCGTCCGGCTGGGCGGGCCCGTCGATCGCCGGGTCACACAGCAGCAGGTCCGCGGCGGGCCAGTCGGCGACCTCCCGGCGGACCTCGGCGAAGACGCCCCGCCCGGCCGGGTCGACGACCCGCAGACCGGTGACGTCGGCCACCACCGGGCCGGGCCGGTCCGCCAGGCGGGCGAGCAGCGCGCCGCGTACCGCCTCGGCGCTGGCGGCCTCGAGCACACCGGTCAGCCGGACCACCGCTGACGACTCGTCGATTTCCACCAGACAGCTCGACATGATCGCCTGATTGTGCGCGCCGGTGACGGCCAGCGCATTCGGGCGCTCGACATCCGCCATCAGCGGTCCGACCGGGATCGGCGGTTGATGGCCGCCAGGGTGCCGACAGCGGTGCCGGCGGCGGCCAGACCGAACGCGGCGGTCATCCGCACCAACTGCCGCCGTCGACCGTGCCAGCCACCGTCCTGGCGTGCCTGAGCATCGGCGTGGAACACGTTCCCGCTGCTGTCCACCCGGGCGCCCGGACCGAACTGGGTGCGGTGGGCGTACCAGCCGAGGGTGCGCTCCACCAGCGCGGGGGCCAGCCGCCACTGCAGGCCGATCAGCCGGGCCGCGCCGCCGGCGTACGCCTCGCGGCGAGGCCGGCGCAGCAGCCGGACGATGGTCTCGGCCACCACCTCCGGCGGATAGATCGGAGGAGGTGGCACCAGCTCCCGGCCGCTGTGGTTGCCGGTGTGCCGGAAGAACGGGGTGTCGATCGTGGCCGGCAGCACGGTGCAGACGGAGATGTGACCGCGACCGGTGACCCGCAGCTCCTGTCGGACGGTGTCGGCCAGCCCACGGATGCCGTGCTTGGTGGCGTTGTACGCCGACTGGTACGGCATGGCCACCTCGGCCAGCACGGAGGCGTTGTTGACCAGCACACCGCCACCGGCGGCGCCCAGGTAGGGCAGGGCCGCCTTGATGCCGTGCACCGTCCCGAGCAGGTTGACCTCCAGCACCCGGCGGAACTCGGCGACCGGGATCTCGTCGAACAGCCCCACCGCGCTCACCGCGGCGTTGTTCACCCAGGCGTCGATCCGGCCGAACTCGGCCACCGCCTGCTCGGCGAGCCGCCGCACCGACTCCAACTCGGTGACGTCGGTCGGTACGACAAGCGCCCGTCCGCCCAACTCCCGGCAGCGCTGCGCGACCTGGAGCAGGGCCGGCTCGCTGCGGGCGGCCAGTACGACGGCGGCACCACGGCGGGCCAGCGCGTACGCGGTCGCCGTGCCGATCCCGCTGGACGCACCGGTGATCACCACTGTCGAATCGTCGAGGCTGCGGGTCAGCGGCATTCCTGAGCGGTACCCCCGGCCGGGCCTGGTCACACCGGCGACAGCTTGTCGATCATCGTCGAAGCGTGCTGTCGCGTGTCGCATGTGCTTGCCGTTGCGCAAGTGTCGGTGGCACTCGCAAGGACTCTTCCTGATCTGCCAGGTTTCGGCTCAGCGTCGCGGGGTTAATGGGACGCTCTGACCGGGAGGACCACCGCCGAGGAAAGATCGCAGGGAGGTGACCCATGCGCGTCGGCCTCGTCTGCGCGCACGCCAGTTCCTACCGCCACGCCGACGGCCCGCCGGTCGGCACCCGACAGCACACCGCGAGGGTCGCCGCCGAGCTGGCCGAGCGAGGCCATGACGTCCGGCTCTACGTGCGTCGGGACGACCCGACGCTGCCGGCGACGATGAACGTCGACGGCTACCAGGTGCACCAGGTGCCCGCCGGCCCGCCCACCCCACTGCCCACCGCCGAGCTGATCCCGTACGTGACGGAGGTCGGCCGCTGGCTGGCCGACGAGTGGTCGGGGTCCTGGCGGCCCGAGGTGGTGCACGGGCACTACTGGGTCGGTGGCCTGGCCGCCGCGCACGCCGTCCGGGAGACCGACATCCCGGTGGTGCAGACGTTCCACTCGCTCGGCATCGAGCAGCTGCGTCACCTGGGCGGTCACTACGACGGGCCGGGCCAGCGGATCACGCTGGAGCGCGCGTTGACCCGGGCCGTCGACATCGCCGTGGCCCAGTCCAACGACGAGGTCGACGAGCTGACCCGGATGGGTCTGCAACGCAGCTCCGTCGCGTTGGTGCCGGCCGGCGTCGACATCGACCTGTTCCACCCCGACGGCGAGGCGGCACCGCGCGAACAGCGGTCCCGGATCCTCTCGGTGGGATCGCTGGCCGCCGGGCACGGCCAGGAGGACCTGATCCGGGCGATGCGGCTGGTCGGTGACGCCGAGCTGGTGATCGCCGGCGGGCCGCCGGCCGAGCAGTTGGTCAACCACGCCGAGGCGCGACGGCTGCGCGAGTTGGCCGAACAGCTCGGCGTCGTCGACCAGGTACGGCTCGTCGGGGCGGTGCCGCACGACCAGATGGCCACCTGGTACCGGTCGGCGGACGTGGTCGCCTGCACGCCGCACTACTCCTCGGCCGGACGGGTCTCGCTGGAGGCGATGGCCTGCGGTGTGCCGGTGATCGGCTACGCGATGGGCGGCCTGGCGGACGCCGTCGTCGACGAGGTCACCGGCCGCCTGGTGCCCCCCGGTGACGTGCGGGCACTCGGAGTGTCGCTGCGCCGGCTGCTCGGCGACAACGCCGGTCGGTTCGCGTACGGGCACGCCGCCGTGGACCGGGTGCGCAGCAGTTACACCTGGGAGCGGACCGCCGGTGCGCTGGAGCGCCTCTACGAACGGGTGGTGAGCCGCCGCAAGCCGGTCGAGGCGTGAGTCGGCGGTGCTGCGGGACCTCGACAGTGGTGCGGTGCCGGACGGTCAGCCCGGCCGGCCGGCACCGACCATGGCGGGGTCCCGACGACGTGTCACCGAACGGTGCTGCTGCGGTTCGGCGTACCGGGTCAGGCCGATCACCGCAGCCAGGGTCACCAGGAAGCCGACCGCTGCCAGCCACTCCCGCCCCGGCCAGATCTTGTCGTTGAGCAGCAGCAGGCCGACGATCGCGGCCGGCACCGCGCCGGCGGCGTCCATCGCGGCGACCGCGGCGGTCGTCGAGCCGCGCTGCATGGCCAGACCGAGCAGCAGTTGACCCACTATGGAGTGGGCGATCAGCAGGTAGAACAGCGGGTCGGCGAGGAACGCCTCGGCGGACGGCGCGGATGCCAGCGGTCGGGCGGCGACAGCGGCCGAGCTGAACGCCAGCCCGGCGAGTGAGCCGAGGGCCACCGAGCCCGGTGCCCCGTGCAGCCGGACGGCGAAGAAACCGAGCACCGCTATCACACCCAGCGCCACCAGCAGGGCGATCGAGCCGGCGGTGCCGAGCTGCTTCGACGGTGCCGGCCGGGCGGACAGCACCAGCGCGGTGATCCCCGCGAAGAGCAGCGCCAGCAGCACCACCTCCGCCGCCGGCAGCCGCCACTTCAACACCAGCACCCCGAGGATGGCGGTCACCCCGAGCCCGGCGGCCACGCTGGCCTGCACGAGGAACAGCGGGAGGTCCCGCCGGGCGAGGAAGGCGAGCACGAAACCGGCGATCTGACAGCCGAGACCGACCAGGTACGTCCGGTGCCCGGCGAGGCGCAGCAGCAGGCCCGGATCGAAGGTGTGGTGGACGGTGGTGCGGGCCGCCGCCACCGACTGGAGCAGATTGGCGAAGCCGTACGCGACGATCATCGCCGCGAGGAAGCACCAACCG
Source organism: Micromonospora sp. NPDC050795 (assembly GCF_044456785.1). Taxonomy (NCBI): domain Bacteria; kingdom Bacillati; phylum Actinomycetota; class Actinomycetes; order Micromonosporales; family Micromonosporaceae; genus Micromonospora; species Micromonospora sp. NPDC050795. The sequence goes on along the minus strand of NZ_JBITGE010000001.1, from coordinate 380,071 downwards.
GAGGAGACCACCTGGCGAGGATAGAGGTTGCCGGGGGTCAGCGCTCGGCTGGTCGGTTGAGGCGCCCGAGGATGTCGGCGTGCAGCACACCGTTGGTGGCGACCACGCTGCTGTCGGTGCCCGGAGCGCCGGCGGGAGCCGGTTGTCCGGCCAGATCCGTGACCGTGCCACCCGCCTCGGTGACGATCGGCACCAGCGCCGCCACGTCCCACAGTGACAACTCCGGCTCGACCATCACGTCCAGTGCCCCCTCGGCCAACAGCATGTAGCCGTAGAAGTCGCCGTACGCCCGGTTGCGCCAGCTGTCCCGCATCAGGTCGAGCACCGCGTCGAGCCGCCCGGAGTCCTCCCACCCGTTCAACGACGAGTAGCAGAAGCTGGCATCCGCCACCCCGCGCACCGCGGACACGCCGATCCGCTCACCGGCCGCGGGCCCCGGCCCGGCGTACGCGCCCGCGCCCGCGCTGGCCCACCACCGTCGTCCGAGCGCTGGTGCGGACACCACGCCGACCGCCGGCCGGTCGCCGTCGTACAGCGCGATCAGGGTGGCCCAGATCGGCACGCCACGGACGAAGTTCTTGGTGCCGTCGATCGGGTCGATGATCCACCGGCGGCCGTTCGGGTCGGCGGACGGCTGCGCGCCGAACTCCTCACCGAGCAGCCCGTCGCCCGGTCGGTGCTCGGCCAGCAGGGCGCGGATCTCCCGCTCCACCGCGGTGTCCGCGTCGGAGACCGGGGTCAGGTCGGGCTTCGCCTCGACGCGCAGGTCGAGCGCCCGGAACCGGGCCGTGGCGATGGCGTCGGCCTGGTCGGCGAGCAGGTGGGCGAGGGCGAGGTCGTCGGCGTACCCGGTCATGCCGGCAACCTAGCCCACGCCCGCCGGGTCACTCGTCGGGGCCGCGCCGGTCATCCTCGCCGGGGCCGCGCTGGTCGCTGTCGCCGCGCGAGTCGCCCTCGCCGGCCCGGGAGGCGAGCAACCGACGGTACGAGGCCAGCCGGCGCGGGTCGGCCTTACCGGAGGCCACCCAGGCGTCCAGCCCACACTCGGCCTCGTCGGCCGTGTGGGGGCAGTTCGGTGGGCAGTCGACGGTGCCCTCGACCAGGTCCGGAAAGCCGTGCAGCAGGCTGTCGGCCGAGACGTGCGCCAACCCGAAGCTGCGGATCCCGGGGGTGTCGATGATCCAACCCGGGTCGGTCTCGATCCCGGGCACCGGTGGCAGCCGCAGCGCCACCGCGCTGGTCGAGGTGTGTCGGCCCCGGCCGATCGCGCTGACCACGCCGACCGCCCGCAGCGCGTCCGGAACGAGGCGGTTGACCAGCGTCGACTTGCCCACGCCGGAGTGCCCGACCAGCACCGACACCTTGCCGCTGAGCAGCGCGCGGAGTGCGTCGAGGTCGGAGTCGGGGCGGTTGAGCACGTACGGCAGCTCCAGCTCGGTGTAGTAGCCGAGCACCTCCTCCGGCCCGGCCAGGTCGGCCTTCGTGAGGCAGAGCAGCGGCTCGACGTCCGCGTCGTACGCAGCCACCAGGCAGCGGTCGATGAACCCGGTGCGCGGCGGTGGGTCGGCCAACGCGCTCACGATCACCAACTGGTCCGCGTTGGCCACCACGACCCGTTCCAGCCGACCCTCGGCGGTGGTCTCGTCGTCGTCGGCGGTGCGGCGCAGCACCGAGCGACGTTCGGCGATCCGGACGATGCGGGCGAGCGCGCCCTCCGCGCCGGACGTGTCGCCGACCAGGCTGACCCGGTCACCGACCACCACCGACTTGCGGCCCAACTCGCGGGCCCGCATCGCGGTGACAGTGGGCAGTTCGGCACCGACCACGCCGCGTTCGGCCCCGGAGAGCACACAGGTGTAGCGCCCCCGGTCGACGGCGATGACGAACCCGTCGACCGCGTCGGCGTGCTGCGGGCGGGTGCGCGTACGCGGGCGCGACGACTTTCCGGGCCGGACCCGCACGTCGTCCTCGTCGTACTCCCGCCGTCTGGTCGCCAGGACCTGTCCTCTTCTCGCGTCAGCTCTTGGTGAGCGTCCGGAAACTCACTTGCCGGTCACCATCGCTGACCATAGTGCCGGGAACTCGGGCATGGTCTTGGAGGTACACCCCACGTCGTCCACCTCGATGCCCGGAACGGCGAGCCCGGCCACCGCGGCGGCGTGCGCCATCCGGTGGTCGTGGTAGGTGCGGAAGACGCCGCCGCGCAGCGGTCGGGGCCGGATTTCCAACCCGTCAGGTGTTTCGGTGATGTCCGCTCCGAGCCCGCCGAACTCGCGCGCGAGCGCGGCGAGCCGGTCGGTCTCGTGGCCGCGGATGTGCCCGACGCCGGTGAAGACCGACGGTGAGTCGGCCAGCATGGCCAGCGCGGTCAGCACGAGGGTCAGCTCGCCGACGTCGGAGAGGTCGGCGGTCAGACCGTGCACCACGCCGGTGCCACGGACGGTCAGCCCGTTGGTGGAGAGGGTGACCTCGCCGCCCATCCGCTGCAGCAGCGAGCGGAGTTTCTCGACCGGCTGCGCGCTGCTGTGCGGCCAGCCCTGCAAGGTGACCTCACCGCCGGTGACCAGTGCGGCGGCGAAGAACGGCACGGCGCCGGAGAGGTCCGGTTCGATGTCCCAGCCGCGACCGGTGAGTGGGCCGGGCTCGACGGCCCAGACGTCGGGGGTGCTGTCGTCGACCGCCGCGCCGGCGGCCCGCAGCATCTGCACCGTCATCCGGAGATGCGGCGCGGAGGGCACCGGCCGCCCGACGTGGCGGACCACGACGCCCCGGTCGAAGCGCGGGGCGGCCAGCAACAGCCCGGAGACGAGTTGGCTGGATGCGGACGCGTCGATCACGACCTCGCCGCCGGTGACCCGGCCGGTGCCGAGCACGGTCAGCGGCAGGCTGCCAGCGCCGGTGACGTCGATCCGGACGCCCAGCGAGCGCAGCGCGTCGACCAGCGGGCCGAGTGGGCGGGTACGCACGTACGGGTCACCGTCGAAGGTGACCTGCCCGTCGGCCAGGCCCGCCACCGGTGGCACGAACCGCATCACGGTGCCGGCCAGCCCGACGTCGACGTGGGCGGGGCCGGCCAGCGGGTGCGGGCGGACCAGCCAGCGCTCGTCGTCGCTGATCGAGACGTGCGCGCCCATCGCCCGCAGGCCGGCGGCCATCAACTCGGTGTCACGGGCGCGCAGTGGCCGGGCCAGCGTCGACGGGCCGGCGGCCAGCGCGCTGAGCACCAGGGCCCGGGCGGTCATCGATTTGGAACCGGGCAGGCGCAGCGTCGCCGCCACCGGGTCGGATGCGGTCGGTGCGGTCCACGGCTGCGGCGGCCGGGTCGCGGTCAGGTTGCCCACCGTTACATTCTGCCGTGTCGGCGGGTGGGCGGCGGTACCCGGCGTTCGTACTCCCGGTTGGCGGGACAGCCGACAGGGCCTCCGACGCGTTAGCGTGTGCCCCATGTGCGGCAGGTACGCGACGACCCGGAGCTCCGGCGAGCTGAGCGCGCTGTTCGAGTCGTCCGACGACTCCGACGGCCTGGTTCGGGCGGACCACAACGTCGCGCCGACCGACCCGGTGCCGCTGGTCCGGGTCAGCCCGGAGGGGCACCGCAGCCTCTGTGTCGGCCGCTGGGGTCTGCTGCCGCACTGGTCCCGGTCCGCGTCGGGAGCCGCCCGGATGATCAACGCGCGGGCGGAGACGGTGGCCACCAGCCGGGCGTACGCCGGTTCCTTCTCCCGTCGCCGCTGCCTGGTCCCGGCCGACGGCTGGTACGAGTGGGTCCGGCTGCCCGACGGCGGGCGACAGGCGTACTTCATGACCCCCCGGGACGGCTCGGTGCTCGCGCTGGCCGGCATCTGGTCGGTCTGGGAGTCCGAGGCCGAGACCCGGCTCAGCTTCAGCGTGCTGACCACCACGGCGCTCGGCGACCTGGCCGAGGTGCACGACCGGATGCCGGTGCTGCTGCCACCGGAGCGGTGGTCGTCGTGGCTCGCGCCGACCGACGAGCCGGGACGGCTGCTCACTGCGGCGTCGGCGGAGCAGTTGGCGGGGTTGGAGATCCGGCCGGTGGGCGCGGCGGTGGGGGACGTTCGTAACGACGGGCCACAGCTGACCGCGCGGGTGGCGCTGGCGCCGACGGTGTCACCGCAGGAGCTGACCCTGTTCTGACGCTGCGGTGCATAGTCGGCCGCCAATTTGCCAGGGTTCCGCGCGATTCGTCTCCTGGCTGTTCAGTCATGTTCCCGGCAGACCCTTGTCCCGAGGTTGCGAAGTGCGATAGAACACAGCGCCGGTAGTGGCTGTCGGTCCGCACGGGGCGGACGACGTCCACAGCTTTTGCCGGTCCCACGGGGGAGGTGGGCGGATGACACGGGCACGTATGCCGCGCCCGCACGAGGTGGCAGCGGCGCGGCGAGATCCGCGACTGCTGCGGGCCGTGCGAGAACGGCGACAGGACGACGCGTGGCGCACCAGAGGCACCTGCCAGAGCGTCGATCCGGAGACATTCTTTCCGGCACCGAACGAGCCGGCGGACGCCGCCGTCGCGCTGTGTCGCAGTTGTGATGTGCAGGGGTCCTGCCTGGCGTGGGCCCTCGACGTCGGTGACTGCCACGGCGTGTGGGGCGGCACCACGCCGCGGGAACGACGGGCGATGCTGGTCGCCTGGCGCGGCGAGGTCGAACCCGATCCGGACGCCATCGACGACGCCGGCCCGCCGGTGCGCGATCGCCTGCTCGCCCTGGTCCCGCTGAGCTGATCGGCGGCCCGGTTCGCACCCGACACCCGTCCGGCGGCGCAGAATAGGCCGGTGCCAGCCAGCAACGAGATCGACACCCCGCGCGGCCCGGCGTGGATCGACACCGACCTGCCGGTCCGCGCGGCCACCGCCCTGCTCGTCCTCGGGCACGGCGCGGGCGGCAGCGTCGACGCACCCGACCTGCTCGCGGTCCGGGACGCGTCGGTGGCGGCCGGCCTCGCCGTGGTGCGGGTGACGCAGCCCTACCGGGTCGCCGGTCGACGTGCGCCGGCACCCGCAGGTCACCTCGACGAGGCCTGGACGGCGGTGCTCGCCGAGCTGCGCGCCCGGCACGCCGACGTGCCGACTGTGGTGGTCGGTGGGCGTTCCAGCGGCGCACGGGTGGCCTGTCGGACGGCCCGTGCGGTGGGCGCGGTGGGCGTGGTCGCACTGGCCTTCCCACTGCACCCGCCCGGCCGGCCGGAACGCTCCCGCGCCGTCGAACTGGGCACCGGCCTGCCGACGTTGGTCGTCAACGGCGACCGGGATCCGTTCGGGACGCCGGAGCCGGGGCCGGCCGTGCAGGTGGTGAGTCGTCCCGGTGAGACGCACGACCTGCGTCGCGATCCGGCCGGCACCGCCGCCGTCGTGCGCGACTGGCTGTCCGCCCAGGGTTGGGCGGCCGGCTGACCCGTCGCACCCGGCTCGCCGGGTCGACCGTTTCCGGCGCGGGTACGGGTCGTTGCATCCGTTGGTGCCGCCGGCCCGAGCAGGGCCGGTGACACCAGTCCTCCCAGGCCCTTCCTGGTCCCAGCGCCGGCCGCCGTCGGGGCCGGGACCAGGAACGGGGAGGGGCGGCCGGAATGCCCCAGTGGTCATCTCGCGTTACTACCCCCGGACGACTTTTCTGCGAGGGGGTGACCGGTGCCAACCGAGACACGAAGCCTGGAACGGGACGAGCGGGACGCCCGGCAGCTGAAGCGGCTGCTGGATGGCCCGGAGTGGCCCGCGACAGCGGGACCGGGCGGGGTGGGTGCGGTGAGCACGGGCACACCGGCCGGAAGTGAATCTGCGGGCAGGTCCGTGCGCGTATCCTCGGCGGGAAAGCATCCGACGCGAGGGGATGTGCGGTTGACCACCGAGAAGACGGACGAGCGCAGGGCCCGATTCGAGCGGGACGCGATGCCATTCGTCGATCAGCTCTACGCTGCTGGGCTGCGGATGACACGCAACCCGGCGGATGCCGAGGACCTGGTCCAGGAGACGTACCTGAAGGCGTACGCGGCCTTCCACCAGTTCGAGCAGGGCACGAACCTGAAGGCCTGGCTCTACCGGATTCTGACCAACACCTACATCAACTCCTACCGCAAGCGTCAGCGCCAGCCGATCCAGGCGCCCACCGAGGAGATCACCGACTGGCAGCTCGCCGAGGCCGAGTCGCACACCTCCAGCGGGTTGCGCTCGGCCGAGACCGAGGCACTGGACCGGCTGCCGGACAGTGACGTCAAGGAGGCCCTCCAGCAGTTGCCGGAGGAGTTCCGCCTGGCTGTCTATCTCACCGATGTCGAGGGCTTTTCCTACAAGGAGGTCGCGGACATCATGGGCACGCCGATCGGCACCGTGATGTCGCGTCTGCACCGGGGCCGTCGTAATCTGCGCAAGCTGCTCGAGCGTTACGCGGGCGAGCGGGGCTTCAGTGCGGCCCGCTCGGCGAAGGGCTCTACCGCCGCTGCCGGCCGGGAGGTGTGACGTGAGCTGTGGGGAGCCGCACGAGACGGACTGCCGCGAGGTGCTCGCGGAGGTGTATCTCTACCTGGATCTGGAGTGCGCCGACGAGCGTCGCTCGCTGATCCGGCACCACCTGGACGAGTGCGGGCCCTGCCTGCGCGAGTACGGGCTGGAGCAGGAGGTACGGGCGCTGGTGGCGCGTTGCTGTGGCAACGAGACCGCGCCGGATGAGCTGCGCGAGCGGCTGCGGGTCAAGCTCACCGAGCTGGTGGTCTTCGAGACCAGCGACTCCCGTGAGCTGGCCGACTGATCGTCTGAGCTCGCCGACCGAGCGTCGGCACCAGCTGGCAAGACCGGTGGCCCGGGTCGATGTCGACCCGGGCCACCGGTATACCCGGCCTCGGCCGGCTGAGCGACGACGGGCAGTCGGCCCGCCGACCCGTTCAGGAGTTGGGACGCTTGCCGTGGTTCGCGGCGCTCTTCTTACGAGCCTTCTTCTTCCTGGACTTCTTCGCCATGCTGACCTCCTCGTGATGGGTCGGATCCGTCCTGCGCACGACCTCGGCGCGGATGCGGCCACCGGCGGTCCGGCGTCGGGTCCGACCCGCTGATGGTAGTGCGGTCGACACCCGCCGCCTTCCCCAGGGCGGGCCTGTCATCCCGGCTGCGCCGCTGCCCGCCCACCGCCGGTCGACGCATGATTGGATACATCGGCAGGCACGTCGCGAAGAGGGAGGGCCTGGACATGGCCGAGGAGATCCGCGCCGAGATGGTGGCCAACGTCTGGAAGGTCGTCGCCACGGCGGGTGACACGGTGACCGAGGGCGACACCCTGGTGATCCTCGAGTCGATGAAGATGGAGATCCCGGTCGTCGCCGAGTCCGATGGTGTGCTCCAGCAGCTCGTCGTCAACGAGGGCGACGTCGTGCAGGACGGTGACCTGATCGCCGTGATCGCTTGACCGGGCTGCGGGTCCGTTCGGCCGAGTCAGTCGACTTCCCCGCGGTGGCCCGGCTGACAGTCGCCGCGTACGAGGCGGACGGCCAGCTCAAGGGCGAACACGGGTACGGCGAGGTGCTGGCCGACGTGTCGACCCGGGCGGCCAGCGGCGAGGTGCTGGTCGTTGTCGACGAGGTGACCGGGGCGGTGCTCGGCTCCGTCACGTTCGTGCTGCCGGGCAGCCCGTTCGCCGAGTTGGCCGGGCCGGGCGAGGCCGAGTTCCGGATGCTCGCCGTCGACCCGGGCGCTCAGGGGCGGGGTGTGGGTGCCGCACTGGTCGAGGCGTGTGTCGACCGGGCGACCGAGTTGGGTTGCACGGCGGTGGCGATCTGCGTCCGGGCGGGAATGGCCGATGCGGCGCACCGGCTCTACTCGCGGCGCGGTTTCGTCCGTTCGCCGGAGAAGGACTGGTCACCGTTGCCGGGTGTGGACCTGCTCGGCCTCCGGCTGGAGCTGACGCGCGGCTGAGCCGGCGACCGGCGGGCTCAGGTCGGCCGGCCGGCGGACCACCGACAGGCCGGACCGACCACTTCGATCACGAGATGGTCAGGCGTCGGGCTGCGTGCCGATGGCGGCCAGCAGTTCGTCGGCCACCTCCAGGGCGAGCTTGCGGCGTTCGTCGTCGCTGATGTGCGGCGCGCGGACCGCGAACCAGCTGGTGTGCACCGCGAACAGGGACAGCGCGGCGCGTAGCTGGGCGGCGGGCGAGTCGTCGCCCCGACACAGCGCCTCGGCCAGCTCCATCATCCGGCCGCGCATCTTCTGGCCGGAGGAGAGGCTCTTGAGCGCGGTCTGGTTCTGCTCGAAGAAGCGCATCACCGACGGCTGAGTGCCGTCGAACATCGTGTCGGCGTAGCGGGAGATCAGTTCACGCCGGGTGGCCAGGGTCGCGGGCTGGGTGGCGGCCCAGGCGGTCAGCGCGTCCATCCGCTCCAGCCGGTCCTCGACGAAGCTGGCGACGATGTCGTCCTTGCTCTTGAAGTGGTAGTAGAGCGCGGCCTTGGTGACGTTGAGGCGCTCGGCGATCTCCCGGAGCGAGGTCTTCTCGTACCCCTGCTCGGTGAAGAGCTCGAGCGCGACGGCCTTGATCCGGTCCCGCGTCCCGCCGCCTGTGCTCTCGCTCACCCACGCCCCCCAAATGGCTTGACCGTTCCTCGTACCCAACTTACCGTGCGGCTAGTAAGGTGACTAGCCGGGCGGCAAGTAAGTACGGCAATCCTCGGGGGGAGCTTACCTATGACTCAGGCAACCCAGGCCGGCACGCGACCCAACAACATCCGGGTCGTGCTGTTCGGGCTGATGATCGCGATGATGCTCGCGATGCTCGACAACATGATCGTCAGCACCGCGTTACCGCGGATCGTCGGCGAGTTCGGCGGGCTCAACCACTTCACCTGGGTGGTTACCGCGTACGTCCTGGGCACCACCGTCTCCACCCCGATCTGGGGCAAGCTCGGTGACCTCTACGGCCGCAAGTCGGTCTTCCTGACCTCGGTCGTCGTCTTCCTGGTCGGCTCCGCCCTCTGTGGCATGGCCGGCTCCGGGATGTTCGGCGGTCCAGAAGACGGCATGGTCCAGCTCATCGCCTTCCGGGCCGTGCAGGGCCTCGGCGCCGGCGGCCTCATGGTCGGCGTGATGGCGATCATCGGTGACCTGGTCCCGCCCCGCGAGCGCGGGCGCTACCAGGGCATGATCGCCGGCATCATGGCCATCGCCATGGTCGCTGGCCCGCTGGCCGGCGGATTCATCACCGACCACCTCTCCTGGCGCTGGGCGTTCTACGTGAACCTGCCGCTGGGCGGTATCGCGCTGCTCGTGCTGATCAGCACCATGCACCTGCCGAAGTACCGCACCGAGCACCGGATCGACTGGCTCGGCGCCGGGCTGCTCTCGGTCGGCATCACCGCGATCGTGCTCATCACCACCTGGGGTGGCAACGAGTACGACTGGGTGTCACTGCCGATCCTCGGCCTGGCCCTGCTGGCCATCCTCGCCTTGGCGGCGTTCGCAATGGTGGAACGCCGGGTCCAGGAGCCGATCCTGCCGCTGGCGCTCTTCGCCAACCGCAACTTCGCGCTGATCTCGGTGATCGGCTTCCTGCTCGGCTTCGCGATGTTCGGCGCGATGAACTTCCTGCCGCTCTACCAGCAGACCGTGCAGGGTGCCTCGGCCACCAACAGTGGTCTGCTGCTGTTGCCCCTGATGTTCGGCATGCTGGTCGTCTCGCTGGTCATCGGCCGGGCGATCACCCGCAACGGCAAGTACCGGGCGTACCCGATCATCGGTGGTGTGGTGATGACCGCGGGCATGGCGCTGCTGTCCATGCTCGACACCGACACCAGCAAGCTGATGTCCTCGCTGTACATGATCGTGCTCGGCGTCGGCATGGGCTTCCTCATGCAGACGTCGATGCTGATCGCGCAGAACAGCGTGGAGCAGAAGGACCTCGGCGCGGCCAGCGGCGCGGCCACCTTCTTCCGGTCGATCGGCGGTTCGTTCGGCATCTCGCTGTTCGGCGCGATCTTCGCCAACCGGCTGGCCAGCTCCGAGGGCGGTCGGGCCTTCGGCGGCGAGTCCGGCGGCGCGGGGATGGACCTGGAGAAGCTCAAGGAACTGCCCGCCCAGGCGCGCGAAGCGGTGCTCGGTGGTCTCTCCGACGCCATCTCGCACGTCTTCCTCTGGGCGGTGCTGTTCACCATCGTGATCCCGGTGCTCGCCTGGTTCATCAAGGAGATCCCGCTGCGCACCGCGAACGAGGCGCCGCCGCAGGCCACCCCGGAGGAGGACGCCGAGGTCGCCCTCGGCAAGGCCCCGGTCGCGTAACCCCCAAACCCCGCGATCTTGCACTTTGTGCGGGTGCATAAGCACTGTTTCCGACAAGACGGCGACAGTAAGTGCAAGATCGCGGGGTTGCGGGGAATCAGCGGCGGAGCAGGCGTTGCCAGAGGCGGCGTAGGGGGTTACGGGGGCGGGGGAGCCGGGGGGCATTGGCTCTCAGCAGGTTGGTGGCCAGTGCCGCCGTCGCCGGATCCAACTGCGGGGCGGCGAGTGCCAGGTGAGCCAGCGAGGCGGCGATCGGGACCGGTCGGCTCCGCGCCACGTCAGCCGCGTCGGCCAGCCGCTCCGCCACCACCCGAGCCACGTCCGGCCGCACCGAAGGATCCACCCAGGCGGCGGTGACCAGGGCGAACAGGGCCGCCTCGGTGACCCAGTCCTCGACGCCCCAGATCAGATCGAGCAGCACCCGGCGTCGGGTCGAGCCCTCCCACGGCTCGTCGGTGCGGTGGTGCAGCAGCCCCAGACAGGCCCACACCTGGACTCCTCGCACCCAGACCGACGGGTCGTGGGCCGCCAGCAGCCGACCCACCGCGTTCGCCGGTGCCGCCGGCGGGTGCACCAACAGGCCGAGCAGGTCGTCCACGTCGAGGCCGGCCAGGCCCACCGCCGCGTCGTACGCCGCCGGCGGGTGCGCCCATGCCGGGTGGGCGATCTGCCCGATCCGTTCGACAGCCGTCGCCGAGGGCGCCGCCAACGCGGGCGTGGGCACCGTGTCCGCGTAGTGCCACAACCGCTGAGCGGACTCCCGCCGGGGCTCGCGCGGGTCGGGCTCCGATGCGCCGACGACCTCGATCCGCAGCCCGGGGGCCGTGGAGATCGCCGTGCCGACCGCGCTCGGCGGGGCGGCGGCGGACAGGCGTACGGCACCGCCGAGACCGTTGTCGTCATCGGCCACCGCCTGGCGCATCGCGTCGACCAGGGGCCCACCGGCCGGAGTGAGTTGGCCGAGCCAGGGTCGACCCCGGCAGCACTGGGCCAGGTCGCCGTGCTCGTGGCTGTCGTCCGGGTGGTCCCGGACGAAGTCGGCGAGCGCGACCAGGTGGGCGAGGTCACCGTCGCGCAGGTGCCGCAGGCGGTGCGCGGTGTGCACCGCGCAGTCGAACGACGGATCGCGCGCCAGCGCCCGCTCGGTCCACTCCAACGCCTCGTCCAGCCGGCCGATCTCGGCCAGGGTGCCGGCGATGTCCGCGTAGATCGCCAGGTCGTCGGGGTCCAGCTCGACGGCCCGACCGAGGGCCGCGAGGCCGTCGCGGGTCCGGCCCGAGCTGCGGTACGCGTACCCGAGCCACACCTCGCCCATCTTCGAGGGCTGTGCGCGTACTCCCCGGGTGGCCCAGCGGACCGCCAGCTCGACCTCGCCGAGGCGCCGGGCCAGCGCGGACGCCGCGCCCAGCAGCAGGCCGTGTTCGGGGTGCACCGTCGCCGCGTTGCGGGCGAGCGTGAGGTACGGGGTCAGCGGAGCCCGGCCGATCCGTGGCACCGGGTCGGGCAGTGCGGCGCAGACCTGCATGAGGACGCGGGCGATGTGCTCCGGCTCCAGTCTTTCGGCCAGCTCGGGCGCGGTGACCCAGGGCACCCCGGCCCACTCGGTGCCGGGCGCGTACGACGTCGCCGCGGCCAGCAGTTCCAGCCCTTCGGCGGGACGCCCGGCGGTGGCGAGGAGGTGGGCGCGGGCGACCACCGCACCGACGAAGGTGTGGTGGTTGATCGGAAAGAGGTCGAGGCCGCCGCCGCTCGACACGGCGAGCCGGGCGAGGGTCTCGTGCACCTCCGGCAGGGTGGGGGCCCGTGCCAACGCGCCGGCGAGGTGGCCGGCGGCGTGGTGCAGGTCGCCCTCGTCGAGTGCCAGCCGGGCCAGCGCCAGCTCCTCCGTCGCGGAGAGCGCGGGATCGTCTGTTCCCTCGGGCACGTCGTCCTCTCGTGGCAGTTAGACCGGGTGCAACGGGTAAAGCGTAGTTGATATTGAGATCAACTGGTGATCAGCTGCGCAGTCCTGCTCGTTCGATTGCTGGGATACACTTAAAAGTGCAAGACTGAGCAAGAATCGCGCGGCAACCGCGCAGGGGGAGGGGTTTCCGTGACACGTGCAGGGGCTGGAATGGCCGCCGACATCGACGAGCAGCCGGCTGGTTACGCGCGCCTGCTCTCCGCCGCCAACGCCGCCGAGATCGCCCGGGTGGCGGCGGTCATCGCCGAACGTCGGCCACGGCACGTGGTCTTCACCGCGCGGGGCACCTCCGATCACGCGGCGCTCTACGGGGCCTACCTGACCGAGATCCGGCTCGGCCTGCCCGCCGGGCTGGCCTCGCCCAGCGTCGTGACCCTCTTCGGGGCCCGCCCCGACCTCTCCGACGCGCTGGTCGTCGGGGTCAGCCAGAGCGGCGGTTCGCCCGACCTGGCCGAGGTGCTGCGCGCCGCCCGAGCCTCCGGCGCGCTGACCCTCGCGGTGACGAACGCCCCCGACTCACCGCTGGTCGACGTGGCCGAGCTGAGCGTCGACATCGCCGCCGGTCACGAGCGGGCGGTCGCCGCCACCAAGACGTACACCGCGGAGCTGCTCGCCCTGCTCATGCTAATGGAGGGGATCCGGGCCGGCGACGGCGTGCTCCCGAACGCCGAACGGGAGGCGCTCGACGCACTGCCCGAGCTGGCCGCCCGCACCCTGGCCGACGGCACCCCGGCCCAGCTCGCCCCGCGCTACCGGTTCGCCCGTCAGCTGGTCACCACCGGCCGGGGGTACGCCTACCCCACCGCCCGCGAGGCCGCGCTGAAGCTGATGGAGACCTCGTACCTGCCGGCGCTCGCCTTCTCCGGCGCCGACCTGCTGCACGGCCCGCTCGCCATGACCGACCCGGAGGTCCCGGTGCTCGCCGTGGTCGGCTCCGGCCCCGGCGGCCGGTCGATGGGTGAGGTGCTGCCCCGCCTCGGCGAACGCCGCGCCGACGTCGTGGTGGTCGGCTCCGCCAACGTGCCGGGCGCCACCCGGCTGGCCGTCCCCGAGGTCGACGAGCGGTACGCCCCGCTGCTGGACATCCTGCCGATGCAGCGGTTGGCGCTGGCCCTGGCGCTCACCCGGGGCGAGGACCCGGACGCGCCGCGCGGCTTGAAGAAGGTCACCGCGACGATGTGAGGCGTGGCGTGGCACCCTGGTCACCGTGTCCACGCTGCGCGACCTCGCCGAGGAGCACACCCATCTCCGTCCGGCCGACATCGACCACCTGCACCGGATCGCGGGCGACTGGCAACTGCTCTCCGATCTGTCCTTCGCTGACCTGCTGCTGTGGGTGCCTGTCGACACCGAGGGCACGTTCCTCTGCGTCGCCCAGGTGCGCCCGACCACCGCACCTACCGCCTACCAGGACGACCAGGTGGGTCGGATCGTCGGCGGGCCGGAGGTGGCCCACCTGGGGGTGGCGTACTCCCAGGGTCGGATCTGGCGTGAGGGCGACCCGGTCTGGTACGGCGACGTGCCGGCCCGGCACGAGGCGATCCCGGTCCGGCTGCGCACCGCCGAGGGGGAGGCCGGCGAGGTGATCGCCGTGGTGGGGCGGGACACCAACCTCTCCACCGCGCGTACGCCCAGCCAGTTGGAGCTCAACTACCTCACCACCGCCGACGACCTGGCGCAGATGATCGCGGACGGCACCTTCCCGCCGCCGCGGCATCCGGGCGAGACCACCTCGGCGCCCCGGGTCGGCGACGGACTGGTCCGGCTCGACGCCGGCGGCAAGGTCACCTACGCCAGCCCCAACGCGCAGTCCGCGTACCGCCGACTGGGCTACGCCTCGCACCTGGTGGGGGAGGACCTGGCCGCGTTGCACCGCCGGTTGGCCGGTGACCCGCTGGACGGCACCGAGGCCTCGAACGGCATCCTGGCCGCGCTGCGTGGTGAGGCGCCACCCCGCCGGGAGATCGACGCACGAGGTGCCACGATGCTCACCCGGGCGCTGCCGCTGATGCCGGCCGGCGTGCCGATCGGAGCGTTGGTGCTGGTCCGGGACATCACCGAGGTCCGCCGCCGGGACCGGGCACTCATCACCAAGGACGCCACCATCCGGGAGATCCACCACCGGGTGAAGAACAACCTCCAGACCGTGGCCGCGCTGCTGCGGTTGCAGGCCCGCCGGGTGGCCATGCCGGAGGCGCGGGTCGCGCTGGAGGAGTCGGTACGCCGGGTCGCGTCGATCGCCCTGGTGCACGAGACGCTCTCCATGTCCAGCGACGAGGCGGTGGAGTTCGACGGCATCGTCGACCGGGTGGCCAGCGCGGCGACCGAGGTCGCGGCGACCGAGGTGAGCGTCGGCATGCGCCGGCGGGGCAGCTTCGGGGTGCTGCCGGCGGAGATCGCCACCTCGCTGGTGATGGTCCTCAACGAGTTGCTGCTCAACGCCGTCGAGCACGGCTTCCCGCCGGCCGACGAGACGGAGGAGGAGACTCCGGTGGCCTCCGCCTCCGGCATGGTGCCGGTCGCCGCTCCCAAGGTGGACCCGTCGCTGCGGCCGGAGGTGGTGGTCTCCGCGCACCGGTTCCGCAAGATGCTGCACGTCTCGGTGACCGACAACGGGCGCGGCCTGCCCCCGGACTTCGACGCCGAACGCGGGAGCCGGCTCGGCCTCCAGATCGTCCGGGCCCTGATCACCGGGGAGCTGCGCGGCACCATCGAACTGCGCGCCGGCGCCAACGGTGGCACCGAGGCCATGCTGGTCGTCCCGCTGGCCCGCACCACCACCCACGACGGCCGCTCGCAGACCTGAGCCGCTCTGCCGCCTCGGGTCTGCGCGGGAGCGGACATCAGGATGGGCGTGATGTCTCTCAGTCATCATGATGACTGAGAGACATCAGGCGCATCGAGGTGGGCGGGCCCGGTCTACGGCCGGCACCCGGGGGTCGGGTCAGCGGTCGGGACGGCTGGTGAGCAGGGCGACGGTCAGGCCGGGACGCTGCCAGACCTGGGCGACGGTGAAGCCCCTGCGGAGCGCGTCGCCCTTGGCGTCGGGCACGGCGGCCAGCGGCTCGGCGTGCCGGCCGGAGACGACGAGCCACACCCGTGTCGTGCCGGCCAGGCACGGTGCCGGCTGGGGGCACTCGGCGGCCCACAGATCGCCGCGGCGGACCTCGTCCTCGGTGACCAGCACGTCGCGTGGTGGGTCGCTGAGGTGGTACTCGATGCCGAGATCGAGAAAAAGCCAGCTGTGCCGGGGTGAGTAGACCACCGCGTCACCGGGGCGTTGACCGTCGGCGATCACCCGGGCCGCCCCCGCGTAGTCCACCGGCGCGCTGCGCGGCCACTCGTGGGTCCGTCGCAGCGCGGCCTGATCGGGCAGGCCGAGCAGCCCGGCCAGGACCACCACGACGAGCGCCGCCGGAGCGGCCACGGCGGCCAGCGCCGCGCCCGCCAGCAGGCACGCGAAGGGCACCACGAAGACCAGATACCGGGGCACCCACAGCGGTACGACAGTGCCGGCGGCGAAGAGCAGCAGTACGGGCAGCAGCACCGCGCTGACCGGCAGCAGGGCGCGCCGCCCGAGCCGGGCCGCGCCCAGCGCGGCGACCCCGAGCAGCAGGCCACCCACGACGCTGCTCTGTGCCACGCCGCCGGGCAGCGCGGTCAGGTCGTCCAGCCGGGCCAGGTGGACCCAGTTCAACTGCCGGGACTGCTGGGTCCGCGCCTTGACCAGCAGCGGGCCCGCCAGTAGCGCGGCCGGCAGCACGGCGACCAGCCATCGCCACACCCGCCGGTCCCGCGCGACGTCGGGCTGGGCCGGGGTGACGATGCCGGCCGGGGCCGGGCCGCGCCACCAGGCGACGAGGACGACCAACGCATGGGCGGCCAGCACTGTGAGCGCGATCAGGTGGATGAGCCCGAGAGCGGCGACGGCGGCCGCGTAACCGGCCCAACGGGCCCAGCTCGGTCGGCGCAGCGCGGTCACCAACAGCAGTGTGGCGAGCACGGCGAGCATGGTGGCCAGCGCGTACGGGCGAGCCTCCTGCCCGTAGCGCGAGGTGCCGGGGAGTACCGCGAACAGCAGCCCGGCGAAGAGGCCGCCGCGCCGGTTGACGAGCCGCGCGCCGAGCACGGCGAGCAGCCCGGCGGCCACCGTCATCGCCACCACCGCCGGTACGCGCAGGGCGATGGTGGAGTCGCCGAAGACCCTCGTCCAGAGGTGCATCAGCAGGTAGTACGGCCCGGTGGCGGCGTCGATGGTGCCGGCCAGTCGGGCCAGGTCGCCGGGCGACCGGGTGGCCGCGCTCCACGTCGCCAACTCGTCGCGCCAGAGCTGGGCGGAGCCCAGCCCGGTCACCGTCACCGCCACTGTCACCAGCGCCGGGGGGAGCCAGACCGGCAGGCGGCGCAGGTGCTCCCACGCCGCCTCGGCCGGCCTCTCGGACAATTGCCGCACGGTTCGAGCCTGCCACGGCCGGCCCGAGAACTCGGCCCGTGATGTGGGATCCAGCACGCGGACATTGGCCGGCCCCCATGGGGTGTGGCAGCATGGGGCCCATGACCGCCGCAGTCGTCCGCCGCTTCGTGGCACGTCGCCACGTCGATTACGGCCGCGTGCGCAGCGCGATCTGTCCGGCCTACTGACGACGCCCGACCAATCCGTCTCGGGCGCGCTCCGCGCCGGCTGTCTGAAGACACCGTTGTCCCGCCCGCTTCGCCGGGCCGGCCGCCGCGCCCCGCGTATCCCGAGGCACAGCAGACAACGGAGGACGCCGCGATGGCGGTCAGCAGCATCCCGGCTCGTTCCGAGGACCCGACGGCTCGTCCGGCCCGAGCGCCGCGCCGGCCACGGGGTGAGGGTCAGTGGGCGCTCGGCCATCGCGAGCCGCTCAACCCCAACGAGCGGATCAAGAAGGACGACGACCCGCTCAACGTCCGGGCCCGCATCGAGACCATCTACGCGCACCGGGGTTTCGCCTCGATCGACCCGCAGGACCTGCGGGGCCGGTTCCGCTGGTGGGGCCTCTACACCCAGCGCAAGGCGGGCATCGATGGTGGTCGTACCGCCGTGCTTGAGCCGCACGAGCTGGAGGACGAGTTCTTCATGCTCCGGGTCCGCATCGACGGCGGGCAGCTCAGCCTCGCCCAGCTGCGGGTGATCGCGGACATCTCCCGGGAGTTCGCGCGGGACACCGCCGACATCACCGACCGGCAGAACATCCAGTACCACTGGATCCGGGTCGAGGACATGCCGGAGATCTGGCGTCGGCTGGAGTCGGTCGGTCTGCAGACCACCGAGGCGTGCGGCGACTGCCCGCGCATCGTGCTGGGCAGCCCGGTCGCCGGGGTGGCCCGCGACGAGCTCCTCGACCCGACTCCCGCGATCGACGAGATCGTCTCCCGGTACGTCGGCGACAAGCAGTTCTCCAACCTGCCCCGCAAGTTCAAGACGTCGATCTCCTGGCTGGTGGACACCCCGTACGAGTCGAACGACATCGCCTTCCTCGGCGTCGACCACCCGGAGCACGGGCCCGGTTTCGACGTCTGGGTCGGCGGGGGCCTCTCCACCAACCCGATGCTCGCCAAGCGCCTCGGCGTCTGGGTGCCGCTGGCCGAGGTACCGGACGTGTGGGCGGGGGTGGTCGGGATCTTCCGCGACTACGGCTACCGCCGGCTGCGCAACCGGGCCCGGTTGAAGTTCCTGGTGGCCGACTGGGGCGTGGAGCGCTTCCGTGAGGTCCTGGAGAAGGACTACCTCGGCCGTACGCTGCTCGACGGTCCGGCACCGGTCCTGCCGTCGAAGCCGGTCGACCACGTGGGCGTGCACGAGCAGGCCGACGGGCGGCACTACGTGGGCGCCGCTCCGGTGGTCGGGCGGGTCTCCGGCGCGCAGCTCAGCCGGCTGGCCGACGTGGTCGAGGCACACGGCAGCGACCGGGTGCGGCTGACTCCGTACCAGAAACTGCTGGTGCTCGACGTGCCGTCGGAGCGGACGGAGTCGCTGATCGACGGGCTGCGCGCGATTGGCCTGGAGGCCCGGCCGTCGGCCTGGCGGCGCGGCACGATGGCGTGCACCGGCATCGAGTACTGCAAGCTCGCCATCGTCGAGACGAAGGCCCGCGGCGAGGAGCTGGTGGCCCGGCTGGAGCAGCGGCTGCGCGACTTCGACGCGGACATCTCGATCCACATCAACGGCTGCCCGAACGCGTGCGCGCGTACCCAGGTGGCCGACATCGGGCTCAAGGGTCAACTGGTGGTCGGCCCGGACGGCCGACAGGTCGAGGGCTTCCAGGTGCACCTGGGCGGCGGGCTGGGCATGGCCCAGGGGCAGACCGCCGGTTTCGGCCGCAAGCTTCGCGGCCTGAAGACCACCGCCGACGAACTTCCGGAGTACGTGGAACGGCTGGCCCTTCGCTACCTGGCCGGTCGGAGCGAGGGCGAGACGTTCGCCAACTGGGTGATCAGAGTCGACGAGGAGGAACTGCGGTGAGCAGCGAGAACCGAGCGGCACCCCTGTACTGCCCGTACTGCGGCGAGGAGGACCTGCGGCCGCACGAGGCGGGTCACGGCGCCTGGGAGTGCCACGCCTGCACCCGGGTCTTCTCGGTGAAGTTCACCGGGCTGCTGAGTCGGGCGGTGACCTCATGAGTCTCGTCTCGGCTGCGAACCTGCGCCTGGTGGGCCCGGGCGGCTCGACGTCGGCCGACCCGGCCCGGCGCGACCCGGACGAGCTGCGGGCCCTGGCCGAGCAGGCCGCTCGGGACCTGGAGGGCGCCCCGGCACTGGAGATCGCCCGCTGGGCCGCGCAGACCTTCGGTGAGCGGTTCTGTGTGACCAGCTCCATGGCCGACGCCGTGCTGGCGCACCTGGTCTCCCGGGTGGCCCCCGGGGTGGACGTGGTCTTCCTCGACACCGGCCTGCACTTCCCCGAGACGCTGCGGGTACGCGACGAGGTCGCCCGGACGCTGCCGGTGAACGTCCGGTCGATCCGGCCCCGGCTCACCGTCGGCCAGCAGGACGGCCAGTACGGCCCCCGGCTGTTCAACAAGTCGCCGGACGACTGCTGCCAGTTGCGCAAGGTGGAGCCGCTGGAACGGGCGCTGACCGGGTACGACGCCTGGGCTGCCGGGCTGCGCCGGGACGAGTCGCCGAGCCGGGCCAACACACCGGTGGTGACCTTCGACGCGCGTCGGGGCAAGGTCAAGGTCAACCCGATCGCGGCCTGGTCGCAGAAGGATGTGGACTCCTACATCGCCCGGTACAACGTGCCGGTCAACGAGCTGTTCAAGCAGGGTTACGGGTCGATCGGCTGCTGGCCGTGCACCCGCCGTACGAAGGCCGGCGAGGACGCGCGGGCCGGCCGGTGGGCCATGTTCGAGAAGACCGAGTGCGGGCTGCACGTCTGACCTCCCCGGCGACGACCCCGACCGGCCCAGCGGTGGCCGGCGGGGCGGATCCGGTGGTGCTGGTCGCGCACGGCAGTCGTGACCCACGGGCGGCCGATGCCACCCGGGCGCTGGCTCGGGCGGTGTCGGCGGCCCGGCCGGGCACACCGGTGTGGGCGAGTTGGCTGGACCACACCGAGCCGGGGCCGACGGAGGTGCTGCGCGACCTGGCCGTGGCCGGTCACCGCCGGGCGGTGCTGGTGCCGCTGCTGCTGACCGCCGCGTACCACCATCGGGTGGACATCCCGGCAGCGGTCGCCGCGGCGGCACGGTCCGGGCCACCGCTGTCGGTACGGGTCACCGATGTGCTCGGGCCGGCGGACGACACACCCGATCCTGGGCTGCTGGCCGGGCTGTGTCGACGGCTGGGTGAAACGCGTGAGGGCCGTTTCGACGCGTTGGTGCTGGCCGCGGCGGGCACCCGGGACGCGCGGGCGCGACGGTCGGTGGGCCGGGTCGCCGATGCGCTCGGTGTGGAGTTCGGGGTGCCCTGCCGGGTGGCGTACGCCTCGGCGGCTCCACCGGCGGCCGGTGTGGCGGTGTCCCGGTTGCGGGCGTCCGGCGCGCGCCGCGTCGCGGTGTCCGCGTACTTCCTGGCGCCGGGGCTGTTCCACGACGCGGTGACCGAGGCGGCCGGGGCGGCGGGTGCGGTGGCTGTCGCCGGGCCGTTGACCGACGCGCCGGAGCTGGTCGACCTGGTGCTGCGTCGGGTCGACGACCGGCCCGCGCTGGCGTCCACGGGCTGACCCGTGCCGGCTGACACTGTGGGATCCACGGTGCTGACACTGTGTGATCCGGTGCCGGACGGCAGGACGCCCCGGCGGGCGAACCCACCGGGGCGTTCAGCTGTGTCGTTGGGGATCAGGCGGAGTGAGCGCGCAGCACCCGGAGACCGCCGCGCCGCTTGACGGCGCGCCGCTCTTCCTCGCTCATTCCGCCCCAGACGCCGGCGTCCTGACCAGACTCGAGTGCCCACTGAAGGCACTGGTCGGTCACGGAGCAGCGCCTGCAGACGGCCTTGGCCTGCTCGACCTGCAGGAGAGCCGGACCGGACGTCCCGATCGGGAAGAACAGCTCGGGGTCCTCGTCGCGGCAGACACTATGGTGACGCCAGTCCATGGCGGCAACACTCCTCATTCTGGATGGGTGGCGAACAATTGCTTGTCGTGCTTTTCCTATATGCATCCGCAGTGCCGATGGTGACAGTTAGCGTCTGTCCATTCGGCAGTGCGTGAGCAGGCGTTCAGCGCCGGGGACCTGCTGGAACAGCTCAACCTGACGAGCATATCCAGGCAATGTCCCGGTAACTCAAGTTCGCTTGTGAATACTTTCACGAACAGTCGCGATGTCAAGGGTGACGCTCGGAAAAACTCCGGGCGGTGAGCAAGCCCACAACCTGTTTGTCCGGATTCCAGTGCTTCCTGGTTACCCGCCGTGCCACAGTCGAGGATCAATATAGTACGGTCCGCGTGACATTGCTGACATTTCCGGCACCTGCCCCTCGGTGTGGCGGCGACCAAGTCGATCGGTTGTGGCCACCGTGTCGACCAAGGGCAGTACCCGAGACCTAGCAGATTACTCTCAGTGCGGCGGGAACGGAGGTGAATCTGACTTTCTCCCGCTCGCCGAGATAGTCCCCGTCCAGCTGGAACGCCTGCGGGCGGCTGGAGACCAGCGTGAACTCCGGCGTGTCATGGAGTCGTAACACCTGCCGACCGCGTGGATCGGGTTGCCGGGACAGGAACTGCGTCACTGTCCGTGTTGTGCTAGCCACCCGGAGCTGACGCAACGCCAGCACATCGAGCCCGAGATCGAACGACGCCGCCGGGTTCGGGTTGACTTCCCGGTCGCCCAGGTACGTCCACGGTGCCGTGTTCTGGATGATGACGGTGGCCAGCTCGGCCTCCGCCGGCTCGCCCGGACGCTCCAGGACGATCGCCGGGTGCCGACGGTCCGAGGCGAAGAAGTACTGATTCATGATCGAACGCAGATAGAGCGACGGCGTCGAGACCCGCCCCTTCCGCCGGGCCTGCTCCACCCGGTGGATCACCGCGGCGTCCAGGCCGAAGCCGGCGCAGAAGGTGAAGTAGCGGTCGTCGGCGAGGCCCAGCCCCACCGTCCGGCTCCGGCCCAGCCGCAGCCCTTCCAGGATCATGCTGGTCGCCTCCGGCCACTCCCGGGGCAGACCCACCGCGCGGGCGAACACGTTGGTCGAGCCGCCGGGGACGGTCGCCAGCGCGGGCAGTCGCTCGGCCATCGGCGCGTCGTCGGCGCGAGTCGGCGGTTCGGCCGTCATCAGGCCGTTCACCACCTCGTTCACAGTGCCGTCGCCACCCAGGGTGACGACCAGGTCGACGCCCTCAGCGGCTGCCTCCCGGGCCAGCGCCACGGCGTGCCCACGCCGACGGGTGTAGCGCACGCTGAGATCGACTTCGCTGCGCAGCGCCCGGACGAGCACGTCCCGGCTGCGTTCGCTGGTGGTGGTGGCCTTCGGATTGACCACCAGGACGGCCCGCATGGGCGGCACTGTACCTTCCGGCAGCCCGGGTATCGTGGCGCGCGTGACCATCGACTCGGACCCGATCCCCGTCACGCTCCGCTGGGCGGTCCGGCTGCTGTGGGCGGAGGCCGCCGTCGTCGGGCTGATCGCCGTCTGGCTGGTCTGGGCCGACCTCACCGCCACCCGCACCGACCTGCTGGCGGCACTGCTGGTGACCGTGTTCGCCGTCGGGGCGGCCGTCGTGCTCTGGGCCCTGGGTCGCGCGCTGCTGCGGCGTCAGGCGGGCGCACGCGCCCCCGCGATCGTGCTTCAGCTGATGCTGCTGCCGATCGGGTGGTTCATGATCCAGGCCGGCCTGGGTTGGCTGGGCGTGCCGCTGATGGTGTTCGGCCTGGGCGTGGCCTGGCTGTTGATCTGCCCACCGACGACCCGCGCCCTCGGCTTCGAGTGACCGCGCCGGTGCCTCGGACCGGTCAGTAGCCGCCGGAGCGACGGGTGAGCAGCGCGATCGTGGCCCGATCGCCGGAGGACGTGGCGGACG
The DNA here is from genome assembly GCF_044456785.1 of Micromonospora sp. NPDC050795. Lineage (NCBI taxonomy): Bacteria > Bacillati > Actinomycetota > Actinomycetes > Micromonosporales > Micromonosporaceae > Micromonospora > Micromonospora sp. NPDC050795. Next base: position 357,352 of record NZ_JBITGE010000001.1, on the reverse strand, counting down.
CCGAGGTGGTCAGCGCGGTGAGCACCTTCCAGGCGAAGGACGACTCGGCGGGCAGGGTGGCACCGCGCACCGTCGGCACCGTCACCTCGACCGTCAGCGCGTCGTCGGTGACCGCGAAGCGGCACTCCAACTCGGCGTCGCGGGTGGCGATGGCGAGCAGCATGGCGCACGCCTCGTCGACAGCGATCCGCAGATCCTCGATCTCGTCGAGCGCGAACTGCAACCGGGCCGCGAGACCCGCGGTGGCGGTGCGGAGCACGCCGAGGTAACCGCCGTCGGCAGGCACCGTGAGGTGCACCACGTCGTCGTCGGTCGCTGGTTGGCCAGTCAGTTGAGTCACGCCTCATCCCCCCGGTCGGGGACTCTACCCGGTCGGTCGCCCATTACGCGTGCCGGCGGTGGCGGCTTGCTCGGCCAGCTCGCGGAGAGCGGCGCCACTGAGCCGGTAGGCAACCCACTCGCTCATCTGTTCGGCGCCGATCGAAGCGTAGAAGCCGGCAGCCGGATTCCAGTCGATCATCTGCCACTCCAGCCGCTGGTAGCCCCGCCGTACGCAGATGTCGGCCAGCGCGGCGAGCAGCAGTCGACCCGCTCCGGTGCCCCGGGCGGACGGCCGGACGTAGAGGTCCTCCAGGTGGATGCCGTGCACGCCGGCCCAGGTGGAGAAGTTGAGGAACCACAGCGCGAAGCCGACCGGCTCGTCGCGCTCGTCGACCGCGACGTGACCGAAGAGCGCCGCAGCGGTCGTACCACCGCTGCGGCTCGGCACGTCCGACGTCACGCCGCTGCCTGGAGCAGCCGCGAAGAGCGCCGAGGTCAGCTGCTCGTTGGTGAGGTGGCACTGCTCCGGGGCGCGCTCGTACTCGGCCAACTCGTGCACCATGGCGACGACGGCCGGCACGTCCTCGGGACGTACCGGCCGGATCGTCGGGATGACCGGGAAGGTCACGCCTTCTTGGTCTCCCAGAAGATCTTCGAGATCTCGTCGATCTTCGCGAGCAGCTTGTCGGCGGTGGCCGGGTCGAGGCTGCCCTTGACGCCGCTGGCGCCGGCGAGCTTGGTGGCCTCGTTGAACAGGCTGTGCAGGTTCGGGTACTTCTCGAAGTGCGGCGGCTTGAAGTAGTCGGTCCACAGCACCCAGAGGTGGTGCTTGACCAGCTCGGCGCGCTGCTCCTTGATGATGACGGCGCGGGTGCGGAACTCCGGGTCGGTGTTCGACTGGTACTTCTCGCAGATCATTTTGACCGACTCGGCCTCGATCCGGGCCTGTGCCGGGTCGTAGACACCGCACGGCAGGTCGCAGTGAGCGCTCGCGGTGACGCGGGGCGCAAGGATGCGCGGAAGTCGCATCAGGATCCTCCATGGGAAGTTTGCGATGATCAAAGGCGACATTACTCCTGGGGATGCTCCCCGAACCGGGTGGAGGTGAAACCAGTGGTCGCCGATCACCCGGCTGAGGTGCCCCGGTTGCGGAGGCCGCTGACCGCCGTTCTGGTGACCGGCCCGTCCATGGCCCCGACTCTGCGCCACGGTGACGCGGTGCTGGTTCGTCCCGGTGGCCGCCCGATCCGAGCCGGCGACGTGGTGGTCGCGGTCTTCCGGACCCGGCCCGATCTGCTGGTGGTGAAGCGTGCGGTCCGGCCGCAGGACGGCGGCTGGTGGCTACGCGGCGACAACGACCTGATCACCGATGACTCCCGGGCGTACGGGGTGGCCGACGTACGCGGACGGGTGGTGGCCCGCTACTGGCCGCGCCCCGGACGGGTGCCTCGTCGTCAGTTATGACCCTGCTCACATCCGGGGGGTGGTGCCGACACTATGCTCGGAAAGTGCCCGGGTGACCCCCCGCACCGCGTGCCACCGCTCGCCGCCCACCTCGCGGCGGGGCAGGCCGCCTCACATCTGCTCGACAGATCCTGGAGTCACCACCATGTCTTCGTCCACCGTGGACCCCGCTGATCCCGTCTTCCTGCTGCACCGGGGCGGCAAGATGGCCGTCACCTCGACCGTGCCGCTCACCAGCCGGGAGGACCTCTCCCTGGCGTACACCCCGGGGGTGGCCCGGGTGTGTGAGGCGATCGCCGCCGACCCCGCCCTGGTGGACGACTACACCTGGGTGTCGCACACGGTCGCGGTGGTCACCGATGGCTCTGCGGTGCTCGGGCTGGGCAACATCGGCCCCCGGGCCGCCCTGCCGGTGATGGAGGGCAAGGCGGTGCTGTTCAAGCAGTTCGCCGGGGTGGACGCGGTGCCGGTGTGCCTGGACACCCAGGACGTGGACGAGATCGTCGCGGTGGTGCGGGCACTGGCCCCCTCGTTCGGTGGGATCAATCTGGAGGACATCAGCGCGCCGCGCTGCTTCGAGATCGAGCGTCGGCTCGACGAGGCGCTGGACATCCCGGTCTTCCACGACGACCAGCACGGCACCGCCATCGTGGTGCTGGCCGCGTTGCGCAACGCCGCGATGTTGCTCGACCGCAAGCTCGGTGACCTGCGGGTGGCGGTGAGCGGCGCGGGCGCGGCCGGCGTGGCCGTGACGAAGATGCTGATCGCCGGGGGCGTCAACCCCGACCAGGTGGTGGTCTGCGACTCCAAGGGGATCATCGGCCGGCACCGCACCGAGCTGACCGGCACCAAGGCCGAGCTGGCGGCGAGCACCAACGCCGACGGCCGCCACGGCGACATCACCGAGGCGCTGCGCGGCGCGGACGTGCTGGTCGGGGTCTCCGGCGGGCAGATCCCCGAGGCCGCGGTGGCTCAGATGGCACCCGGCGGGATCGTGTTCGCGCTGGCGAACCCGACTCCCGAGGTGCACCCCGAGGTGGCCGCCCGGCACGTCGCGGTGGTCGCCACCGGGCGCAGCGACTACCCCAACCAGATCAACAACGTGCTGGCCTTCCCCGGGGTGTTCCGCGGCGCGCTGGATGCCGGTGCCACCCGGATCACCGAGGCCATGAAGGTCGCCGCCGCGGACGCCATCGCCGGTGTGGTGGCGGAGTCCCTGACCGCAGACGCGATCGTTCCGTCCCCGCTCGACCCGCGCGTCGCGCCGGCAGTGGCCGAGGCTGTCGCCGAAGCCGCCCGCCGCGACGGCGTCGCCCGCCGGTAACCGCACGCGTGGGCCAGGGGCGCTCCGGCGCAGCATGCGCCGCTGGCCTACGCGCACGGCTTCTTAACGAGCGCTCAGCTTGTTACCGTGCCGATCATGCGTGCTGCCTTTGCCTCCCGTTTCGACGACGCCGACCCGCTCGCCGCGCTCACCGTCGGCGAGCGGCCCGAGCCGACCCCGCCGGCCGACGACTGGGTGACCGTGCAGTTGCGGGCCACCTCGCTCAACCACCACGACCTCTGGTCGCTGCGCGGGGTCGGTCTCACCGAGGCCCAGCTTCCGATGATCCTCGGCTGCGACGCGGTCGGGCTGGACCCGGAGGGACGCCCGGTGGTCGTGTACCCGGTGGTCGTCACGCCGGGTGACCCGCGCGGGGTTTCCATCCTCTCCGAGCACTTTGCCGGGACGCTCGCCGAGCGGGTGGTCGTACCCCGGTCGAATCTGATCCCGCTGCCCGACGGCATGGCGGCGACCGACGCGGCGTGCCTGCCCACGGCCTGGCTGACCGCGTGGCGGATGCTGACCACCAAGGGACGCGTCGCGGACGCCGACAGCGTGCTGGTCCAGGGCGCGGGCGGCGGTGTGGCCACCGCGGCCGTCGCACTCGCCGTCGCGATGGGCAAAAGGGTGTACGCGACCAGCCGCGACGCCGTCAAGCGGGACCGGATCTCGGCCCTCGGCGCCACCGCCTTCGAGCCGGGTGCCCGGCTGCCGGAGCGGGTCGACGTGGTGATCGAGACGGTCGGCGCGGCCACCTTCGACCATTCGCTGAAGTCGGCCGCGCCGATGGCCCGGATCGTGGTCTCCGGCGCGACAGCCGGGCACGAACCGTCGGTCAACCTGCGCCGGGTCTTCGCCATGCAACTGGAGATCCTGGGCACCTCGATGGGCACTCCCGGCGAGCTGTACGAGCTGCTGGCGTTCTGCTCCGACAACGAGGTGCGTCCGGTGGTGGACAGCGTCATCCCGTTCAGCCGGGTCGAGGACGCCTTCGCCCGACTGCACTCCGGCGACGCCTTCGGCAAGGTCGTCATCGACCACACCGCCTGACGCCCGGCCCTGCGGCCCTCACATCAAGATCCGCGCAACATCGGGGTAACTGCTGCCTCCCGGGTGTCCCGAGGCAGCAACATCCCCGATGTTGCGCAGATCCTGGGCGCGGGGCGGGCCTCAGAGGTGGTCGTCGAAGGTGGCGATGTCGCCGCGCGTGGCGTCGGTGGAGATGCGCTTCTTGGCCTCCGGGTCGCCGTAGAGCGACCAGCGCAGGAACTCGACGGACGTGTCCGAGACGACCCGCAGCGTCGCGCCGTCGCTGAGCAGCGCCCGCCCGTGGTCGCCCTTGGGCAGGCTCAGCATCGCCTTCGGCCAGGGCACCTTGTCGTACGCGGCCCGGCCCGCCGCGTACTCGACCACCTCGTCCAACTCGCCGTGTACGAACAGTTGCGGTGCGGCCGCACCGGCGAACGCGGTGCCCACGCCGAGCGCCGTGCCAGCGAACACCACACCCGCGTCCAGCCGCTTGTCCCGGCTCGCGGTGAACAGGCCGATGGTGGTCACCCCGCCCGCCGAGTGCCCGGCCGCGGCCACCCGTTCGCCGTCCAACCGGCCGCGCAACGCGTCGCCGGCCTTGCCGTCCAATGCCAGCACCTGGTCCAACGCGTACGACACGTCGGCGGGTTGGTTGAGCACGTCGAGGACGTTGTTGTCCGCGCCCCGCGAGGTGTGCGGGAACGTCGGCGCGGCCACCACGAACCCTGCTGCCGCCCAGCGGGTCAGCAGCGTGGCGTAGTCGTCCGGTCGCCCACCCAGGCCATGACCGAACATCACCACCGGGAACCGGCCCTCCGCCGCCGTCGCCGACCGCTTGGCCGCGCCGCCGGACTGCCCGGCCGCCGGGTACCAGAGCGTCGTCGGCAGCGCCCGGCCGTCCCGGTTCAGCTTGAGCTGGCGTACGCCGACCGCGAAGGCCCGCTGCGGGGCCTTGCCGGCGGGAACCTGCGGTGTCGGCGTGGCGGCGGGCGGTGGTTCGACGGGCGCCTGCTGGCTCTCGGTCTTCCTGGCGTCCGCGGAGCAGCCGACCAGACCGGCAATGAGCACGGCGCTGGCCAGCAGGGCGGGGGTGACGCGACGTGGCATGAATCCGATTGTGCCCTGCCCCGCTGACGTGCCCGGTGGACTTCGACGCGGTGTGCCCGTCGGCTCACCCAGCGCGCCCCGGCCGGTGTCAGGCCGCGGCGCGTTCAGTGAGCGGGCGTCGCCGTCGTGCGGTATCGGTCAGCGCGCGCGGCGGGAAGGCGGCGTTCGGGTCGTACCGGTTCGTTCCGGGCGGAACGATCTCGTCGATCCGGTCGAGGGTCGCGTCGTCCAGGGTGAGCGTGGCGCCCTTGAGCAGGTCCTCCAGGTGCGGCATGGTCCGCGGTCCGATGATCGCCGAGCTGACGGCCGGATGGGCCACCGTGAAGGCGATGGCGAGCTGCGGGAGCGTGCAGCCGATGCTCGCCGCGAGGTCGACGAGCTGTTCCACGATGTCGAGCTTGGCGGCGTTCTCGGCGATCGTGGGGTCGAACTGCGCCGGCCGGAGCACGGCCCGCCCGGTCGACAGGTCGATGGGCTGGTCCCTGCGGTACCTGCCGCTGAGGAACCCGAAGGCGAGCGGACTCCAGACCAGCACCCCCATGCCGTAGCGCTGGCAGACGGGGAGGGTCGACGCTTCGACGCCGCGGGCCAGGATCGAGTACGGCGGCTGCTCGGTGCGCAGGCGTCCCAGGCCACGACGCTCGGACACCTGGTGCGCCTCGACGATCTCCTCGGCCGGGAAGGTCGAGCAGCCGAAGGCGCGGATCTTCCCGTCGCGGACGAGGTCGGTGAGCACCGAGAGCGTCTCCTCGATGTCGGTCGAGGGGTCGGGACGGTGGATCTGGTAGAGGTCGATCCAGTCGGTGTTCAACCGCCGGAGGCTCCCCTCCACCGCTGTGAGGATCCACCGCCGCGAGTTGCCGCCCTGGTTGGGTCCCTCGCCCATCGGAAAATGCACCTTGGTGGCGAGCACGACGTCGTCCCGGCGGCCCCGCAGCGCCTTGCCCACGATCTCTTCGGACTCGCCCCGGCCGTACATGTCGGCGGTGTCGATGATGTTGATGCCCTGGTCGAGGGCGGTGTGGATGATGCGGGCGCAGTCGTCGTGGTCGGGGTTGCCGACGGCGCCGAACATCATGGTCCCGAGGCAGTGGGTGCTCACCTGGATGCCGGTGCCGCCGAGGGTGCGATAACGCATGTCGATGCTCCTTGGCTGATGTGCTAGCGATCACCGCGCACCCTAGGAGCTAGAGTCAGCTCTAGGTCAACTCCTCGTTACCCTGCTCGGCATGGCCGAGATCACCGCGGGTCTGAGCATCGGGCAGGTCGCCGAACGCACCGGCTTGAGCGTGCACACCCTCCGCTTCTACGAGCAGGAGGGCCTTTTCGTCGGCCCGGTGCGGCGTGGCCCTGGCGGGCGTCGCAGCTACAGCCAGGACGACGTGGACTGGCTGACCGTCTGCATCATCCTCCGCGCCTCCGGGATGCCCCTGCCCGCGCTCCGGCGGTACACCGACCTCGTCCGGGAAGGCGCCGGCAACGAGGAGGAACGGCTCGCGCTGATGCGCGAGCACCACCGTCGCGTCACCACCCAGATCGACAGGCTCACCCAGAGCCTGGACCTGATCACCTTCAAGGTCGGGGTGTACGAGGACCTACTCGACCCGCACCGGAGCGCAGCCGAACCAGATCGTCGGCGTCCTTCGGACGACGGGGACGTTCCGGCATCCAGACCGGGTACATCTGCTTGAACTCGATCTGGGCTGCCACCGAGATGGTCGGCGCGCAGAGCGGGCCGATCCGGCCGGGTGGGGCGTCCAGCATCCCGGCCGGCAGCGGCGTGCCGGCCCAGGACCCGGCACCCACCGTCGGTCGGCCGGCGGCATCCCGACCCAGGTACGCGAAGCTGACCTCCACGTCGGCGGCGAACAGGTCGAGCTGCGACTCCACGGGCATCCGCGGGTCGGGAAGCCAGCCCCGGGCCAGCAACAGGCCGGCCAGCCGGTCGGCGTCGTCGCGCCAGCAGTACCAGTCGACGTCGACGTGCGGGCGGGTCACCGCGCCGAGCTGGAAGTCCATCGCCCAACCGCCGCGCAGCCAGACCGGGATACCTTCCGCCCCGGTCACCTCGATGACCTCGGCGATGCTCGCCAACTGCCGGCGCGCAAGCTCGTCCACCGGACGACCGTACCGGTGTCGGTCGGGGTCAGTGGGCCGGGCGGGACTCGTAACGGGTCAGGGTGGGGGAGTGGGCGTCGGCGGGGAGGCGGGCACCGGCGGCTCGGTCGCCGCAGAGAGTCCAGCGCAGGAAGTCGGTGGTGGTGGCGAGGACCGGGGCGAAGCCCTGGGTGGTCCGGCGTGAGGTACGCGCCGTGGTCCCGGCCGAGCAGGCTGAGGAACGCGGCCGACCCGGGGGTGCGCGCGTACGCGGCCCGGCCGACCGTCACCACCGGGTCGGCGGTGCCGTGCACGAAGAGCACCGGCGCGGCCGGTCCGGCGAAGCTGCCCGGCAGCCCACCGCCGGCGATCAGATCGTCACCGGCAGAGGGCGCGCCGAGCGCGGATCGAGGGTGAGCGTATGCACGCCGACGGCGTACGACCCCTCGGGCGCCCGACGCGCCGACGCCGGCCCGGTGGACCCGCCAGCCACGGCGGTGGCCGGCGCACAACCGGTCAGCAGCGCTGTCACCGGTACGGCCATCAGCCGGCCCGCCCCCATCGTTGCACGGTAGGTGCCTGGGCGGACACAGCGTCCCCGCCATCCGGCTCGGGTGCACCCGCCACCCGGTCGGGTCACCTCCGCCGGCCGGGTCCACCCCTGGGACGCAGCGGGCCGGGGACGGTGTCGCGTGACCAGCTTCGCTAGGGTCACCGACATGCCTGAGAACTACACGGACCCCAGCGGCAACACCGAGGCGTTCCGCGCCTTCAACCAGACGCCGGAGACTGCGACGCCGACGGAGGCTCCGTCCCGCCTGCCGCTCATCATCGGTGCGGCAGTGGTCGTCGTGGTGCTGGTGGCACTCGTCGCCTGGCTGGCGACCGGCTGACCGAACCGCCTGGCTGGCGACCGGCTCACGCAGCCGCCTGGCTGGCCCCCGGCACTGAATGGGCTTCACCGACTCGCGCGCACCCCCGGGCCTCCCGGGGGTGCGCGCCTCAGTCGTGTCAGGCCGCCCCGACCACGTCCCGGGTCTGCCGGGCGATCTCCCGCTCCTCGTCGGTGCGGATGACGCAGACGCTCACCTCGGCGCCGTCGGGCGAGATGAACCGGTCGCCCTCGCCGTCGTTGCGGGCGTCGTCCACGGTGATACCGAGCCGGCCCAGGCCGGCCAGCGCGGCGGCCCGCACCGGCGCGGCGTGCTCGCCGACCCCGGCGGTGAAGGTGATCGCGTCGACCCGGCCGAGCAGCGCGTAGTACGCCCCGACGTACTCCGTGATGCGCCGGCAGTACACGTCGAAGGCCAGCGCCGCCGCCCGGTCACCGGCGGTCCGACGTTCGAGCACCTCGCGCATGTCGTTGACGCCGGTCAGCCCGAGCAGGCCGCTGCGGTGGTTGAGCAGGTCGTCGATGTCGTCCACCGACAGCCCGCCCTCCCGGCGCAGATGGAAGATCACGGTCGGGTCCACGTCGCCGCTGCGGGTGCCCATCACCAGCCCCTGCAACGGGGACATGCCCATCGAGGTGGCGACGCTGCGGCCGTTCGCCACCGCGCAGGCGCTGGCCCCGTTGCCCAGGTGCAGGGTGATCGTGTTGACCTGCTCGTACGAGCGGCCCAGCAGTTCGGCGGTGCGCCGGGACACGTACGCGTGCGAGGTGCCGTGGAAGCCGTACCGGCGGATGTCGTAACGCTCGGCGGTGTCCCGGTCGATCGCGTACGTCGCGGCGGCCTCCGGCAGGGTGTGGTGGAACGCGGTGTCGAAGACGGCGACCTGCGGCACGTCCGGCAGCGCCGCGCGGGCCACCTCGATGCCGGCCAGGTTGGCCGGGTTGTGCAGCGGGGCGAGCGGCACCAGATTCTTGATCGCGGCCAGCACCGCGTCGTCGACGAGCACCGGCTCGCTGAACGTCCGGCCACCGTGCACCACCCGGTGTCCGACCGCCGTCAGCCCGGTCAGGTCCAGCCCGTCCAGGATCTGCCGGACCGCCTCGGCGTGGTCCGCCGGGCCGCCGCCGGGCTCGCCGATCCGCTCGACGGTGCCGTGCTCGAGTGCCTGGTCCCCGTCGTAGCGGCGCCACTTCACCGACGACGACCCGCAGTTGAGCACCAGCACCCGACTCACGACGCCTCCTCGGTGGCCGCCTGGATGGCGGTGATCGCCACGGTGTTGACGATGTCCGGCACCGTGGCACCCCGCGACAGGTCGTTCACCGGCCGCCGCAGGCCCTGCATGACCGGGCCGACGGCGACCGCCCCGGCCGAGCGCTGCACCGCCTTGTACGTGTTGTTGCCGGTGTTCAGGTCCGGGAAGATGAAGACCGTGGCGTGCCCCGCGACGGGGCTGTCGGGCAGCTTCGTGGCCGCCACCGCCGGGTCGATCGCCGCGTCGTACTGGATGGGCCCCTCGACCAGCAGGTCGGGCCGGCGCTGCCGGACCAGCGCGGTGGCCGCGGCGACCTTCTCCACGTCGGCACCCGCGCCGGAGCTGCCGGTCGAGTACGACAGCATGGCCACCCGGGGTTCGATGCCGAACCGGGCGGCGGTGTCGGCCGACGAGATCGCGATGTCGGCGAGCTGGGCCGCGTCCGGGTCGCGGTTGACCGCGCAGTCCCCGTAGACCAGCACCCTGTCGGCGAGCAGCATGAAGAAGACGCTGGAGGCCACCGAGACGTCCGGAAGCGTACGGATGATCTCGAACGCCGGCCTGATGGTCGCGGCGGTGGTGTGGGTGGCGCCGGAGACCATGCCGTCGGCACGGCCGGTGGCCACCATGAGCGTGCCGAAGTAGTTCGGCTGCGCGACGATGTCGTGCGCCAACTCGGCGGTGACGCCGCGGTGGGCGCGCAGCCGGGCGTACTCGGCGGCGAAGTCGTCGCGCCACTCGCTGGCCCCCGGGTCGACGACCCGCACGTCGCCGAGGTCGATGCCCAACTCCCGGGTGCGTCGGGCGATGTCGTCCGGCCGGCCGAGCACCGTCAGTTCGGCCACTCCACGCCGTAGCAGGATCTCCGCCGCGCGCAGGACCCGCTCGTCGGTGCCCTCCGGCAGCACCAGGTGCCGGGGCTTCGAGCGGGCACGGTCGATCAGCTCGTTCTCGAACATCAGTGGGGTGACCCGCGCCGACCGGCTGACCCGCAGGCGACGGGCCAGGTCATCGGTGTCCACACAGCGCTCGAACGCGCCGAGCGCGGCCTCCACCTTGCGGGGATTGGTCGCGCTGGGCCGGCCCTCGATGCGACTGGACGCGGCCACCGTGTCGTAGCTGTCGCTGGGTACGGAGAGCACCGCCAACCCGGTGTTGAGCCCCTCCACCAGCCGCATGACCCTGGGGTCGGGCTGCTCGCCGAGGGTGAGCACCAGTCCGGCCACCGACACCTGTCCGGCCACGTGCGCGGCGCTCGCGGCGACGAGCAGGTCGGCCCGGTCCCCGGGGGTGATCACCAGGGCGCCCTCGGTGAGGTGGCCCAGCAGGGTCGGCACGTGTGCCGCGCCGACCACGAAGTCCAGCACGTCTCGACCGAGTGCGGCGTCGTCCCCGGCCAGCAGGGTGGCGCCGAGGGCCGCCGCCACCTCGGCCACCGTCGGCGCGGACACGCTCGGCACCTCCGGGATGGCGTACGCGGGGACCGGCAGTTCGGGCAGCGTCATCGGCTCGGTGACCCGGTTGGCGATGACCGCGAGCACCGTCGTGCCGAGGTCGGCCAGATCGTGGTACGCCCCCCGCATCGCCGACGCGACAGCCGCCGGCTCCTGCCCGAAGCCGTCCACGACCGGCACCACCACGCTGCCGAACTCGGTGGCCAGCCGGGCGTTGAAGGCCAGCTCCCGGGGGTGGGCCGGGTCGCCCGGCTCGTCGAAGTCACTGCCCACCACGACCACTGCCGGGCACTGCCGCTCCACCGCCCGGTAGCGCTCGACGATGGCGGAGATGAGCTGCTCCCGTCGGCCGTCGGCGACCAGTGCCGACGCCTCGGCGTAGCTCGCCCCGGCCAGTTCGGACAGTGGCACCTCGACGCGGTAGCGCTCGCTCAGCAGGGCGAGGATCGGGTCCTTGCCGGTGTCGGCCACCAACGGCCGGAACACGCCGATCCGCCCGACCTGGCGGGACAGCAACTCCGCCAACCCGAGGGCGATCGTCGACTTGCCCCCGCCGGACCCCACGCTGGTCAGGTAAACACTCCGAGCCACGTTCCCACCCTAGAAGATCGCGGACCCCTCCGCCCCCGCCGCACAGCCCCCGCCCTCCGCCCCTCGGCCTGGTGATCATGGAGTTATCGCCCGACACGCCGACGACACGCGCGGCTAACTCCATGATCAACGCATCGGGGTGGGGGTGGGGTGGGGGTGGGGTGGGGTGGGGTGGGGGTTCGGGGTGGGACGGGGTCAGGCGTCTTCGTCGTCGGGGTCTTCCAGGCGGGCGAGGTAGGTGGCCAGGCGTTCGATGGGAGTTTCGAAGTCGGGGTTGAGGTCGACGAAGTCGCGCAGCCGCTCGCCGAGCCACTCCAGGGTCACCTGCTCCTCGCCCCGGCGCTCGACCAGCTCCTCAATGCCACGGTCGGTGAAGTACATGGGTACGTCCTCGTGCTCGGCCCGGCACGGCACGGGCCGGGCGGGTGGTGGGTGGATGGTCAACCGGCTGACGGGGCCTACGAGAGCCGGGGCAGGACCGTGGTGAAACGGCCCTACCCCGGCTTCCGTGCTCAGGTCAGGTCACGGGCGGGGGAGAGCCGCCTCGATCAGCGCGTTCTGCTCGACCTCGTGGGTCTTGGCCGAGCCGACCGCCGGAGCGGCGGCGGCCGGGCGGGAGATCCGCCGCAGCCGAACGTCCGTGAGGTGCTCCAGCAGGTTGAGCGCGACGAACGACCAGCCACCCTGGTTGGCCGGCTCCTCCTGCACCCAGGCGAAGTCCTCGGCGTTCGGGAACTGCGCGAGGGCGGCCCGGATCTCCTCCACCGGCAGCGGGTACAGCTGCTCCAGCCGGAGGATCGCGGTGTCGGTGACGCCGCGCTCCTGCCGGGCCTGGAACAGGTCGTAGTAGACCTTGCCGGAGCAGAGCAGCACCCGCTTCACCGCCTCCGGTGCCGGGGCGGCCGTGTCGCGCAGCACCGGCTGGAAGGTGCCGGTGGTGAAGTCCTCCACCGGCGAGACGCAGAGCTTGTGCCGCAGCAGCGACTTCGGCGTGAACACCACCAACGGCTTGCGCTTGGGCGACAGGGCCTGGCGGCGCAGCAGGTGGAAGTAGTTCGCCGGGGTCGTCGGGATGGACACCCGCATGTTGTCCTCGGCGCACATCTGCAGGAACCGCTCAGGCCGGCCGGAGGTGTGGTCCGGGCCCTGACCCTCGTGGCCGTGCGGCAGCAGCAGAGTGATAGCGGAGCGCTGGCCCCACTTCACCTCACCGGACGAGATGAACTCGTCGATCACCGACTGGGCGCCGTTGACGAAGTCGCCGAACTGGGCCTCCCAGGCGACGAGGGCGTTGATGTTCTCCACCGAGTAGCCGTACTCGAAGCCCATCGCCGCGTACTCGCTGAGCAGCGAGTCGTGCACGAAGAACCGGGAGCGGTCGCCATCGCCGGTGAGCGACTTCAGCGGCAGGTAGTCGTCGCCGGTGCGGGAGTCGACCACCGAGGCGTGCCGCTGCACGAACGTGCCGCGGCGGGAGTCCTGCCCGGCGAGCCGGACGGTGACCCCGTCGTGCAGCAGCGCCCCGAGCGCGATGATCTCGCCGAAGCCCCAGTCGATGTTGCCCTCGACGGACATCTTGGCCCGCCGGTCCAGCAGCTGCTGGATCCGCTTGTGCGGGGTGAAGCCCTCCGGCAGGTTGATGTGCGCCTCGCCGATGGCCTTGACCACTGACGCGTCGGTGGCGGTGTCGACCTGCGGCTCCGGCTCCTCCTCGCGGCGCGGCCGGTTGAGCTGGCGCGGTGCCGAGGCGGCGTCCCGGGTGGCCTTGAAGACCTTTTCCAGCTGCGCCTGGTAGTCGCGCAGCAGCTCCTCCGCGTCCTCCACGGTGATGTCACCGCGACCGATGAGCTCCTCGGTGTAGAGCTTGCGGACCGAGCGCTTCGAATCAATGATCTTGTACATCTGGGGGTTGGACATCGACGGGTCGTCGCCCTCGTTGTGCCCGCGTCGGCGGTAGCAGACCATGTCGATCACGACGTCCTTGTTGAACGTCTGCCGATATTCGAATGCCAGCCGGGCCACCCGGACCACTGCCTCCGGGTCGTCGCCGTTGACGTGGAAGATCGGCGCCTGGATCATCCGGGCCACGTCGGTGCTGTAGAGGCTGGACCGGCTGTACTCCGGCGCGGTGGTGAAGCCGACCTGGTTGTTCACCACGACGTGTACGGTGCCGCCGGTGCGGTAGCCGCGCAGCTGGGACAGGTTGAGCGTCTCGGCGACCACGCCCTGCCCGGCGAAGGCGGCGTCACCGTGCACCGCCAGCGGCAGCACGGTGTAGCCCTCCAGCTTGAGGTCGATCCGGTCCTGCTTGGCCCGGACGATGCCCTCCAGCACCGGGTCGACGGCCTCCAGGTGCGACGGGTTGGCCACCACCGACACCTTGACCGCGTGCTCGCCGTCCGGGGTGGTGAACTTGCCGTTCTGACCCAGGTGGTACTTCACGTCGCCGGAGCCCTGCGTCGAGCGCGGGTCCAGGTGACCCTCGAACTCCGAGAAGATCTTCTCGTACGGCTTGCCGACGATGTTGGCCAGCACGTTGAGACGACCCCGGTGGGCCATGCCGATGACGACCTCGTCCAGCCCGTTCTCGGCGGAGGATTCCAGCACCTCGCCGAGCAGCGGGATCAGCGACTCGCCGCCCTCTAGCGAGAAGCGCTTCTGGCCGACGTACTTCGTCTGCAGGAAGGTCTCGAACGCCTCGGCGGCGTTGAGCCGGTTGAGCACGTGCTTCTGCTCGTCGGCGGACGGCTTCTCGTACTTGCGCTCGATCCGTTCCTGGACCCAGCGCCGCTCCTCCGGGTCCTGGATGTGCATGTACTCGATGCCGACGCGGCGGCAGTACGAGTCGCGCAGCACACCGAGGATCTCGCGCAGCTTCATCCGCTGCCGGCCGGCGAAGCCGTTGACCGGGAACTCGCGGTCCAGGTCCCACAGGGTGAGCCCGTGCTGGAGGACGTCCAGGTCGGGGTGCTTGCGGATCTTGAATTCCAGCGGGTCGGTGTCGGCCATCAGGTGACCGCGCACCCGGTAGGCGTGGATCAGCTCGTGCACCCGGGCGGTCTTGTTGATCTGACCCTCGGAGTTGACAGCGACATCGCGCATCCAGCGCACCGGCTCGTACGGGATGCGCAGAGCGGTGAAGATCTGGTCGTAGAAGCCGTGCTCGCCCAGGATCAGCTCGTGCATCACCTTGAGGAACTCGCCGGACTGCGCGCCCTGGATGATCCGGTGGTCGTACGTGCTGGTCAGCGTGATGATCTTGCTGACCGCCAGCTCGGCGAGGGTGGCCTCGGACATCCCCTGGTAGGCGGCCGGGTACTCCATCGCGCCGACGCCGATGATCGCGCTCTGCCCCTGCATGAGCCGCGGCATCGAGTGCACGGTGCCGATGCCACCCGGGTTGGTCAGCGAGATGGTGGTGCCGGAGTAGTCCTCCATGGTCAGCTCGTTGCGCCGCGCCCGTCGGACCACGTCCTCGTACGCCTGCCAGAACTGCCGGAAGTCCATCTGCTCGCAGCCCTTGATGGAGGGAACCACCAGGTTGCGGCTGCCGTCCGGCTTGGCGAGGTCGATCGCGATCCCGAGGTTGACGTGTGCCGGGCGGAGCACCGCCGGCTTGCCGTTGGCCTCGGCGAAGGAGTTGTTCATCTCGGGGTGCTGGACGAGCGCGCGCACCATCGCGTAGCCGACCAGGTGGGTGAAGCTGACCTTGCCGCCCCGCCCACGGGCGAGGTGGTTGTTGATCACGATGCGGTTGTCCACCAGCAGCTTCGCCGGGACCGCGCGAACGCTGGTCGCGGTGGGCACGCTCAGCGAGGCGTCCATGTTCTGGACGATCTTCGCGGCGACGCCCCGCAACGGCGTGGTCTGCGGGCCGTCGGCGGTCGGCGCGGCGGCCTTGGCGGCCGGCTTGGCCGCAGCGGCCTTCTCCGGCGTCTTCTCCGGCGCGGCCTTCGGCGTGGCCGGGGCGGCGGGCTTGGCCGACGCCGGCTGGGCGGCGGCCGACTTGCTCGCGGTTGCCGGCTTGGCCGGGGCGCTCGGCTGGGCGACGGTGGCGGCTGCCTCCGGCTGACCGTCCGGCTCCGGGGCGGCGGCCGGCTTGTCCGACGACTCGGCGCCGCGCGGGGTGCCCGCTCCCGGTGCCGGTCGGTAGTCGGCGAAGAAGTCGTGCCAGGCCGAATCAACGCTCGATGGGTCGGCGAGGTAACGCTGGTACATCTCCTCGACGATCCACTCATTCGGGCCGAAACCCGCCAGTGGGTTCTCCTGCGAAGTCTGCTGGGTCGACACGGCCGGTAATCGCCTCTTTCACGCGGGTTTGTGTGGCACGCGGTGGGTCCGTCGCGCCCGATTAGGAGCACGGACTGGACGTCTCCAGGCTACGCCGTACCGATCCCGCAGGCATTTCCGCCTCGGTCCCGTGGCCGGTTTCACAGAAGATGCCAGAAGTTCAGCAACGCCTGCGCACACCGTGTCGAACTGGTAACACCAGGGGCCGGACGCCGAGGGGACGCTCGACCCCGGAACGGCCAGCTCGGTGCCGCCCCGGGGTCGCAGACGCCATCAGGCGATGTCGCGCCGTCGGGTGAGCAGGATTCCGACGACTCCGCTGACCAGCGCGTAGCCGATCAGCACCAGGGCCCCGACCCACCAGGACGGGGTGAACTCCGAGGTGCCCTCCGTGATCATGACCTGGGATGCCACAGCGGGCCAGACCACCTGCCACTTGAGCACCGCCTCGCTGTCGAGGAGGTTCGACAGGAGCAGGAAGAGCAGACCCACCACCTGGGTGCCGATCAGGTAGAGCACCGCCGCCGTGATCACCGCTCCGAGCTGGTTGGTGATCAGTGTGCCGATGCCCACACCGAGGATCGTCCAGATGGCGTAGGCCAGCAGGTTGAACAGCAGCGCCCGCTGCACCGGCCACTCACCGAGCTGAGTGCCGTAGTCGTTCGCGGACAGGAAGATCGCGCCGGCGGCCAGGTCGATCAGCGTGGTGGCCAGCCAGAACATGAAGCCGAGCAGGCTGGCGGCAACGAGCTTGCTGACGATCACCGACGTTCGCCGGGGGGTCGTCAGGAACGTCGTGGTCGCGGTCTGGTGGAAGAACTCGTTGGTGACCATCAGGATGCCGATGAGCATCACGAACATCAGCCCGAGGTACTGGCCCGAGGTGTAGAGGTTCGCCGCCTGCGCCGGCGCGGTCGCCTGCTCGGGGCTGACGCCGATGTTCTCGGCGTCACCGCCGAGCGCCGTGACGGCCAACCACGCGTTGATCGCGAACGCCAGGGCGATCGAGAGCAACGCGCCGATGGCCAGCCACCACCAGGTGCTGGTGGTACGGATCTTGAGTAGCTCGGATCGGACCAGGTTCATCGGATGCCCGCCTTTCCGGCCGTCAGCTCCAGGAAGACCCGTTCCAGATCGGGCCGTTCGGTGGTCAGTTCGTGCAGCTCGACCCCGGCCGCGAGAGCGGACCGGCCGATCGTCGGGGCGTCCACCCCGCCGACCAGCAGCACACCCTGTTCGTCGGTCTCGACGGTCGCCGACTGCGCCTTCAGGGCGGCGGTCAACACCTCGGCCTGCGGGGTGCGGACCCGGACCCGGGCGCCCTGGGCCATCGACCCGAGCACCTGGTCGACCGGACCCTGCCGGACCAGCTGCCCAGCCGCGATGATCACCACGTCGTCGGCGAGCAACTGCATCTCCGACAGCAGGTGGCTGGAGACCAGCACCGTACGACCCTCGTGGGCGAGGTTCTTGAGGAACCCACGCATCCACCGGATGCCCTCCGGGTCCAGCCCGTTGGCCGGCTCGTCGAGGATCAGCACGCGGGGGTCACCGAGCATCGCGGCGGCGATGCCGAGCCGCTGCTTCATGCCCAGCGAGTAACCCTTGAACTTGCGCTTCGCCGCCGGGGTCAGCCCGACCAGGGCCAACGCCTCGTCGGCCCGCTGCTTGGGCAGCCCGGCCGCGGCGCAGATGACCCGCAGGTGGTTGATGCCGGTGCGGCCCTTGTGCGCGCTGGAAGCCTCCAGCACCGCCCCGACCTGCCGCAGCGGGGTGGCGAGGTCGGCGTACCGCTGGCCGCTGATGGTGGCCGTGCCGGCGGTCGGCGTGACCAGGTTGAGCAGCATGCGCAGCGTGGTGGTCTTGCCTGCGCCGTTCGGGCCGAGGAAGCCGGTCACCCGTCCCGGCGCCACTGTGAAGGACAGGTTGTTCACCGCCCGGACGTTCTTGTACTGCTTCGTCAGACCGGACACCACGATCTGACCGTCGCTGGTGGGGCTTCGCTGCCCGTCAGTCATCGTTCTCCTCCCGTGTGTGGCGTAGAGGTACGCCGTGGCACAGCGTGACGGCCCGTGGCAACAAGGTCAATCAGGCGCGGTCGGTACGTCTGCCTCCGTCGCGGGGCGGAGGCGACTCATCCCTGCGGACTACGGCCCGGGCTCAGCGGGCGATCCAGGTTGCCCGCGCCGCGCCGAGCAACGACCCGTCCGGGCCGTACAGGCTGGTGTGCACGAGCGCCTTGCGCCCATCGACGCGCAGCAACGCCCCGGTCACCACACACTCGTCGCCCGGCCCGGGCAGCGCCGCGACCACGGCGGCGATCCGGCCCAGCAGGTACGGGCGGCCCGGCGCGAGCACCGCCCAACCACCGGGACAGTCCAGCGCAGCCCAGACCGTTGCCGCGCCGACCTGCGCGGGCGCGCGGAACGGTGCGGCGGTCCGCCCGTCCGGCAGCCGGCCGGGGAAGATCCGCAGTCCGTCGGCCCGCTGCGGCCCGCAGACGTAACAGGCGGGGAACGGATGCTCGACCAGGCCGGGGTATCGGGCCGAGGCGGCGACCGCCGTCTCCAGGTCGACAGGGGGTACGACGGCGTCGATCACCCCGGCCGGGCGTACCTCGGCCACCAACTCGCCGGCCGGGTCCCGGACCTCGCCGTCGACAAGGGTCAGTTCGGTCTCCAGCGGTGGTGGCCGGCGCAGCGTCACCTCGACCGGCCCGCCGCCCCCCGCCTCGGCGGCGAAGATCCCCGCGCTCCAGCCGCCGTTGCCCGAACCAGCGGGCCCGTTGTAGCGGGTTTCGATGCGCATTGTCGGCCTCCGGTGGAACGTGCCGGCGTCGTCGCCGGGCCGTACCGCAGCCTCGCACGATCACGGTGAGAGCCATCTGCCGGCCGGCGTTCATCCTGCCGACACCAGTGGTCCCCGTGAATGGCAACCCAGGCCCTTACACAGGTCCCATGGCCGTTCTGCATGCCGCTGGCGCACCCCTGAAGACCAGCGGATACACCCTGCTGATCGCCGACGATCCCACCCAGGTCGCGGCCGCGCAACGCCTGCGCCACGAGGTGTTCGCCACCGAGCTCGGCGCCACCCTCCTTCCCGGCGAGGCCGGGTTGGACGTGGACCCCTTCGACGCGTACTGCGACCACCTGATCGTCCGCGAGGACAGCACCGGCGAGGTGGTCGGCACGTACCGGCTGCTGCCGCCGGGGCGCACCAGCCGGCGCTACGCCGAGGACGAGTTCGACCTGAGCCCGCTCGACCCGCTCCGCGACGACCTGGTCGAGGCGGGCCGGTCCTGCGTGCACCCGGACCACCGCTCCGGCGCGGTGATCAACCTGATGTGGGCCGGCATCATCCGGTACCTGCACCTACGCGGCTCCCACTGGCTCGGCGGCTGCGCGTCGGTGCCGGTGGCTGACGGCGGGCGGACGGTGGCCGAGGTGTGGACCCAGGCCCGGGCCCGGCACCTGTCGCCGCCGCCGCTGCGGGTCCGCCCGTTGCGGCCCTGGTTCGCCGAGGCGGCTGCCGCCGGCCCGGTCGCCGGTTCCCCGGCCGGGAGGGTGGCGGTTCCGCCGCTGCTGCGTGGCTACCTCCGGCTCGGCGCGTGGATCTGCGGCGAGCCGTCCTACGACAGCGACTTCGGGTGCGCGGACTTCTACGTCCTCTTCTCCCTGGACCGGATGAACCCGCGCTACCTGCGGCACTTCCTCGGCGGTGAGCAGCGGTGAGCGCCGTGCCGCTCGACCTGTGGCGGCCCTCCTCGGGCTGCGACGACAACTGTCTGCCGGCGGCCGGCGAGGTGCCCAGTGTGCCGCTGGCCCGCCGGGCGCTTCGGCTGGTCGCCGTGCTCGGCATGCTGCTGGCCGGGATTCCGGTGGTGGCGCTGCTGCCGGTGCTCCCCACTCCGGAACGGCAGGCGCTGGTCGGTGGCTGGGCGCGGACCACGGTGCGCGCCTTCGGCGTCCGCCTCGTGGTTCGGGGTCGGTTGCCCCGGCGGCGCGCGCTGCTGGTCGCGAACCACGCCTCCTGGCTGGACATCCTGGCAGTGCTGGCGGTCGCGCCCACCCGGATGGTGGCGAAACGGGAGATCCGCTCCTGGCCGGTGGTTGGTCTGCTGGCCGCGGCGGCGGGCACGGTCTTCGTGGACCGCGCCCGGCCGTTGGCGCTGCCGAGGACCGTCGCCCGGGTCGCCGACGCGCTGCGCGCAGGGCGGTCGGTGGCGGTCTTCCCGGAGGGTACGACGTGGTGTGCCGGGAACGATGCCACCGACTGCCGCCCCGGCGGTGGGTTCCGGCCCGCGACGTTCCAGGCGGCCATCGACACGGGCAGCCCGGTGGTCCCGCTGCGGCTCACCTACCGCTGTGCGGCCACCGGTGCGACCACCACGGCAGCCGCCTTCCTCGGCGCGGACACCCTGCTGCGCTCGGTGGCACGGGTGGTGGCGGCGCGGGAGCTGGTGGTCTCGGTGACGATCGCCGCCGCGCTGCACCCGGCCCGTGACGCCGACCGGCGGCTGCTGGCCCGGGCCGCCGAGTCGGCCGTACACCTGGTGCCCACGGCGGGTGCCGTTTCGCGGCCCCGGCTGCGGCCGGTCCCGACGGCGACCCCGGCCGTTTCCGTCCCACCGCCCGCCACGGGCAGCGACCTGGACCTGGCCGCCTAGGGGAGGTGCGCCCGCCGCCCCGCCCCTACCGCCCCGGCGGTGCGAGAGTCGCGACAGTCTTGTGATGTCGCGATGTATCGCGTTACAGTCTCCTTCTGTTCGGCGTGCCTCCCGCGCGTCGTCGAGAGGGGGACGCCATGGCCGGTTGGACGGTCGAGAGCCCACAACGGCTCACAGTGGACGCTCCGGTCGTCCGGCTGGACGTGCGACTGATCAGTGGGCGGCTCAACGTGGTCGCCACCGACGGGCCGACCCGGATCGACGTGACCCAGGTCGGCCGTCGGCCGGTCCTGATCGACCACACCGACGGTCGGCTCAACATCCGCCAGGAGCGTGGTCGGGGCTGGTCGGACGTCCTGCGCTGGTTCCGGATGATCCACCGCTACCCCCGGGTGGACGTCTCCATCGCCGTGTCCGCCGACGTTCTCGCCGATCTGGGCCTGGTCGCGGGTTCGCTGGTCGCCTCCGGCCTGCGTCGGGAGACCACCGCCCACGTCGTCGCCGGCCAGATCACCCTGATGGGGTTGCGCGGCAGCACCTCGGCGAAGCTCACCTCGGGTCCGGTGGAGGCGCTCGGCGTCCGCGGTGACCTCACAGTGGAGACGATCTCCGGGGAGGTGATCCTCGCCGACAGCGCCGCCGACCGGGTGCGGGCCCAGACCGTCTCCGGTGCCATCACCTGCGATCTGGACAACCCCCGGGGCAGCGAGATCCGGTTGACCACCATCTCGGGCAGCATCACCGTCCGGGTCCGCGCGGACAGCGACCTCGCCGTCCAGTTGAACACCGCCTCCGGCCGGATCACCAGCGGCTTTCCGCAGCTGCACAGTTCGACGTTCCCGCTGCCCAGCAGCGAGGGGGTGCTCGGCTCCGGCAACGGTAAGCTCTGGGCTTCCGCGACCTCGGGGAGCATCGCCCTGCTCGCCCGAGCCGTCGACGACGATGGAGAGGAGCTGCCGTGACCGCCGTGTTCAGCCACGGGCGGCTCCGGCTCTACCTGCTCAAGCTCCTCGACGACGGCCCGAAGCACGGCTACGAGCTGATCCGCCTCCTGGAGGACCGCTTCCTCGGTCTGTACGCGCCGAGCGCCGGCACCATCTACCCCCGTCTGCAACGGCTGGAGGTCGAGGGTCTGGTCAGCCACACGGCGGCCGGCGGCCGCAAGACGTACGACATCACCGCCGCCGGCCGGGCGGAGCTGCGCCAGCGGGCCGCTGAGTTGACGGAGCTGGAAACGGACATCGCGGCCTCCGTGGCGGACCTCTCCAGCCTGGCCGGCGAGATCCGCAGTGAGGTACGCGGATCGGCCCGCGACCTCAAGCGGGAGTTGAGCGAGGCCACCCGGCAGACCCGGCGGGCCCGGTGGGAGGCGCCCGCACCGCCGCCCAGGCCGGCGTCGACCGCCGGGCCGCAGGCCGAGCTGTTCGACGAACTCGATCAGCGGCTGACCGCGTTCACCGCCGAGGTGGGTCGGCTGATGCGCGCCCGACAGTTCAGCGACACCCAGCTGCGCACCGCGATCCGGCTGCTCGACGGTGCCCTGGACGGGTTGCGTCGCCTGCTGCGCTGACCGGCGTCACCGGACGGTCGGCGACTCACAGCGTTTTTGCAGGAAGCGTCCAGCGGTGGCGCAGTGACATCACCGATGATGGGCCCATGCCCGCTACCCAGACCGAGGCGCGACTGCTTGTCGTCGAGGACGACCCCAACATCCTCGAACTGCTCTCCGCGAGCCTGCGGTTCGCGGGCTTCGACGTGGCCACCGCGACAAGTGGAAGCGCGGCGCTCAACGCCGCCAAGGACCACCGGCCCGACCTGGTGGTACTCGACGTGATGCTCCCCGACCTCGACGGTTTCGAGGTCATCCGGATGCTCCGCGAGGGCGGCACGCGTACGCCCGTGGTGTTCCTGACCGCCCGGGACGCCACCGACGACAAGATCCGTGGGCTGACCCTGGGTGGCGACGACTACGTCACGAAGCCGTTCAGCCTGGAGGAGCTGACCGCCCGGATCCGCGCCGTGCTGCGCCGCACCACCACCGGCGAGCAGGCCCCGTCCCGGCTCACCTTCGCCGACCTGGAGCTGGACGAGGAGACCCACGAGGTGCACCGGGCCGGCCAGCGGGTACAGCTCTCGCCGACCGAGTTCAAGCTGCTGCGCTACCTGATGCTCAACGCCAACCGGGTGCTGTCCAAGGCGCAGATCCTCGACCACGTCTGGAACTACGACTTCCGGGGCGACGACAACATCGTCGAGTCCTACATCTCGTACCTGCGGCGCAAGGTCGACACCACCCAACCCCGGCTGATCCACACTCTTCGCGGGGTCGGGTACGTCCTGCGCAAGCCGGCGGCGTGAACGCTGTCCAGCAGGCGAAGGGGCGGGTGCGAAGCGTTCCGCTGCGGGTGAAGCTGGTCGCCTCGGTGCTCGCGCTGGTCGCCGTCGCGCTTCTGGTGATCAGCTCGTTGACCGCGTACTTCCTCCGCAACTACCTGGAGGGCCAGGTCGACGGGCAGGTCCGGTCGACCGCCCAGGGCCTCGGCCAGTTTCTTCAGCAGCTGCGCAGCGGTGAGGTCGGCGCGATGCTGCCCAGTGACTACGTCGTGATCGTGGCCGACGAGCGGCAGGTGCACGACCCCCAGTACGACACGCGCAACTTCTACCCCGCACAGCTGCCCACGTTTCCCGCCACCCGCAAGGACTTCGAGGCGGCGGAGGGCGAGCCGCGCACCGTCATCTCACATGATCGCCTCACCCGGTGGCGCGTCTACTACGCGGCTCAACAGGACGGCTCGGTGCTGGCCGTGGGTCAGCCGCTGACCGAGGTGGACCGGGCGGTGAAGCAGCTCGTCTGGATAGACCTCCTGGTCGGTGGCGCAGTGCTGATCATGCTGGCCTCGGTCGGTGCCGCGATCGTCCGGACCAGCCTCAAGCCCCTCGTCGAGATCGAGCAGACCGCCGCAGCGATCGCCGGCGGTGACCTGAGCCGTCGGGTGCCCGACCCGGAGGAGGGCCAGGCCGAGCCAACCTCGGAACTGGGCCGGCTGTCGCGGGCGCTGAACGCGATGCTCACCCAGATCGAGGCGGCGTTCACCGCCCGAGCCGCGTCGGAGACCTCGGCCCGATGGGCGGAGAGCGCCGCCCGGGATGCCGCCGCCGCAGCTCAGGCGTCCGAGGCGCGGGCCATCCGCTCCGAGGAGCGGATGCGGCAGTTCGTCGCCGACGCCTCGCACGAGCTGCGGACTCCGCTCACCACCATTCGTGGCTTCGCCGAGCTGTACCGGCAGGGTGCGGCCCGTGCGCCGGAACAGACCGCCGGCCTGCTGCGCCGGATCGAGGACGAGGCGTCCCGGATGGGTCTGCTGGTGGAGGACCTGCTGCTGCTCGCCCGGTTGGACATGGAACGGCCGCTCTCGCTGACCCCGGTGGAGTTGCCGGTGCTCGCCTCCGACGCGGTGCAGGCCGCGCGGGCGATGGCACCGGAGCGGCGGATCGAGTTGGAGATCGCTCCCGAATCGGGCCCGCTCGTCGTCTCCGCCGACGACGCGCGGCTGCGACAGGTGATCGGCAACCTGGTCACCAACGCGCTCACGCACACCCCACCGGAGGCGGAGGTCCGGGTACGGCTGCGCGCCGAACCCGGGGGCTCCGCCGTCGTGGAGGTGGTCGACACCGGCCCCGGACTCTCGGCCGAGCAGGCGGAACGCGTCTTCGAACGGTTCTACCGGGCCGACGCGGCCCGCACCCGACGAGCCGACGGCAACACCGGGACCGGCCTCGGCCTGGCCATCGTGGCGGCGCTGGTCGCCGCCCACCACGGCTCGGTCGAGGTGGCCGAGACGCCCGGCGGCGGGGCCACCTTCCGGGTGCGGCTGCCGCTGCTGGCGCAGGTCGACGGAGCCGGCGAGTGACTTTCAGCCAACTTCCAGGACGGTTCCAGGTTGATTGCAGTGCGGAGGGAGAAGGTAGTTCCATGACCGAGTTCGAGTCCGACCCGCAGCGCCGGCCGGCCCCCACCGACGCCGAGCCGTCGCACCCCACCGCCGAGCTGCCGCGCGACGAGCGTGTGCAGTCCGACTCCCCGACCACTCCCGTACCGGTCGTCTCGACCGGCGGCGACCCGACGGTCGCCTCCACCACCGGTGACGCGGAGACCACCGCCGCCACCCCGGCCGCCGCGCCCGCCGGGTACTCCGCGCCCGCCGGCCAGCCGACCGGGTACGAGCCGTCGACCGGCTACGAGCGGCCGGCCGCCACGCCGTCCGCACCGCCGTACCCGGTCTCCGGTCACCCGGCGCCCGGCCAGCCCGGCTACCCGCAGCCGGCCGGCCACTACCCCGGTGCCCCCTGGTACCAGGGCCAGCAGTCCGGCTGGGCCGGCGGGGGCCAGCCGGGCATGCCGTACGCCCAGCACCAGCAGCACCCGGGGCAGCACCCGCAGCACCCCGGGCAGCACCAGCAGCACCTCGGACAGCACCCGGGCCAGCCGGTCCCGCCGTGGGGCCCGCAGGTCGCGCCGCCCGGCAGCGGCCCCCGGCCGGGTCGAATCGCCAAGTTCGCCGGTGCCGGCGTCGCGGTGTTCGCCCTGATGCTCGGTTCCGGTGTCGCCGGTGGTGCGCTCGCGCTCGCCCTCGACGGCGACGGTGGCGGCATCACCCGCACCTACTCCGCGGCTCCCGTGATCAATGGCGCGGACCTGCCGAAGATCGCCGCGTCGGTGCAGGACAGCGTCGTCTCGATCACCACCGACAGCGGTGAGGGCTCCGGAGTGGTGCTCAGCGCCGACGGGTACGTGCTGACCAACAACCACGTGGTCGCGTCCGCCGCCGGCGACGCCGTGCGGGTGGTCTTCGCCGACGGCAAGACCGCCGACGCGAAGATCATCGGCACCGACCCGAAGACCGACCTGGCCGTGGTGAAGGCCAACGGGGTGAGCGACCTCAAGCCGGCCAAGTTCGGCGACAGCGACGCCATGCAGGTCGGCGACCAGGTGCTCGCCCTCGGCAGCCCGCTCGGTCTGCAGGGCTCGGTGACCTCCGGCATCCTCAGCGCCCGGGACCGCACCATCCGGGCCGGTGAGGGTCAGCCGCAGGACCCGACCCAGCAGCAGGGCCAGGCGGTCAGCTCGATCTCCGGCCTGCTCCAGACGGACGCCCCGATCAACCCCGGAAACTCCGGCGGCGCGCTGGTCAACACCCGGGGCGAGGTGATCGGCGTCAACACCGCCATCGCGACCTCCGGGCAGAGCACCGGCAACATCGGTGTCGGGTTCGCCATCCCCAGCAACAAGGCCAAGGACGTCGCGGGCAAGCTCCAGCGCGGCGAGAAGGTCAGCCACCCGTCGCTCGGAGTCGGCGTCAACCCGGCCGAGGGCGGCGGCGCCCTCGTCGCGTCGGTCACCCCGGGCAGCCCGGCGGAGAAGGCCGGCCTCCAGCGCGGCGACGTCGTCACCCGGTTCGGCGACAAGCCCGTCAACGACTCGGACGACCTGGTCGGCGCGGTGCAGGCCGGCAAGGTCGGCGACCGGGTCGAGGTGCAGTTCAAGCGCAACGGTGTCGAGAAGTCGGCGACCGTGACGCTCGCCGAGACGTCCTGACCAGTTACTGAACCTGCTTCCTCCCTCCGGCGGCGGGTGGCGGGGCCGAGGGGGTCGGCTCCGTCACCCGCCGCTTCTTTACGCCCGGACGGCGGTTCACCCGGATCGGGTGAACCGCCGTCACCCGTCCGCCCGGCAGGTTGGCAGGGCGACGACCGGAACCGGGGGTGGAGTGCCATGACCGAGGTGGTGGGTGTCCGCGAGGACCAGCGGATCCAACGCGACGTCCTGGCCGAGCTGGCCTGGGACCCCCAACTGCAACCGAACGAGATCGGGGTGACCGTCGACCAGGGCGTGGTCACCCTGACCGGGTTCGTGGACGGTGCCGCTCGCGGCTGGGCCGCGACGCGATGCGCACAGCGGGTTCGAGGCGTACGGGCGGTGGCCGACGAGATGGAGGTGCGGCTGCCCGGCACCCCGGGACGTACCGACGCCGAGGTCGCCGACGCCGCCACCCGTGCCCTGGAGTGGGACAGCTTCGTGCCCGCCGAACGGCTGGACGTGACAGTGGCCAACGGCTGGCTGATGCTGCGCGGCGAGGTCGAGTTCGGGTGGCAGCGGCGGGCCGCCGAGGGTGAGGTGCGCCGGCTCGACGGCGTACGGGGAATCACCAACCTGATCGAGGTACGACCCGCGGCGCCACCGGACGCCGAGCGGCTGCGGCGGGACGTCCAGCGGGCGCTGCTGCGCACGCTCGGCGGCGAGCGGGTGACCGTCGAGGTGGACGGCGACACGCTGGTCCTCGCCGGGGTGGTCCGTTCCTGGTGGGAACGTGACCAGGTCGAACGGGTGGCGTGGTCCGCGCCCGGTGTGCGGGTGGTCCACGACCAGCTCCTGGTGGGCGGGTGATCGTCGTCCGCCGTGTCCGGTTTACCTCGGACGCCACCGGGAAACCGCCGCCGACCAGCGGTGCCGCCGTACCGGGGAGCAACGGGGAGGACTCGTGGCCGTGAACCACCCGCCTGCGGGCCGCCCCGAGGAGCGGTCGTTGCGCATCGCGATGGTGGTTCCGCCGTGGTTGTCAGTGCCGCCGCCCGGCTACGGCGGCCTTGAGCAGGTCGTCGCCGCCCTGGTCGACGCGCTCTGCGGGCAGGGGCACTCGGTGACCCTGTTCGGTGCCGGAGGTGACCACGGCACGGCGGCCGACGGCTTCGTCTCCACAGTGGCCGAGGTCCAGTACGAGCGGCTCGGCGAGTCACTGCCCGAGCTGGCACACCTGGCCCGGGTGAATCGGCTGATCAGCCCGGCCGACTTCGACGTGATCCACGACCACACCACGATCGGTCCGCTGGTCGCCGGCCGTCGGGCCGTGCCGACGGTCGCGACGGTGCACGGCAACCCCGTGGGGGAGTACGGCGACGTGCTGAGTGATATCGACGCGGGCGTGTCGCTGGTGGCCATCTCGCACGCTCAGCGCCGGCTGAACCCGAACCTGCCATGGGCCGGCACCGTGCACAACGCGCTCGACATCAGCGGTTTCCCGCGCAAGCACACGCCCGGCGCGGGGCCGGTGCTGTGGCTGGCCCGGTTCAGTCCGGACAAGGGCCCGGACACCGCCATCCGGGCGTGCCGGGCGGCCGGACTGCCCCTGCTGTTGGCCGGCAAGTGCAACGAGCCGGCCGAGCGCCGCTACTACGAGCAGGTCGTCGAGCCGATGGTCGACGAGGACGTGACAGTGGTGCTCAACGCGGACCGCGCGACGACGCTGCGGATGCTCGTCGACGCGCGCTGCCTGATCATGCCGATCCAGTGGGACGAACCGTTCGGCATGGTGATGCTGGAGGCGATGGCCACCGGCACGCCGGTGGTGGCGCTCAACCGGGGTGCGGTGCCGGAGC
Organism: Micromonospora sp. NPDC050795; assembly: GCF_044456785.1. Classification (NCBI taxonomy): domain Bacteria; kingdom Bacillati; phylum Actinomycetota; class Actinomycetes; order Micromonosporales; family Micromonosporaceae; genus Micromonospora; species Micromonospora sp. NPDC050795. The sequence continues at coordinate 329,427 of NZ_JBITGE010000001.1, read as the reverse complement.
TGGTGCGGCCGGGGCTGACCGGGCTCGTCGTCGAGCGGTCGGAGGAGCTACCCGCGGCGTTGCTCGCGGCGGAGCGACTCGACCCGGAGGACTGCGTGGCGCACGTGGCCCGGAACTTCTCGGTCGAGCGGATGGCGAGCGGCTACGCCGAGGTCTATCGGCGCTTCGCCCTCGGCCGGCACGACGTCCGTGAACCGGCCCGGGTGCCGGTGCGCTGACCCACCGGTGTCGCCGGGTCAGGCCCCGGTCGCGCCCAGCTCGGCGATGGCGGCGTCGAGTCGGGAGGCGTACGCCGGGGTGATGCCGCCCTCACCGACACGGACGGCGACCTTGGCGCGCAGCCGGGCCACCGGCGGCGCCAGCTCTTCGCGGCCGGAGCTGACCGCGACCGTCAGGTTGCGCAGCTCGTTGCGCAGGTCGAGGGCCACGTCGTCGCGGATCTCGCCGGCGCTCAGCCCGGTGCCGATCAACCCGTCGACCCGGCTCGCGACCTCGGTGAGGGTGCCCGGGTTCGAGGTGGGTGCCCCGGTGGTCGGCCTCGTCGAGGGCGTCGGGGTCGGCGGGGCGGACGTGATCGGCGTGGAGGGCTGAGGGGTCGGCGGGTCGGTCGACGGGGTCGTCACCGGTCCGGCGGAGGGCTGTGCCCGGCGGGTCGGCTGCTGTTCGGGCAACAGCGCCACCCCGGCCACTGTCACCCCGACGGCCAGCACCAGCAGCAGCAACACCAGTCGCCGCCGCGACCAGCCCGATCCGGTCGGCGGCTCGCCCGCACTGGAGGAGGCTCCGCCGTCCGAGGCGGCTTCGTCCAGTCGCGCCGCCGCCGGAACGCTGGCCGTCGCGACGGCCGGCGACTGCGGTGGCAGGGGCTGGGTGGGCACCCGGATGGTCGCCGTCGGGGGCTCGGCGGGCAGCGAATGGTCGCGGAGCGCGGTGGCGACCTGCCGGGCGGTGGGCCGGTCCGCCGGATTCCGGGCGAGGCTGCGCAGGCAGATCTCGGCCACCGGCGCGGGCAGGTCCGGTAGATCGGCCAGCGTCGGCGGTGGACCAGTGGCCAGCGCGGCGCTGAGCTGCTCCCAGGTGTCCGCCGGATACGGGACCCGGCCGGTGAGTGCCTCGTGCAGCAGCACGCCGAGCGAGTACACGTCGGTGGACGGCTGGGCCGGCGCGCCGTCGAGACGTTCCGGTGCGACGTACGCCGGGGTGCCGAAGGTTTCGCCGTCCTCGTCCTCGTCGGGCGCGCCGATCCGGGTGGCGATGCCGAAGTCGAGCACCTTGACGCCCGTCCCGGTCATCATCACGTTGGCCGGGGTGATGTCCCGGTGCACGATGCCGAGCCGGTGTGCCGCTGCCAGTGCGTCCGCCACCTGCGCGCCCACCTGGACCGCCTCGGTCCACGGCAGCGGCCCCTCGGTGAGCCGAAGCTTCAACTCCTCGCCGCTGAGCAGCTCCATCACCACGAACGAGGTGATCGAGCCGTCCGGGTCGACCGTCTCGCCGTAGTCGTGCACGGAGGTCAGGTGCGGGTGCACCAACTGGGCGGCGGCCCGTGCCTCCTCGCGCACCATCCCCCGGAACCGTGCGTCCGCGGCGAGTGACGGGGCGAGCACCTTGAGCGCGACCACCCGGTCCAGTACCTCGTCCCGGGCACGCCAGATGACCGACATGCCACCGGCGCCGATCTGGTCCAGAAGTCGGTATCTGCGAGCCAGCAATCGGCCCGGATGCAGCGCTGCCTTCACGGATCGCACCTGCCTCAGGGGTGGGAGCGGTATCAGGTTGCGCGAATGTGTCCTGCCTGTCAACGCTGTCGACGCCGGCCGTCGACGGACGGTGCCTGCCGTGCGCCGACCGCCGTCCGACAGCGGCCCACCGGTCGGCGGCGGGCCCGTGCCAGGATGGACGACATGGCGGGGGGACCGGTGGCGTTCGTGCTCGGCGGCGGGGGAGTGCTCGGCGCGGTCGAGGTCGGCATGTTGCGTGCCCTGTTCCGGGCCGGCATCCAACCCGACATGGTCCTCGGCACCTCGATCGGTGCGGTCAACGGCGCGCTGGTCGCCGCCGACCCGTCCGAGGCGGTGACCGACCGGCTGGTCCGGCTCTGGGCCTCACCCGAGGCGAGCGAGGTGTACGGCGACTCGGTCGCCCGGCAGCTGCGCCGTTTCGCCGCCCGCACCCACCTGCACTCGCCCCGGCCGCTGCGCCGCCTGTTGGAGACCGAGCTGGGGGTGGACACCACCTTCGCCGATCTGCGGGTGCCGTTCCGGTGCTGCGCCGCCCACATCGAGCGGGCCGCCGAGCACTGGTTCGACAGTGGTCCGGTGGTGCCGGCGGTGATGGCGTCGGCCTCGGTGCCGGGCCTGCTTCCGCCGATGGAGATCGACGGCGCGCACTACGTGGACGGCGGGATCGTCAACTCCATCCCCATCGGCGAGGCGGTCGCCGTCGGCGCCCGCCGGATCTACGTCCTCCAGGTCGGTCGGATCGAACGGGAGCTGACTCCGCCCCGTCGGCCGTGGGAGATCGCGCAGGTCGCGTTCGAGATCTCCCGCCGGCACCGCTTCTTCCGGGAGTTGGCGGCTCTGCCGGAGGGGGTGGAGGTGCACGTCCTGCCGACCGGCGGGCTCAACCCCCGCGACGACACACCGTGGGCGTACCGGGACATGGCGGCGGTGGGACGGCGGATCAGTCGCGCGTACACCGCCTCCCGGCGCTACCTCGCCACCCACCAGGAGCGGTGATGCCGTTACCTCCGCGGTGGCTGCGTCGGTTGCTGTTCGCACCCGCCGTCGTGCTGCTCGCCTTCGTCGTGGTCACCACGTTGCCGGTCTGGGCGCTGCTGGCCGCAGCCGCGTCGCCGCTGGTCCCGGGCCGGTTGCGTCCACTGCGACTGCTCTGGATCGGCTGTTTCTACCTGGTCTGGGACGCTGCCGCGCTGCTCGCGCTCTTCGTGCTCTGGGTCGTCTCCGGTCTCGGTTGGCGGACCCGGTCGCCGGCCTTCCAGCGCGCGCACTACGTGCTGGCCGGCTGGTTCCTGCGGGTGCTGTTCTGGCAGGCACGGTGGACACTGCGGTTGAGCATCGACGTGGTGGGCACCGACCCGGACACTGCGCTGCCCGGCCGGCCCGAGCTGGTGCTCTGTCGGCACGCCGGGCCGGGCGACTCGTTCATCCTGATCCACGGGCTGGTCAACTGGTTCCACCGGGAGCCTCGGATCGTCCTCAAGGACAGCCTCCAGTGGGATCCGGCGATCGACGTGCTGCTCAACCGGCTGCCCAACCGGTTCATCGCGCCGACTCCGGAGCGCGGCGAGGAGACGGTACGCCAGGTCGGGCACCTCGCCACCGGCCTGGACGACAACGACGCGTTCGTGATCTTCCCCGAGGGCGGCAACTTCACCCCCCGGCGACGGCTGCGCGCCATCGCCCGGTTGCGCTCCCTCGGCCTGGAACGGATGGCCCTGCGCGCCGAGCGGATGCGCCACGTGCTCGCCCCGCAACCCGGTGGGATGCTCGCCGCGCTGGACGCCGCACCCGACGCCGGGGTCATCTTCGTCGCCCACACCGGTCTGGACCGGATGCTCACCGTCGCCGACGTGTGGCGGGAACTGCCGATGGACAAACGGATCGTGATGCGGTTCTGGTCCGTGCCGCCGGAGGACGTACCGACCGGACGGCAGGAACGCATCGACTGGCTCTTCGACTGGTGGGCGAAGATTGATGCCTGGATCGCCGCTAATCGGTAAATGTCCGCGTAGGGTGCGGGCGTGGACGAGATCTGCGTGGTGACAACGGTGGTGGACGCGCGTTCGGTCGCCGACGTGCTGGCGGCTGCGGCCGTCGCCGGCAGGCTCGCCGCCTGCGCCCAGGTGGGTGGTCAGGTGGACAGCACCTACTGGTGGCGGTCCGGGATGGAGACGAGCACCGAGTGGTCGGTGCAGTTCAAGACCGCACCGGATCGGCTCACCGCCTTGCTGGACCAGATCCGGGTCAGCCACCCGTACGAGGTGCCGGAGATCCTGGTGTCCAGGGTGGAGAGCGGAAACCCCGACTACGCCACCTGGGTGTACGAGCACACCCGATCCTGAGTACGCGCACTCTGGGTCGCACCCCGGTCGGTTGTCGATGATGACCCGGTGGACGACACCCGTTACCCCTGCCCCGCCTGCGGCGCACCGGCGGATCTGAGCGCCGGATGTTCCGGCTGCCGGCGCGCACCCGACCCGATCGCCGCCGAGGTGGTTCGGCTGAGCCGCGAGGTCGCCGAGCTTGAGCCGCAGGTGGAGCGGGCTCGTCGCACGTACACCGAGCTGGCCGGACGGCTGTCGGCAGTGTCCGGGCGGCGAGCTGAACTGGCCGCGGTCGTCCGGGCCGGGCTGGCGGCCTCGGTCGTGGCGCGCCCGGTGCCTGCCGCCGGACCGGCGCCGTTCATCGGCCCGGGCCCCGGCGTCGCGACGGATTCGCGGCCGGGTGCGGCGGAAACCTCGACTCGGACGGTCCAGGGTCTGCTCTTCGTCCTCGGTGGACTCCTGCTGGGCACCGCGGCCGTGGTGTTCACCGCGGTCGCCTGGGCGGCGGTGGGGGTCGCCGGCAGGGCGTTGATTCTGGCGGCGTTCACCGCGCTCGCGCTGGGCGTACCGCTGCTGGCGGTCCGCCGAGGGCTGCGCGGCACGGCGGAGACGTTCGCCGCGGTGGGGTTGCTGCTGGTGGTGCTGGACGGTTACGCGGCCTGGTCGGTGGACCTGGCCGGCGTGACCGGTTGGCCGGGCAGCCGGTACGCCGCGCTGGTCGGGGGGGCCAGCGCGGCGGTCGCCGCGGCGTACGGCCGGTGGAGCGGGTTGACGGGGCCCTGGTTCGCCGCCCTGGTGGCCGCCCAGCCGGCGTTGCCGCTGCTCGCCGTCGAGGCCGGGCTGGGTGCGGCGGGGTGGGCGTTGGTACTGCTCGGGGTGGCGTCGCTGAACCTGGCCGTGCTGGCCGCGCTGCGTGGCCGGGGAGGGGCGGCGCAGCTCGTCGGCCGGGTGTTGGCCGGCGCCGGTCACGTCGCCGCGCTGGTGGGCGCTTCGGCGTGCGCGGTGGTGCCGCTGGTCGGTGGGCGGGCGGGGGGCTCGCCACTGCTGGCCGGGGTGCCGCTGTTGCTGGTCGCGCTGACCGGGTTCGGCGCGGCCTGGGTCGTCGGGGGGCGGGCGCTGCGGGCGGTGGCGGCAGGGCTGCTGGTGCCGGTGCTCGCCGCCGCCCTGCTGCGTCCGGTGGCGGAGCTGCGGCCGTCAGTGCTGCTGCTCGCGGCGGCGACTGTGGCGCTGGGGATGGCCGCCGCCGTGCGGTTCCTTCCAGCGGCGGTGGCCGGTGGCGGCGGTTGGCGGACCGGCCCGCGGGCCGGCGCGCTGTTCGTCGCGGCCGGCACGGCGCAGGTCACCGTGTTGATCACCGTTGGGCTGGCGGTGGCCGCCGTCGGCCGGTCGTTGCCGCCCTGGGGCGGGGCTGGGTCGGGGCCGGACCTGAGCTGGGGTTGGCAGCTGGCACCGGCGGTGGCACTGACGATCGGCGCCACGGTGCTGCTGCTCCCGGCCAGCACGCGGGCGGTGTTCGCCACTGCCGGCGCGGTGGCGGTGCTGTTCGCCGTACCCGCCGGCTGGACGGCCTCCTGGCCTCAGGTGGTGGCCATCGACCTGGTCGGCGGGGTCGCGTTGCTGCTCGCCGTACTGGCCCGTCCGACCACCCCGTCGGTCGCCCTGCGCTCGCGGGCGCTCAGCGGTGCCGTCCTGCTCGGGCACGGGCTGCTGGTCGCCCTGGCCGCCCCGGCGGGTGCCCTGGTGGCGCTCGGCGTGCTCGCCGTGGTCGGGCTGGCGCTGGCCGTCCGACAGGGGGCCGGCGCGTACCGGGAGGTGGCCGGTGCGGGTCTGCTGGTCGGGCAGCTCGCGCTGCCCGGGATCGCGGCGGTGGCGACGTTCGCCGTGGGCGGGCCGCCCTGGTGGCAGGCCCGGCTTGCGTTGGCCGCCGCCGGGTTGTCGCTGGTCGCGGCGCTCGCGGTCCGTCGCCACCGGATGGAGCTGATCGGGTACGCGGTGACCGGCGCCGTCGCCGCGGTGACCGTGCCCGGCCTCGCGCCGCTGGTCGCGGCGGGTGACGAGCCGCTCGCGCCGTACGCGGCGCTGGCCGCGCTGGGTGTCGCGTTCGTCGCCTGCTGGCTGCCGTCGGCGAGCGACTCCGGCCAGGCGGCCCTCGGGGAGCGGCCGGCGGCTGACGGGCGCGAGTCGGCCCGGTCGGCGTTGTTGCTGGCGGCCGGCGGAACGCTGGCGGTGGTCGCCGTCCTGGCGGCCCTGCCGACAGTGCTGACCGCGCTCGGGTCGCCCTACGGCGGCCGGACCCGGGTGTGGTCGGGGGCGCCCACCGTCGTCGCCGACCCGACGGTGCTCCCGGTCGGGTTCGCGCTGGTCGTGCTGGCGGTGGCCGGTGCGCTGGCCGGTCGGCGGGTCGGCCTGCCGGTGCCGGCCGCGCTGCCGTTCCTCGCGGCGGCGCTGCCGGTCCTGCTCATCGCCATCGGTGCGCCGTGGCCGGTGCTGCCGGCCGCCGTTCTGCTCGCCGGCCTGGCGGCGCTGCTGTTCACCGCGCTGGCCGCCGCCCGCCCGGCGCTCACACCGGTCGCGGTGCCGGTGGGCGTGGTGCTGGTGGCCTCCGGTGTGCTCGGTCTGCTGGCCACCCGGGCCGGGACGCTTGCCGCCGAGGGGGCGCTGCTGGTGGCGGCGGTCGCGGTCGCCGCCGGCGCGCGTCGGTTCGAGGTACGGGTCGCCGGGTGTATCGCCGCCGTGGGCGCGGCGTCCGCGTTGGCGGTTACCGCGCCCCTCGCCGGTGGGCTGTCCCTGCGCGCTGCCTCGTATCCACTGCTGGGGGTGGCCGCGTTGGTGCTGGCCGCTGCGGCGGTCACCCCGGCGCGGGTCCGGCTGGGACGGGTGCTGGACGCCGCCGCGCAGGCCGTCGCGTTGGTGGCGGCGGTGCTCGCCGTCGAGGCGGCGCGGCACCTCGCCACCATCTGCGTGCTCTGGGGTGCCGCCGTCGCGCTGCGGCTGCTGCGCCGGGGTGAACCGGCCGGCCGGCGGTGGGTGTTCGCCGGGATCGCCGCCGGTAGCGAGTTGCTCGGGGCCTGGGTGCTGCTGGCCGCCGGTGGGGTGACAGTGCTGGAGGCGTACACACTGCCGGCCGCGGCGCTCGCCGTCGGAGCGGGTCTGCTGGCGCTGCGCACCCGGCCGGGGCTGACCAGCTGGCCGGCCCTCGGCCCGGGACTGGTCGCGGCGTTGCTACCCAGCCTCGTGTCGGTGCTGGTCGGGGCGGACCCGCAGCCGTGGCGGCGACTGCTGCTCGGCGTGGCGGCGACCGGCGCGGTGCTGGCCGGCGCGACCCGTCGGTGGCAGGCGCCGGTGCTGCTCGGCGGCGGGGTGCTGACGCTGCTGGCGCTGCACGAGCTGGCCCGGGGGTGGGATCTGCTGCCCCGGTGGATCTACCTGGGGATCGGCGGGCTGGCGCTGGTGGGGCTCGCCGCCACCTACGAGCGGCGTCGACGTGACCTGGCTCGACTGCGCGCCGCGGTGGGCCGACTGAGCTGAGCCGGGACCCGTAGGGGTAGGGCCTGCCCTACCCCTCATTCGGGGGCTGTCGGGGTTACTCAGCGCTACCGCGATCGGGAGACTTGACAGTAAGCCCGAACCACCCTGGCGCGGGCGCAAGAGAAACGGGAGCAACGATGGCGCTCGGAGCGGTGGCGGAACCGCCGGTACGGCGGCGAGGCAGTGACTACGCACAGTTGTCCCGACGGATCAGCCAGGCGGGCCTGTTGGAGCGGCGCCCCGGCTGGTACGTCACCCGCATCGTGCTCACCCTCGGTGCCTTCGTTGCCGGCTGGGTGGCCGTGTTCCTGCTCGGCGACTCCTGGTGGCAGCTTCCACTCGCGGCAGTGATGGCGGTGGCCACCACGCAGGTCGCGTTCCTCGGCCACGACGCCGGGCACCGCCAGATGTTTCGTCGGCGTGGCGCCAGCGAGCTGGTGGGCCTGTTCGCGGGCAACGCGGCGGTCGGGCTCAGCTACGGCTGGTGGGTCGACAAGCACAACCGGCACCACGCCAACCCGAACCACGAGGACGAGGACCCGGACGTCGGCGCGGGCGCCCTGGTGTGGACGCACGAGCAGGCGCTGGAGACCCGGGGTTTCGGCCGCTGGATGGCTCAGCGGCAGGCGTACCTTTTCTTCCCGATGCTCCTGCTGGAGGGCCTGAACCTGCACGTGGCGAGCATCCGGGCCATCGTCGGCCGGGAGCCGAACGGCGGGTACACCGTGCCGATGCGGCACCGGGCGGCCGAGGCGGCGCTGCTCCTCGCGCACACCGTCGGCTATGTCGCGCTGCTCCTGGCGGTCATGTCCCCGGTCAAGGCGCTGCTCTTCGCCGTCGTGCACCAGGCCCTGTGGGGTCTCTACATGGGTTGCGCGTTCGCGCCGAACCACAAGGGCATGCCGATGCCGACCGCCGAGGACGAGTTGGACTTCCTGCGTAAGCAGGTGCTGACCTCGCGCAACGTACGCGGCAGCCGACTCGTGGACACCGCCCTCGGCGGTCTCAACTACCAGATCGAGCACCACCTCTTCCCGAACATGCCCCGCGCCAACCTGCGCCAGGCCCAGCCGATCGTCAGGGCCTACTGCGTCGAGCAGGGCATCCCGTACGCCGAGACCGGGCTCGTCGAGTCGTACCGGCAGGCACTCGGTCACCTGCACGAGGTGGGCTCGCCGCTGCGCGGCTGACCAGACCGGCCGCTGCGCGGCTGACATGAGCGTCGATCGGCGGGACGGCAGCTGTTGATGCCGTCCCGCCGTCGTGTTCCTGGTCGGCACCGCTTGGCGGAAACCCTGGGCTTGAGGGAGCGGATCCGGCTCTCCGGAGGCGCCACCGGTAGGGTCTGGTCATGGCAGACCTGCTCACCGCGGACGCGGTGCGAGAAGAGCTGAGCCGGTTGCCCGACTGGTCGGGTGACCCGACCGGCATCGGCCGTACCGTCCAGCTCGGCAGTTTCCCGGCGGCCATCGCGGTGGTGGACCGGGTGGCGACGGTGGCCGAGGAGCTCGACCACCATCCCGACATCGACATCCGATGGCGGACCCTGACCTTCCGCTGTGTCACGCACTCGGCCGGTGGGGTCACCCACCGGGACATCGGGCTGGCCCGGCGAATTGACGACATCGTCCGGAGTGCGGCATGAGATTCGAGATCAGCAAGGTTCTGGATGCCATCGAGGGCCGGGTCTGCACGGACCCGTCACTGGCCCGCGCCGTGATCGACCTGGCCGAGGTGATCCGCTACCAGGACATCGACGGTGGTCGGCCGGCCAGCCTGCTGCGCCTCGGCATGGTCATCGACGCGCTCTCCCGCGAGCTGGAGGAGGACAGCGTCCAGGTCTACGCGGTGGTGCACCGGGCGTTGCTCTCCGACGCCGACCTCACCTCCAACGAGCGGATGGTCGTTCGCCGCTGGGCCGACGACGGGCTCGTCGAGGTGCTCGACAACCCGGGTGACCGGATGTTGGAGGTCGCCGACCTGCTCGGGTTGCCGGTGCTCAGCCGGGTCCGCTTCGACGGGCTGCGCGGGCGTTTCCCGTGGCTGGTCGAGCAGCCCGGTCGGGTGGTAGCGCCGGTGCCCGGCGCCGGCGGGCCGGTGTTCATCGCGCACGTCGGCGGTGGCCACTCGCCGGTGGCCGGCAAACGGTCGCCGACCGGAGTCAAGCTGCTGGCGCGCCAGTGGCGCTGCTCGGAGTCGGGCTGCGCGCTGTTCGGCGGCGGTGGTGGGGGTGGCGCGTTCGCCGACCTGGCCGGGGGTGCCGACCGTAGCCCCGCCGCGCAGCCGCCGCCCGCGCTGCGCAACGGCGTGCCGACCTGCCCCCGACACGGCGTACGGCTCGGTGACGGCGGCCCGCGTCCGCGTACCGAAGTGCTCGCGGTGCGCGTCGGCGGCCTGGTCCGACGGCGGTTCGTGCTCAGCGAGGAACAGCCGATCGTGGCCGGTCGGGCTCCCGAGCAGGATGGCGGGATCATGCTCGGGCAGTGGCTCAACGACGAGGCCCGGCGTTGGATCAGCCGTGGTCACGTCCGCTTCGAGCTGCGGGTCGGCGAGGTCATCGTGACCGACGTCAGCACCAACGGCTCGGGCATCCGGCCGGGCGGTTCGATGACCGAGTCGGACCGGATCCCGCTGGCGCCGCAGCAGTCCCGGGTGCTGGGCGAGAACGACATGATCGAGCTGTACCCGGGGGTGCAGATCGGTCGGGCGGAGGAGCTGCCCACCGGTGCCCCGTTCACTCCCACCTCGGTGATGGCCGAGGCACCCACGATGGCGATGCGCCTGCCCCGCCCCTGATGTGAAGGGCGGGCGTCGGAACTCCGACGCCCGCCCTTCACGCACGTTCTTGCTCAGCCGGCCAACACCTCGGCCAGCTGGGTCACCGCCAGGTCGATCTCGTCCTCGGTGATGACCAGGGGTGGGGCGAGCCGGATGGTGGAGCCGTGGGTGTCCTTGGCGAGGACTCCGCGCTCGGCGAGCCGCTCACACGCCTCCCGACCGCTCATCAGCGCCGGGTCGATGTCCAGCCCGGCCCACAGGCCACGGACGCGTACCCCGACCAGACCCTTGCCGACCAACCCTTCCAGGCCGGCCCGCAGCCGCTCACCCAGCTCGGCCGAGCGGCGCTGGAACTCGCCGGTGGCCAGCAGGCGAACCACCTCGATAGCCACCGCGCAGGCGAGCGGGTTGCCGCCGAACGTGGAGCCGTGCTGGCCGGGCTTGAGCACCCCGAGCACGTCGGCGTTCGCAGCCACCGCGGAGACCGGCACGATGCCGCCGCCGAGCGCCTTGCCGAGCAGATACATGTCCGGCACGACGCCCTCGTGGTCACAGGCGAAGGTCGCGCCGGTACGCCCCAGACCCGACTGGATCTCGTCGGCGATGAACAGCACGTTGCGCTCGGTGCAGACCTGGCGTACGCCCGGCAGGTAGCCCTCCGGTGGCACCACCACACCCTGCTCACCCTGGATCGGCTCCAGCAGCACGGCCACCGTGTTCTCGTCGATCGCTGCGGTCAACGCCTCCAGGTCGCCGTACGGCACGACAGTGAACCCCGGGGTGTACGGCCCGAAGTCGGCGCGGGCGTCCTCGTCGGTGGAGAAGCTCACGATGGTGGTGGTCCGGCCGTGGAAGTTGCCCTCGGCGACCACGATGTTGGCCTGGCCGGCGGGCACGCCCTTGACCTGGTAGCCCCACTTGCGGGCCACCTTGATCCCGGTCTCCACCGCCTCCGCGCCGGTGTTCATCGGCAGCACGAGGTCCTTGCCGCACAGCTCGGCCAGCTCCCGGCAGAAGTCGGCGAACTGGTCGTGGATGAACGCACGGCTGGTCAGCGTCAGCCGGTCCAGTTGGGCGTGCGCGGCGGCGATCAACTGCGGGTGCCGGTGACCGAAGTTCAGCGCGGAGTAGCCGGCAAGGCAGTCCAGGTAGCGGCGGCCGTCGACGTCGGTGAGCCAGGAACCCTCCGCAGACGAGATCACCACCGGCAGGGGGTGGTAGTTGTGCGCGGTCCAGCGCTCGGCGTCCCGGACCGCTCCCGGCGTACGCAGCTTGTCATCCACGATCACTTGCTTGCCTTTCCCTGACGGAGTCGCAGCGTGCAGCACTTCGGTCCGCCGCCGGCCTTACGTAGCTCGGACAGGTCGACCCCGATGGTTTCGTAGCCCCGGTCGCGCAGCTTGGCGGCCAGGTCGGTGGCCTGCGCGGGCAGCACCACGTGCCGCCCGTCGCTGACCGCGTTCAGCCCCAGCACCTCGGCGTCGGCCATGGTGGCGTGCACCGCGTCGGGGAAGAGCCGGCGCAGCACAGCCTGGCTGCCCGGGGAAAAAGCTTCCGGCAGGTACGCCACGGTCCGCTCGTCGAGCACTGTCAACGCGGTGTCCAGGTGGTAGAAGCGCGGGTCGACCAGTTGCATGGTGATCACCGGGTAGCCGAAGACCTCCTGCAACTGGGCGTGCGCGGCGTGCGCCGTACGGAAGCCGGTGCCGGCCAGCAGGTGGTCACCGGCCAGCAGGACGTCACCTTCGCCCTCGTTGACGTGCTTCGGGTCGTACATCTCGAAGCCGGCGGCCTCGAACCAGGCCCGGAACGCCGGTGCCTCGTCGGCGCGCTGCGGGTCCCGGAACTGCACGGCCATCGCCTTGCCGTCGATCACGGTGCCGCCGTTGGCGGCGAAGACCATGTCGGGCAGGCCGGGCACCGGAGTGATCTCCTCGACGGTGTGGCCCAGGTCAAGGTACGTCTGGCGCAGCTGCTCCCACTGCCGGACTGCCAGCGCGGCGTCGACCGGCGCGTTCGGGTCCATCCAGGGGTTGATCGCGTAGTCGACGGCGAAGTACGTCGGCCGGCACATCAACAGGCGCTGGCTGGTGGCGTCCATCGTCATTGTCCTGCTCCCAGGGGTCGGGCGCGCCCGGCCACCGTGGCCCACGGGCTGGCGCCGTTGCTCAACGGTATGCGGCGTGAGCGGCAGGATCCACCGCCAGGAGTTGCGCAGGGCGTAGATCCGTTGCGTGTGGTGAGACCTCTGAGGCGATTCGTTGCGTTGGAGCCGAGATCCGGCAGGCAGAGATGAGAGGCAGGGCCGGGAGGCCCGTTCGCAGCCTTTGCTCTGCTGCCTAATGTGCGCCACCAGACGGCGTCGCCCTCACCGACGAGTAGCGGAATCCGCCACCACTTCCCGGTGCCACTCATCGGACACCTGGCCCCGACCCCCTGGCGCATATAGGGCAGCAGAGCAAAGGTGGCGTACCTGGTTCGCCCGGCAGTGCGGGGTCGGGGATCGCCGGGTGACGCGAAAGTTCGCCGCGGTGACCTGGACCGGAGCCGTCCAACCCCGGAAACACTTCAGGGGCGGCGAACCGCCGCCCCTGAAAGGGTGTCTCCCGGCCGGTGAACCACCGGACTGATCGGGTTGCCGGCGAACCGCCGGCTGTTCGCCGGTGCATCACCGGCGAGCGGAACAGTGCCCGCTAGAAACGATCGACAAACTGTGAGTCAAGCCACTCACGGAAGCGCTGCACCCAGTCGCCGTCGGTGGTCGGCCAGTCGAACTGGCCGGTCATCGCGAGCACCCCGATCACGACCGCGGCCAGACCGATCAGCACGCCGAAGAGCGCGTCGGTCTTGCCGGCGACGTGCCGGCGGCGGGTAGCCATCAGGCCGAGCACCGACAGCACCGCGCCGAACGCGCCGAGCCCGATGCCGTACCCGGCCAAGGTTCCGGTCAGCACGAACGTCGCACCGACGACCGAGACGATCAGGCCGAGGGTGGCGAGCAGACTGGCCCGCGGCTTCGGGCCACGCGTCACCGGCGGCTCAGGCGTGGTCGCGCCCGGGGTCGGGTCGACAGTGCGGTCCGTGGTGGTCCGGTCCGTGACGGCACGGTCGGTCGTGACCCGGTCGGTGGTGTCGGGCCGACGGGTGGTGCTGTCGAGGTCGGCGTCCCGCTCGGCGGTGCCCGCCGTGGTCGTGGCGACGGCGGGCCGGGCCTCGGTCTCCACGTTGCTGGTGGTGCCGGTGCGGGGCTCCGGCGTGACCGGGCGGGTCGTGCCGTTCACGGGCTCCGGTGCGACCGGGCGGGCCGTGCCGTTCGTCGGCTCGGGCGCGACCGGGCGGGCGGTGCCCCGGGAGTCGACCTCCGCGGGTCGACCGGTGGCGGCTCGGGCCACCGCCGCCCGCTCGTTGGCCTGCCGCTCGGCCTCACTGGTCTGGCCGCCGGTCGTGCCGGCGCTGCGGTACGTCGTCTGGTCGGCGTCCCGGTCGGTGACCACCGGGCGGCCGACGCTGTCGTCGGACTGGGCGGTCTCGGTGACCGGGGTGTCGCGGCCGTCCACGCGGCCGTCGAGGTTCTCGTCCCGCGTCGGTGCCGGCTCGGACCGGCGGGACAGCGAAGGAATCCTGACCACTACACACCTCCTGATGAATGCGTGGTGGCCGACGGAAAGGGTGGCACCCACGCGGTGTCGACCCCCGAATACCCACCTGGGCGTTTCCTGACACCAATCCTGGGTACGGACGCCGAGATCGCCCGCAGCCGGCCCCGCCGCGTGGCCCGGACCGGCCCCAGCTTGGCCTTGATCGACTCGGCTTCCTGAAAGTCGCGGTGTCCTGAGCCGAGCTCCGCGGACACCCCGGTTTCCTGAAACCCGAGTCGATCAACGCGTCGAGAGCCGGTCGATCGAGGCGGGGACGGGCCCGGTGCGGATCAGCGCGGCGGCCGGCCCGATGCCGATCAGCGCGGGCCGGTCGGGCGGGGCTGGCTATCCTTGGCACCTGTGCCAGAGGGACACTCGATCCATCGCCTGGCGGCCCGGCACGCCGAGCTGTTCGCCGGCGACAAGTTGCTCGCCGCCAGCCCGCAGGGCCGCTTCGCCGAGGGTGCCGCCCGGCTCTCCGGGACAGTGCTGGAGGGCACCGAAGCGTACGGGAAACACCTGCTGCACCACTACGCCGGCGAGCTGACGTTGCACGTACACCTCGGGTTGTATGGCAAGTTCACCGACGGGCCGGGGGAGCCGCCGGAGCCGGTCGGGCAGGTGCGACTCCGGCTGGCCAGCGACCGGCACTGGCTCGACCTGCGCGGGCCTACGGCCTGTGAGCTGCTCACCCCACCCGAGGTGGCCGCACTGCGGGACCGTCTCGGGCCGGATCCGTTGCGCGCCGACGCCGACTCGGAGCGGGCGTACGCCCGGATCGCCCGCAGCCCCACTCCTCTCGCCGCGCTGCTGCTGGACCAGTCGGTAGTGGCCGGCACCGGTCTGATCTTCGTGACCGAGGCGCTGTTCCGGGCGGGACTGCCGCCCACGATGCCGGGCCGACAGTTGACCAGGACCGGCTGGGACGCGCTCTGGGCCGACCTGGTCGGCTTGATGCGGCTCGCCGTCGAGCACGGTCGGATCGACACGGTCCGCGACGCGCACCTGCCAGAGGCCATGGGCCGGCCGGCGCGGGTGGACCGGCACGGCGGCGAGGTGTACGTCTACCGCCGCCCGGGAGCACCCTGCCACGTCTGCGGCACCGAGGTCAGTCGCGGCGAACTGGCCGGCCGCAACCTGTACTGGTGCCGCACCTGCCAAACCACCTGACCCACCCACCCGGGCCCCCGCACCCGCCCCCGCCCTCGCCCCGCCCCGCCCCGCCCCGCACCCGCCCCCGCCCCCGCCGATCTTGCGGTTTGTGTTGTCGGCATGGGTGGAAATGCGCGCTGTGTCGGGACAGAAAGTGCAAGATCGCGGAGTTGGGGCGGGTGCGGGAACCCGCGCGCTGCTGGAACTCAGTCACCGTCGAGCAGCCAGCGGACCACCTCGATCTTCTCGGGGAAGACCGTTGCGTCGGCGAGGCCCCAGGACAGCGTGTGTCCGATCGTCCAATCTCGGACCCGGTCCCGGTCCAGTCCCAGGTCGGTGCTGAGCCGGTCCAGCCGATGCCGGACGGCGGCCGGTGAGTGGCCCAACTCCGGGCCGCGCACCATCGGCACGACCGAGAACTCCCGTTCCCCGGTCAGCGGCTTCGGGTCGATCGCCAGCCACGGCCCTCGATCGTCGCCGCCGAGCGCGTCGCCGCCGAGCGCGTTGGCGGCGAGGATGTTGCCGGCGTGCAGGTCCTGGTTGACCAGCACCTGCTCGCCCTGGCTCGACGCCAGGCCGGTGAGCAGGTCGAGCGCCGCATCCAGCAGCCGTCGCTCGTACGGTCGGCCGGCCCGTTCCCAGGCGCGGGGCATCCGGTCGATCCAGCCGGCGGCCTCCCGTGCGAGCGGGCTGAACGGCGCGCCGGCTGGTCGCCAGAGCCGGGGGAGCAGTCCGACCACCACGTCCAGCGCTCGGTCCGGCGCAAGGTCGTGCAGGGGAGTGCCGGGCTGGCAGCGTTCGAGCAGCAGGGCACGCCGCCCGGGGTCGTGGGCGAGCAGACGGACCGCCGCGACGCCGTCCCAGAGCGCCAACGCGTCGGCCTCGTGCCGGCTCTCCTCGTCGGGATACTGGAGCTTCAGCACCACAGCGCTGCCATCGGGCAGGTGGGCGGGGAGCGCCAGGGACGCGTACGCCTGCCGGAAGGGCGGCCCGACCCGCAGCGACCAGCGCTCGGTGCACTCGTTCAGCCACGTCGGGAGTGCGGCCAGCCAGGCGCGACCAGCGGGTGATCCTCGTACCCAGTCGAGTCCGTCGGGCAGATCCATCCGGCGCTCCTGAGTCGTGCGGCGATCCGCGGCGGCTGTCAGGTGACTCAGCCGGGCTGCGGCGTTCACACACCGGTCCACAGTGGCTAGCGTGGGCGGGTGCAGATTGGTGTGAACGTACCGAACTTCGCCCCGGGCACCGACCCCGACGTGCTGCGTCGGTGGGCGCAGACGGTGGAGGGTCTCGGCTTCGACCTGTTGATGGTGTCCGATCACATCGCGGTGACGCCGGACGTGGCCGAGCAGTATCCGGCGCCGTTCTACGAGCCGTTCACCACGTTGTCCTGGCTGGCCGGGGTGACCAGCGGGGTTCGGCTGGGCACCACGGTGCTCATCGTCCCGTACCGGCACCCGCTGCTCACCGCCCGGATGGCGGCGAACCTCAACCGGCTCAGCGGCGGCCGGCTCGTCCTCGGTGTCGGCGTCGGCTGGGCCCGGCAGGAGTTCGAGGCGCTCGGCGTGCCGTTCCGGCAGCGCGGTGCGCTGACCGACGAGTACCTGCACACGATGCGGGCGGCCTGGCAGGACACCGACGACTACGACACGGCAGCGATCCCGATCTGGGTCGGTGGAAACAGCGAGGCCGGCATGCGCCGTGCGGTACTGCACGGTGACGCCTGGCACCCGCTGCGGGTCACGCCGGGACGGCTGGCCGAGGCGGTCGGACGACTGACGGACATCGCCGGCGAGCTGGGTCGCCCGGTGCCCGCGCTGGTGCCGCGGATCGCGCTCCAGGAGACCCGGGAACCGATGACCGACCCGGACCGGCTCGCCGGTGTCGGCACCATCGACCAGATCGTCGCCGACCTGGACCAGCTTCGTGTGCTCGGCGCGGAGACGGTGGTGCTGGACCCGTTCAACGGCGACCTGACCGAGATCCGCCAGCCCGAACGCGCCTGGCGGACCCTTGCGGCAGTGGCCGCACATCACAGAACCCAGGAGGACCGATGACTCCCGACGACGAGAAGTTTCTCCGCCATGCCGTCGACATCGCCAGGCGGGCGGGGGCTTCCGGCGAACGGCCGTTCGGCTCGTTGCTTGTCGACGCGGCCGGCGTCGTCCTGATCGAGGACCACAACACGGTGGTCTCCGACGCGGACATCAGCGCCCATCCGGAGTTGAAGCTGGCCCGCTGGGCGGCTCGGAAACTCTCTCCCGAGGTGGCCGCCGGCACCACCATGTTCACCAGTTGTCAGCCCTGCGCGATGTGCGCGACGGCGATCGACCGGTCCGGCCTCGGGCGGGTGGTGTACGCGCTGTCCACCGAGCAGTTCGAGGACGTCAAGCCGGCCACCCCGCCGCTGCCCGCGGTCCGCTACGAGGGGCCGGCGCTGTTCGACGAGGCACGCCAGCCGATCGACTACTACTGAGCGGAGCCGCTCCGGGGCGGTGTGACGCAGCCGGAATTGACAGTCGGCCGGCTGCCGGAGCAGGGTTGAACGGTGACAACGATGTCAACGGTCAAATGGGATGAAAACCCCCTAGCTGCGCGCCGACCCCGGCCAGTCGATTCGTGGCGTACCGTTGGCAGTTTTGCGGCGCGGACCCGGTCCGTTCGCCGATCCTGGCCGTATGTCCCTTTCCTACCCCACGGTGACCAGCTGAGATGACCGACGTGCCCCGATCCGACGCCGCAACGACCCCTGCTCCGCCGGGGTCACCAGACCTGCCCGAGCTGGACGAGTTCCTCGTCGACCAGACCCGGACGCTGCTCGACACCGCCCGCCGCTCGGTCCGGCCCGAGGGCGGCTTCTGGTGGCTCACCGACGACCGCACCCCGGATCGCGGAGAACCCATCCACACCTGGATCACCTGCCGGATGACCCACGTGGCCGCCCTCGCCCACCGCAACGGCGACCCGGACGCCGCCGCCCTGGTCGACCACGGGATCGCCGCGCTCAGCACGCTGCTGCGTGACGACCGGTACGGCGGCTGGTTCGCCGCGGTGGACCAGCAGGGAGTACCCGTCAACGACCGCAAGGCCGGCTACGACCACGCGTTCGTGCTGCTCGCCGCATCCAGCGCCGTGCGCGCCGGACGCCCCGGCGCGGACCGGCTGCTCGCCGACGTGCTGGCCGTCGTGCGGGACCGGTTCTGGGACGATGACGCCGGTGCTGTCCGCGAATCGTGGAACCGGGACTGGACGGTGACCGAGGACTACCGGGGCGCCAACAGCAGCATGCACATGGTCGAGGCGTTCCTCGCCGCTACCGCCGCCACCAGTGACGCGAGTTGGGCCGACCGCGCCCTGCGGATCGCCACCCACCTCGTGCACGGTGAGGCGGCCCGACACGACTGGCGGCTGCCCGAGCACTTCACCACCGACTGGACGCCGCTGCCCGACTACAACCGGGACCAGCCCGCCGACCCGTTCCGGCCGTACGGCTCCACGATCGGCCACTGGCTGGAGTGGGCCCGGCTGCTGCTGGAGTTGGAGGCGGTGCTGCCGCAGCCACCCCGCTGGCTGCTCGCCGACGCCCGTGCCCTGTTCGCCGCCGCCGTGCGTCGCGGCTGGGCGGTCGACGGCGCGGACGGCTTCGTCTACACCATCGACTGGGACGACCAGCCGGTGGTGCGCTCCCGGATGCACTGGGTTCTCGCCGAGGCCATCGGCGCGGCGATCACCCTGAGTCGCCGAACCGGGGACGCGGTCTACCTCGACTGGTACCGGGTCTTCTGGGCGTACGCCCGCCGCACTCTCATCGACCAGACCGGATGGCGGCACGAGTTGGACGCGCAGAACCTGCCCGCAGACACGGTCTGGCACGGCCGGCCGGACGTCTACCACGCCTACCAGGCGGTTCTGCTGTCCCGCGCGGCCGACGGGCTCGGTGGCCCCGGCCCGCTCGCACCGGGGGAGGTGACCGCGTGATCGTCGTCGCGGGTGAGGCGTTGATCGACCTGGTCGTCACGGCCGAGGGGCAGCGTGCCGTCCCGGGTGGTTCACCGGCGAACGTCGCCGTCACCCTGGCCCGGCTCGACCAGCCGGTACGACTGCTGGCCCGACTCGCGGACGACGACTACGGTCGGCAACTCGTCGAGCATCTGAGCGCCAACCGCGTGGACCTGGAGTGGGCGGTACGCGCCACGGAGCCCACATCGGTGGCGGTGGCCACTCTGAACGCCGCCGGGCAGGCCAGCTACGAGTTCCGGTTGGCCGGTGCGGCCGACTGGCAGTGGACGCCGCAGGAGTTGCCCGAGCTGGCGGGGTCACCGGCGATCGCGCTGCACAGCGGGTCCCTCGCGCTCGCGTTGGCACCCGGCGCGGAGGCGCTGGAGGGCCTGCTCGGCCGGGAACACCAGCGGGACGGGCTCACCGTCTCCATCGACCTCAACCTGCGCCCGAGCATCGTCACCGACCGGGCGGCGGAGCAGGAGCGGGTACGCCGGCAGGTTCGCATCGCGCACCTGGTCAAGGCCAGCGACGAGGACCTGGCCTGGCTCTACCCGGACCGTTCGGTGGCCGACGTGATGACCGAATGGCGTACCGCCGGTGTGTCCTGCGCCGTGGTGACCCGGGGCGGGGACGGTGCCTGGCTGCTCGCGCCCGACGGCGCGCTGCACGAGGAGCCGGCGGTCCGCACCACGGTGGTCGACACCGTCGGCGCCGGCGACTCGTTCACCGGTGGCCTGCTGGCCGCGCTGGCCGACCTCGACGCGCTCGGCGACCGCCCGGCTGACCGGCTCGCCGCGGTGACTCCGCAGCAGTGGGGTGCGGTGCTCCGACAGGCCGCCACGGTGGCCGCCCTGACCTGCGCCCGCCGAGGCGCCAACCCCCCCACAAAAGCAGAGGTCGAAGCCCTCCTGACCCCCACCCCCTGACCCCCACCCCCGCGCCCTGCCCCCCACCCCCGCGCCCTGCCCCCACCCCCGCGCCCTGCCCCCACCCCCGCGATCTTGCATTTTCTGTCCCGGCAGAAGGCGCATTCCTGCGCAGATCGCCAACAGTAAGTGCAAGATCGCGGGGATAAGGCGGGCGCGGGGGTCAGGTTAGGCCGCGTTTCAGGAGTCTGGTGGGGAGGACCGTCGTATCGGGTGGGGTGTCGTCTCCGGCGATTCTCTGGAAGAGGCGTTCGGTGGCCACCTTGGCCAGCTCTCTCGTGTCGTAGGCGACGACGGTCAGCGGTCGGGGCATCAGGTGGGCCAGCTCGAAGTCGTCGAAACCGACAAGCGCGGCGTCACTGCCCCGCCGGTGCAGCTCCTGGAGCGCGCCGACGGTGAGCCGGTTGTTGGCGCAGAAGAACGCGGTGGGCGGCTCCGGAAGGTCGAGCAGCGCGGCGACCGCTCGGCCGGCCTCCTCTGGCGCGATGAGCCGCTCGCGGATCAGTGACTCGTCCGGCTCGACGCCGGCAGCGTCCAGCGCCGACCGCGCCCCGGCCAGCCGCTCCCGCATGGTGGGCACGCTCGGCGCGCCGAGCAGCAGACCCACCCGTCGGTGCCCCTCGTCGAGCAGCGCGCTCACCCCGGTGTGGCTGCCACCCCGGTTGTCCAACAGCACGGCGTCGGCGTGCAGCCCCTGCGGCGGCCGGTCCAGGAACACCACGGGCATGCCCAGCTCGACCTCGCGACGCAGGAACGAGTGGTCCAGGCCCGCCGGCACCACCAGCAGACCGTCGACGCGGCGTTGGGTGAAGTCCTGGAGCAGGGCGCGTTCCCGCTCCGGGTCCTCCTCCGACGATGCGGTGATCAGCATGGTGCCGTGTGCGGCGGCGATCTCGGCGGCGACGCTGGCGATGGTCGCGTAGAACGGGTTGGCGATCTCCTCGATCAGCAGCCCGACGGTGGCGTTGAGCTGCCGGGAGCGCAGGTTTCGGGCGATGTCGTTGCGTCGGAAGCCCAGCTCGGCGATGGCGGCCAGCACCCGGCCGACCAGTTCCTGCCCCACCGGCTCGTCGTTCACGACCCGGGAGACCGTCTTCAGGCTGACGTCGGCCCGCCGGGCCACGTCCACCATCGTGGGACGCCGACGCACGGTCGGCCGGGTCGGGGTCTGGGTCACGGGGTGGTCCTCCACGGCGGACGCGGGTCAACGGTCGAGGGCGGCGAGCGCGTCGACCGCTTTTCGGGCAGCGATGAGCACCGGATCCCAGACCGGCGCGTACGGCGGAGCGTAGCCCAGGTCCAGCTGCGTCATATCGTCCACCGTCATGCCGTTCCACAACGCCACGGCCAGCGTGTCGATCCGTTTGGCCGCCTCGGACCAGCCGACGATCTGCGCGCCGAGCAACCGACCGCTGGGGCGCTCGGCGATCAGCTTGACCGTCATCGGCCGGGCGCCGGGGTAGTAGCCGGCCCGGTTGGTCGACTCGGCGATCACCGAGACGAACTCGAAGCCGGCGGCGGCGGCCTCCCGTTCGCGCAGGCCGGTCCGGCCCACCTCCAGGTCGCAGACCTTCGTGACAGCCGTGCCGATCACGCCGGTGAAGGTGGCGTACCCGCCGCCGATGTTGATCCCGGCGACCCGGCCCTGCTTGTTGGCGTGCGTGCCGAGCGGCACGTGCACCGGCAACCCGCTGACCCGGTGCAGGGTCTCCACGCAGTCACCGGCCGCCCAGATGCCGGGGTGCTCGGGCACCCGCATCCGCCGGTCCACCCGGATCGCGCCGGTCGGTCCGAGGGGCAGCCCGGCGGCCTTGGCGAGCGCCGTGTTGGGGCGTACGCCGAGGCCCAGGACCACGACGTCGGTCGGGATCGGCCCCTCGGCGGTGACCACCGCGGAGACCCGGCCGTCCCGCTGTTCCAGTCCAGTCACCGGCAGGCTGGTGCGGATGGTGACGCCGAGGCCGCGCATGGCGTCGGTGACCAGTTCGGCCATGTCGGCGTCGACCGTCGCCATGGGCTGCTCGCCCGCCTCGACCAGGGTCACCGAGAGGCCGCGTTGGATCAGCGCCTCGGCGATCTCGACGCCGATGTACCCGCCGCCGACCACCACGGCCCGGCGCGGCTGCGGGTCGGCGTCCAGCCAGTGTCGTAGCGCCGCACCGTCGTCGAGGGTCTGCATGCCGAACACGCCGTCCGCGTCGGTGACCGCCCACTGCGGCTTGACCGGAACCGCGCCGGTGGCGTACATCAGGTCGTCGAAGCGTTCGCGGACCTCGCCGCCGCCGGTCAGGTCCCGGGCCACGACCTCGCGGCGTTCCAGGTCGATGGCCGTGACCTCGTGGCGCATCCGGACGTCCATCGCGTACTCGGTGCGGAACGTCTCCGGGTCGCGGGCGATCAACGCCTCGGGGCCGGGCACCAGGCCACTGATCCAGTACGGGATGCCGCACGCCGAGTAGGAGGTGAAGTTGCCCCGCTCGAAGACCACGATCTCCAGGTCGCCACGGTCACGGCGGCGGCGGGCCTGGGACGCCGCCGACATTCCGGCGGCGTCCCCGCCGATGACGATCAGCCGTTGCGCCACGGGCTCATCTTGTCACGCGGTGATCAGCCGCGGGTCTGCCGTGCGACGTCCTGCACCACGTCGGTGAGTTTGCCGGTGCGCTCGAACACCGCACGCTGCCGCGCCGCGCCGCTGCCGTGCCGGCGCAGGCCGCCCAGCAGGTCGTTCACCTCGGCCCAGTCGCCGTGCTGCTCCAGCGCCGGCCGCACCCGCTCCACGAACCGGTCCAACAGCTCCCAGGCCGGGCGCAGCTCACCGTTCGTGACGTCGACGGCTTCGCCTTCCAGGCCGTCATGGGCGGCCCGCCAGTGCGCCCCGACCAGCAGATGGTGGTCGGTCTGCAACGCCGGCCGGCCGGCCTCGACATCCGCCATGGCGGTGGCGACGAGCGCCCGGACCAGCGCGGCGACAAGGACCGCGTCGTCCACCGACGGGCAGACGTCGCCGATCCGCAGCTCGACGGTCGGGTACTTCGCCGACAGGCGGGCGTACCAGTAGAGCATCCCCTCGTCGAGCATCACCCCGCTGGAGATCAACTGGCGGATCAGCCGCTGGTAGTGCTCGTGCGACTCCAGGAACGGGGTCGGCGCCACCGACGGCCAGCGCTCCCACTCGACCGAGCGCCAACTGGCGTAGCCGGTGTCCTCGCCCCGGGAGAACGGCGAGTTGGTGGTCACCGCGTGCAGCATCGGCAGCCACGGCCGTACGTGGTTGAGCACCTGCACGCCGGTGTCCGGGTCGGGCACCCCGACGTGGACGTGCATGCCGTTGTTGCCGGGGCCGGGCACGAGCAGCCGGAAGCGCTCGATCATCAGGTCGAAGCGTGGCTTGTCGACCACCGGTGGCACCGGGCCGTCGACCGGGCCGGTGCCGATGGCGAGCAGGCGTACGCCGGCCCGCTCGGCGGCGTCGGAGAGCGCCTTACGCAGTACGCCGAGGGAGTGCCGGATCGACGAGAGCTCCAGGCCGGGCGGGCTGCCGATCTCGATCTGACTGGTCTGGAACTCCCGCTCCACCTGCCCGCGAAGTTCGGCCGGCACCTGCTCCATGACGAGGTCCACGGCCGGAACCGCGGCCCCGGTGTGCGGGTCGACGAGCAGGAACTCCTCCTCGACACCCACGGTGAGCAACCCGGTGGCCGCAGCCCTGTCGCTGAGCGCGTCCGCCACCTGACCGGTCATCGACATCACCCGTCCGTTCCTACCGTTCGCGGTCCGTCCGCGTCGGTCCGTCGTTTGGTTACCCAACGTGGCGATGCCGGGAAACGTGGCGGCGGTACGTCGTCCTCGAAGGCGGGCCGCCGATTCGGCCGGGTGACGAGACAGCGGGTCCTATGCTGGGCTCGTGCCGGTGCTGCTGGGCTATGTCGGAGTCGCGTGGATGTCCGCGTTCGCCCAGCTCACAGTGCTCGCGGGCCGCCCTGCCGACCTGCTGGCGGGCGCCGCGCTGACCGCCCTGGTGCTGCTCGCGGTGGTGCTCGCCGCCCGGGTGCACGTCCGGGCGGGCGCGCCCGGTGCCGGGCCGCGGTCGGCCGGCCTGCGGGCCCGCTCCCGCAGTCGCCGAATGCCCCGCCAGATCGACCCGGATGCGGCCGGTCGACCTCGTCCCCGTGCTCCGGGGCACCCCTCGGCCGCGTAGCGCCTCGCCGCCGCGCGGCCGATCCCGCCGTCACCGGCCCCCCTCGCTGGGCGGACGCCGCCCGGGGGAGGGCCCCACCGGAATCGGACCGAGGGGTTTCCCATGCTTGCCTTCGCACCACTGCACGACGCTGTCGCCGCTGCCGGCAGCGCGCTGAACTGGCTCACCGAGCTGCTCGAACCACTGGCCGGCGGCGGAGCGACAGCCGCCGCCATCGTGCTCCTCACCATCGCCGTCCGCCTGCTGATCTCGCCGTTGACCGTCGCGCAGGTCCGCGGTGAGCGGCGCCGTGCGGCGCTCGCCCCGCAGGTGCGTGAGCTTCAGCAGCGGTACGCGGACGACCCGGCGACGCTTCAGCGCGAGGTTTTCACGTTGTACCGCGAGGCCGGCGCGAACCCGGTCGCCGGCTGCCTGCCGCTGCTCATCCAGGCGCCGTTCCTGCTGGTGCTGTACCGGTTGTTCAGCACCAGCGAGGGCGGCACCGGGCTGCTGGACGAGCGGTTGGCCGGCGTGCCGCTGGGTCACCATCTCAGCGACGGGCTGGCCGGTGCTGCCGGACCCCTGTTCGGCGTACTGCTGGTGGTGTTGCTGGCGGTGGCCTGGTGGTCGTCGCGGCGGGCCCGGCGGGCGTCGGCGGCGGTGGGCACGGTGGCCGGTGCGCCGACCGAGGGGCCGGGGGCGGCCACGCTCGGCCGGCTGCTGCCCCTGCTGCCGTTCACGACGGTGCTGGTGGCGCTGGTGCTGCCGCTCGCCGCGGTGATCTACCTGGTCACCACGAGCGTGTGGTCGGCAGGTGAGCAGGCGGTGCTCCGCCGCCCGCAGGCCTCTCCGACGGGTGCTCTGGACAGAAACAGTTAACTGTCTTAATAATCAGCGGCAACGTTGACGTCCATAAATGCCCGTCCTGGCCCGGAGGGTCGCATGAAACGCTCCAGATCCCTTGTCCTGTCCCTCGTCGCCGCCCTCGCGGCCACCCTCGGCGCGGCCTGGGTGGCGCTGCCCGCGTACGCCGCCGGCGCCACCGCCAGCTTCGTCAAGACCGCCGACTGGGGCTCCGGCTGGGAGGGGAAGTACACGATCACCAACGGCGGCAGCTCGACCATCAACGGCTGGAACCTGACCTTCGACCTGCCGTCCGGCACCACCCTCGGCAGCTACTGGGACGCGTTGCTCAGCTCGTCCGGCCAGCGGCACACCTTCACCAACAGGTCCTGGAACGGCACCGTCGCCCCGGGCGCGTCGGTCTCCTTCGGCTTCCTGGCCAGCGGCTCCGGTTCGCCGAGCGGCTGCCAGCTCAACGGCGTCTCCTGCGGTGGCGGCACCCCACCCACCACGCCCCCACCCACCACGCCCCCACCCACGACGCCTCCGCCGACCACGCCCCCGCCGACCGACCCGCCCACCGGTGGGTTGCCCAAGCACCTGCTCACCGGGTACTGGCACAACTTCGACAACCCCGCAGTCGAGCTGCGGCTTCGCGACGTCCCCGCCGAGTACGACCTGGTGGCGGTCGCCTTCGCCGAGGCCACCTCGACGCCCGGCGCGCTCACCTTCGGCGTCGACCCCGGACTGGCCGCCTCGCTCGGCGGCTACACCGACGCCGACTTCACCGCCGACGTCCGCACCCTGCACAGCCGGGGCAAGCGGGTGATCCTCTCCGTCGGCGGCGAGACCGGCCGGGTCACGGTGAACAACGCCGCCTCGGCCACCGCGTTCGCCGACACGGCCGCCGCGCTGATCGGCAGGTACGGCTTCGACGGGATCGACATCGACCTGGAGAACGGACTCAACCCGACGTACATGGCGCAGGCGTTGCGCGCCCTGCGGGCCAAGATCGGATCAGGCCTGATCATCGCGATGGCGCCGCAGACCATCGACATGCAGAACCCGGCCGGCGGCTACTTCAAGCTGGCGCTCGACATCAAGGACATCCTCACCGTCGTCAACACCCAGTACTACAACTCCGGCGCGATGCTCGGCTGCGACCAGAACGCCGCGTACGGCCAGGGCACCGTGAACTTCATCGTCGCGTTGGCCTGCATCCAGTTGGAGGCCGGGCTCCGCCCCGACCAGGTCGGCCTCGGCCTGCCCGCCGGAGCTGGGGCGGCCGGCGGCGGCATCGTCGCGCCCAGCGTGGTCAACGCGGCCCTGGACTGCCTGGCCCGGGGCACCAACTGCGGCAGCTTCCGCCCGCCGCGCACCTACCCGGGCATCCGGGGCGCGATGACCTGGTCGGTGAACTGGGACGTCAGCAACGGCAACGGCTTCGCCAACACGGTGGGACCGCACTTGGACACCCTGCCCTGACCACCCCGCTGGCCTTGCTAAACGCCAGCGGCACAGCGGATCAGCGACCGGCGGTCACCGACCGCCGGTCGTCGCGGCCCCGACGCTTGCGGACCTTGCGGATCGCCCAACTGACCACCATCACGACGAAGACCGCGATGATCGCGTAGTTGAACCAGTCGCTGTACCGTGCGACGTCCTGCCAACGGCTGCCCAGCGCATAGCCGGCCCCCACGATGAGACCGTTCCACACCCCGCTGCCGATCGTGGTGAGCAGGATGAACTCACCCATCGGCATCCGGTTGGCCCCGGCCGGCACGGAGACCAGGCTGCGGACCACCGGCACCACCCGGCCGATCAGCACCGCCCACCGGCCGTGCCGCTCGAACCACTTGTCGGCCCGTTCCAGGTCGTCGCTGTCCACCAGGGGAATATGGTCCAACCAGCGCTTGAGTCGTTCCTCGCCGAGCGCCGCGCCGAGCCAGTAGAGCACCAGCGCGCCGACCAGCGAACCGACTGTCGCGGCCAGCACCACGACGAAGACGTTGAACTTGCCCTCGTGCGCGAGGAAGCCGGCGAGCGCCAGCACGATCTCACTGGGGATCGGTGGGACGATGCTCTCCAGCGCCACCAGCAGCGCCACCCCGACCGGGCCCATCGCCTCGATCACCGAGGCCACCCAACCGGTCAACCCAGTGAATTCGGACGGATCGCCAGTCTGGGCGTACGCCATCGTCGTCCTTCCGGTCGGCTGTCGGGGATCGGAGGGTCATACCCAGCGGGGCCCGATTCACACCTCTGGGTGCAGCGCGGTGTCCGCCGGACCCTGCCGCCAACCGGTGAACACCACTGTCAGACCGGCGCGGGACGGCGCGCAGCAGAACGGGCCGGCCAGGGCCTCCGCCGTCGGGTCCAGCGGAGCGAGCCGGACCAGTCTCCACGATTCGGCGTCGACCCGGGCGCGAACGGTCACCGCGTCACCCGCCCGGCTGACCCGGACCGTCACCTCCCGGCCCGCCCACTCCGGCACCGGCGCCACCGACCAGTCGGAGAACTCCCGGGTCACCACAGCGCCGAGCTGCGCCTCGCCGTCGCTCACCTCGACGCCGGCCTTGGTCCAGGTGTGTTCGTCGACGCGGACGAGCGCGCCGGCCTGGTCGAACTGCGCCGAGAAGTCGAGCCGGAAGCTCACCTCCATCGCGGTGCCGACCGGCAGCGGCGCCAGCAGGGCCGGGCCGTCGTCGTGCACGAAACCGTAACTGGTCCGCCGCCAGAAGTCGCTCTCCGCGGCCGGCTCGACGACCAGTTCGCCGGCCGGGCCCTCCTCGACGCGTACCGGCGGGTGCAGCCAGCTGCCCCGGGACCAGTCCAACAACTCGCTTGGCGGTACGAGGTCGTTCTCCATGACGGGCACGCTAACCCACGGCGGTCGCCGGTCGGCCCGGCTGGTTTGCCGCGGTGATCAACTGGAGAGGTTTCTCCGGCATGGGTGACCGTTGGTATTCCGAAGCCGTCGTCTACTGCCTCGACATCGACACGTACGCCGACTCCGACGGCGACGGGGTCGGTGACATCCGTGGCCTGATCGGGAGGCTGGACTACCTGGCCCGCCTCGGCGTGACCTGCCTGTGGCTGCACCCGATCCACCCGTCACCCAACCGCGACGACGGCTACGACGCCACCGACTTCTACAACGTGGACCCGCGCTTCGGCACTCTCGGCGACTTCGCCGAGCTGCTGCACCAGGCGCAGAACCGGGGCATCCGCGTGATCATCGACCTGGTGGTCAACCACACCTCCGACGAGCACCCGTGGTTCCAGTCCGCCCGCTCCTCGCCGGACTCGCCCTACCGGGACTGGTACGTCTGGTCCGACACCGAACCGGCCGACCGGCACCAGGGCATGGTCTTCCCCGGCGAGCAGGACGAGACCTGGAGCTACGACCGGACCGCCAAGGCGTGGTTCTACCACCGGTTCTACAAGTTCCAGCCGGACCTCAACTTCGCCAACCCCCAGGTCCGGGACGAAGTCAAGAAGATCATGTCCTTCTGGCTCCAGCTCGGCGTCTCCGGCTTCCGGATGGACGCGGTGCCGTTCATCATCGAGCTGACCGAGCCGGGCAACCCGAACTCCCCGAAGGACTTCGAGTTCCTCACCGAGATGCGCCAACACGTCCAGTGGCGGCGCGGCGACGCCGTCCTGCTGGCCGAGGCGAACGTCGAGCCGGACCAGCTGCCGACGTTCTTCGGCGACGCCAGCGGTTCCGGCAACCGGATCCACATGCTCTTCGACTTCATGCTCAACGGGCGACTCATGCTCGCTCTGGCCCGCGAGGACCCGGAGTCGCTGATCGAGGCGCTGCGCGACACCCCGAAGCTGCCGGTCGGCGGGCAGTGGGCCACCTTCCTGCGTAACCACGACGAGATCGACCTGTCCCGGCTGACCACCGAACAACGCAACCAGGTGTACGCGAAGTTCGGCCCGGACGAGAACATGCGCATCTACGACCGGGGCATCCGTCGCCGCCTCGCCCCGATGCTCGGCAACGACCGACGGCGCATCGAACTGGCGTACGCCCTCCAGTTCTCGATGCGCGGCACGCCGGTGCTGCGGTACGGCGAGGAGATCGGGATGGGCGAGGACCTGTCGCTGCCCGGTCGCGAGGCGATCCGTACGCCGATGCAGTGGTCGTACCAGCCGAATGCCGGCTTCTCCACAGCGGACCCGGAGAAGCTGGTCCGTCCGGTTATCGACAAGGGTGAGTTCGGCTACCAGAGCGTCAACGTCACGGCCCAGCGCGGCGACGCCAAGTCGCTGCTCGCCTGGTTCGAGCGCATGATCCGTACGCTGCGGGAGGCCCCGGAGATCGGGTCCGGCTCGACGACCCACATCGACGTGGCGATGCCGGCCGGAGTGCTCGCGCACCGGGCCGACGGGCCGACCGGGACGATGGTCTTCGTGCACAACCTCGGCACCGACGACGTCGAGGTGGACCTCAGCAGCCTTGAGCCGGAGGCCGACCTGCCCATCGACGTGCTCGCCGACCGTGGCTACGGAGAGTTGGGCAAGCTCGGCGCGGTCAAGGTCTCCGGCCACGGATACCGGTGGATTCGCCTATGCCGAGGGTCGGCCTGTTGAGGTTAAGCTCCTCCGATCGACCCCAAGTTACCGGGAGGTAATCATGTCGGAGGAGTCCCGCGTCGCCATCGTCACCGGAGCCGCACGCGGCATCGGCGCGGCCACCGCCCGACGGCTGGCCGCCGACGGAATGGCCGTCGCCGTGGTCGACATCGAGGAGGCGGCCACCAAGGAGACGGTGGACGCCATCGCCGGGGCCGGTGGTCGGGCGCTCGGGGTGGGCGCCGACGTGTCCGACCGCGACCAGGTCGAGGCGGCGGTGAGCCGCGTCGCCGCCGAGCTGGGCGCGCCCACGGTGCTGGTCAACAACGCCGGTGTGCTCCGCGACAACCTGCTGTTCAAGATGACCAGTGCCGACTGGGACACGGTGATGGGGGTGCACCTGCGCGGCGCGTTCCTGTTCAGCCAGGCCGCCCAGAAGCACATGGTGGACCGGAAGTGGGGGCGGATCGTCAACCTCTCCAGCACCTCCGCGCTGGGCAACCGGGGCCAGGCGAACTACGCCGCCGCCAAGGCCGGTCTACAGGGCTTCACCAAGACGCTCGCCATCGAGCTGGGTCCGTTCGGGGTGACGGTGAACGCCGTCGCACCCGGCTTCATCGTCACCGACATGACAGCGGCCACCGCAGCCCGGATGAAGGTCGACTTCGACGACTTCCAGAAGCACGCCGCAGCCGAGATCCCGGTCCGCCGCCCGGGCCGCCCGGAGGACGTCGCGCACGCCATCTCGTTCCTGGCGAGCGAGGGCGCCGGCTTCGTCTCCGGTCAGGTCATCTACGTCGCGGGCGGCCCACGGGACTGACCCGTACCCCCGACGAGGGCGCTCCGGCGGACAAGCCGGCGCCCTCGTCGCCGGGTCAGGCGGGTGCGCGGCGGGTGCGCCAGAGCCAGATCAGGCCGAGCACCGGCAGCACCAGCGGGATGTAGCCGTACCCGCTGCCGAACTGCGACCAGACCGTCTCGTCCGGGAAGAGATCCTTGTCGACCAGGCTCAGGATGCCGACCGCGACCACCCCGACCAGCTCCACCGAGCAGCACGCCAGCGCGACCCGACGGCCGGTGTGCCCGGCGCGGGCCAACCCCACCGCCGCCACGATGTAGATGAGCGCGGCCACCCCGGAGAGCAGGTACGCCACCGGCGCCTCGTCGAACTTGGTGGCGATCTGCAAACCCGCCCGACTCGTCGCCGCGATCGCGAAGAGCAGGTAGACGGCGATCAGCAGCCGACCCGGGCCGGAGTTCGTGCGCTGTCGAGCCGATCCTGTCTCAACCACCGAGCACCTCCCAGGTCTGCTGCAACCGGACCACCACCACCGGGGCCACCAGGCAGACCGCGCACACGATCGCCGAGCCCCAGCGGGTCGGTTCCATCCGGGCCAGCACCCAGGCCAGTGGCGGTAGACACACCAGCGTGACCAGGTAGCCGAAGAAGGCGCCGGGCTCGCCGGGCCGATCCCCGCCGCCGACCGCGACGAGCGCCAGCACGCTCAACACCAGCAACGCCACTTCGAGTACGGCCAGACCGACGAACTGCACCCGGTCCGGCGGCCGGTGGCGTACCGCAGCCACCAGCGCCCACACCGCCACGAGCAGCGACAGCACGATCGGCACTGCCGCGACGATCCCGTCCACCGGCGAATCGACGCCCGCGCTGGTCACCGGCACCACCCGGTCGTTGCCTCGGTCACCGGCACAGCCTACTAACCGTCGTAGTAAAGGGGTGCCCTGCCTCTCCGCGTGTGACGCGCGCCGGTCGAGGGGTCCGCGGCCCCCGGTGCCCACCGGGCGTCAGCCGCCCGGGAAATGCAAGGTGAGCTGCTTCGATTGGTCGAACCCGCCGCCGTTGCGGCCGCCCGGGCGACTAGCGTGGATCACGTCCGTGGCGTTGTCGCGGTGCGGGGAAACAGCGGAGGTACACGTGCTGCGGTTCGGCTTGTTCGGCACCGGTCACTGGGCGATCGAGACGCACGGGAAGGCGCTGCACGCCCATCCCGACGCGGAGCTGGTCGGTGTGTGGGGTCGCAACCCGGAGCGGGCCTCCGCGCTGGCCGAGCGGTACGGGGTGCCCGCCTACGCCGACGTCGACGCGCTGATCGAGCAGTGCGAGGCGATCGCCGTCGCCCTGCCGCCGGACATCCAGGCCGACATCGCGGTCCGGGCGGCCCGCGCCGGTCGGCACCTGCTGCTGGACAAGCCGCTGGCGCTCAGCGTGGCCGACGCCGACCGGGTCGTGACCGCCGCCGAGGAGTCCGGGGTCGCCTCGGTCGTCTTCTTCACCCAGCGGTTCCAGCCGAACGTGACAGCGTTCCTCGCCGCCACCGCCGCCACCGCCGCCGCCGGGGGCTGGCAGCACGGCCGGACCACGGCGTTCGCCTCGATCTTCCAGGACGGCAGCCCGTACGGCGGCTCGTTGTGGCGTCGGGAGCACGGTGCGCTCTGGGACATCGCCCCGCACGCGCTCTCGATCCTCCTGCCGGTGCTGGGCCGGGTGACGCAGGTGGCGGCCATGGACGGACCGAGCGGGATGGTGCATCTGCTGCTCACCCACGAGGGCGGCGCCACGAGCAGCGCCTCGCTCTCCCTGGACGCCCCGACCGAGTCGATGGCCCGGGAGTTCGTGTTCTACGGCGAGAACGGCATCGAGAACGTCCCGTTCGGCGAGAACGACGCCGCCACCGCGTTCGGCGTCGCCATCGATCAACTCGTCGAGCAGGTGCGGGCGGGAACCCGGGACCACCGCTGCGACGTCCGCTTCGGCCGTGAGGTCGTCGCCATCCTCGCCGCCGCCGAAACCGCCCGAACCGAATCCCGCACCATCCCCCTCCCCTAACAACCCCCAACCCCCACCCCCCACCCCCCGGGCCCCACCCCCACCCGTCGACCCCGGTGATCATGGAGTTAGCGGCGCGACACGCCGTGGCGGATGGCAATAACCTCATGATCACCGGGGTGGGGCGGGGCGGGGCGGGGCTGGGCTGGGTGGGGTGGGGCGGGGCTGGGTGGGGCTGGGGTGGGGTTAGGTGGGGGTGGGCAGGGCGGCGTTGAGCTCGTCCGGGTTGTTGAACTGCTCGGGGGGTAGGGCCTGGAGCATCTGCAACATTGCCGTGCTGGCCCCGTTCTCCTGACCCCAGCGGATCAGGTCCTCCCGGGAGACCGGGTAGTCGAGCCCGGCCAGGTACTCCTGCAACTGAACCCCGGTGACGGTCATGTCGGCCGGCTACCCGCTCGCGGTGGTCGTACACCGGCTTGGTGGGAGCCCACGACGGCCCGGCGGCCGGCGTGTCGGCCCGCGACGCGCGCACGGTTTGCCGCTGCGGCGGTCGGGTAGCCGCTGGCATGCTGGTTCAGCGGCTCGGCGCGCCGAGCGATTTCGACCCGTTGCTGGAGCGCGTTCGCAACGCCCGGGTGGTGATGATCGGCGAGTCCACCCACGGCAGTTACGACTACTACCGGTTGCGCGAGCAGCTCACCCGCCGGTTGATCGCGGAGTGTGGTTTCTCCTTCGTCGCGGTGGAGGGTGACTGGCCCGACTGCGATCGGGTGCACCGGTCGGTGACGGCCGCGCCGGGTGGCGCGCTCGAACCGCAGATCGCACTCGACCAGTTTGAGCGATGGCCGACCTGGATGTGGGCCAATGCCGAGGTGGCCCGGTTCGCCAGCTGGCTGCGGGCCTGGAACGTGGAGCTGCCGGAGGAGCAACGGGCCGGGTTCCACGGCCTCGACGTGTACAGCCTCTGGGAGTCGATGCAGGCGATCTTCGACTACCTGGGGGAGGAGGACCCGAAGTCGCTGGAGGCGGCGCAGGACGCCTACCGGTGTTTCGAGCCGTACGGCAAGAGGGTCGAGGAGTACGGCGCGGCCAGCCGCTTCGTCTCCGCCCGGTGCGAGGAGGAGGTCGTCCGGTTGCTCGCCCGAACCCGTGAACACGCCCTCTCCGACGGCCCGGACCGTTTCTCGGCCTGGCAGAACGCGGAGGTGGTGGCCGGCGCCGAGCGCTACTACCGGGCGATGGTGGCCGGCGGGCCGGACTCGTGGAACATCCGCGACACCCACATGCAGGACACCCTGGACCGGCTGTTGGACCGGTACGGCCCGGACGCCCGGGGCGTCGTCTGGGCACACAACACGCACGTCGGAGATGCGCGGGCCACCGACATGGCCGCCGACGGGATGGTCAACATTGGGCAGTTGGCCCGGGAACGGCACGGCGAGGACGCGGTGGCCCTGGTCGGCTTCGGCAGCTACCGGGGCACGGTGATCGCCGCACCCCGCTGGGGTTCGCCGCCCGAGGCGATGGTGGTGCCCCCGGCTCGGGAGGGCTCGGTCGAGCGGCGGTTGCACGAGCTGATGCCGGAGCGGGCGGTGCTGATCTTCGGCGGCGACGATCAGCCGGGCTGGGTCACCGAAACCGTCGACCACCGGGCGATCGGGGTCGTCTACGACCCGTCGTTCGAGTCCTGGGGCAACTACGTGCCCACCCGGCTGGGCGACCGCTATGACGCCTTCATCTGGTGCGACGACACCACGGCCCTGCACCCGCTACCGGTGCCAGCGGCCCCCGGCGAAATGCAGACCTACCCAGCGGGAGTCTGACCAGGGCACGCTGGCGTCGATCATGGAGTTGTGGTGCTGGACGAAGGCCCCTGATCGGGGCACGACGGGCACCACAACTCCATGATCGACCGGGGTGGTGCGGTCAGACGTGCGTGGGGGTGCGGTCTTCCAGGTGGGTGCGCAGGCCTTCGCCCTCGATGTCCACGTTGGGCAGGGCGCGGTTGAGCCAGCGGGGCAGCCACCAGGCGCGGTCGCCGAGGAGCGACATGACCGCCGGGACGATGGTCATCCGGACCACGAACGCGTCGATGGCGACGCCGATGGCGAGCGCGAAGCCCATCGACTTGATCACCGGGTCCTCCAGGAACACGAAGCCCCCGAAGACCGAGATCATGATGAGCGCGGCGGCCGTGACCACCCGTGCGCCGTGCCCCATGCCGCTGATGGTGGCCTGTCGGGCCGTCTCACCGTGGACGAAGTCCTCCCGCATACGGGACACCAGGAACACCTCGTAGTCCATGGCGAGCCCGAACAGGATGCCGATGAGCAGGATCGGCAGGAAGCTGATCAGCGGGCCGGGCGTGTCCAGGCCGACGAGGTCGGCGAGGTGCCCCTGCTGGAAGACGGCCACCGTGATGCCGAACGTGGCGGCGACGGTGAGCAGGAAGCCCAGCGCCGCCTTGATCGGCACCAGCAGCGAGCGGAACACCAGCATCAGCAGCAGCACCGAGAGCCCGACCACCAGCAGCAGGTAGATCGGTAGCGCGTCGGAGAGCTTCTCGGAGACGTCGATGCCGATGGCGGTGACGCCGGTGAGCAGCACGTCCGCGTCGGGGATCCCGCTCGCCGCGCCACGGATGTCGTGCACCAGTGTCTCGGTGGCCTCGTCGGTCGGGCCGGTCTTGGGTACCACGCCGAGCAGCGCGGTCCGGCCGTCCGGGCTGAGCTGGGGCGGCGCCACCGCGAGGACGTTCTCGGTGCGCTGGAGCAGGGCGGTGACCTGCGGCACGGCCGCCGAGGTCGCCTGCGGGCTGTCACCGGCGACCACCACCGCGAGCCGGCCGGTGAAGCCCGGACCGAAGCCCTCGACGGTCAGGTCGTTCGCCACCCGGGCGGGTGAGCCGACGGCGGCCGTCGCGGCACCCGGCAGGGCCAGCCGCATGTCCGGCGTGGGCAGCGCGAGCAGCCCCAGACCGAGCAGGCCGACCAGGATGACCGGTACGCGGAACCTCGTGATCAGTCGCGCCCAGCGGAAACCGAACCGGTTGCGCTCGTCGGTCCTGGTCGGCGTCGCGGCCGGCCGGTCGGTGACGTCCGAGTCGTCCTCGTCGGTGGCGGTGCCGTCGGCGGCGGTGCCGTCGGTGGGGACGGAGCGGAGCCGGCGGGGGAGCACCCGGCGACCGGCGAAGCCGAGCAGCGCCGGCTGGAGGGTGATGGCGACCAGCACGGCGACGGTGACCGTGCCGGCGGCGGCGAGACCCATCACGGTGAGGAACGGAATGTCCACCACGGCGAGCCCGGCCAGGGCGATGACGACTGTGGCGCCGGCGAAGACCACTGCCGACCCGGCGGTACCCACGGCCCGGCCGACCGCCTCCTCCGGGGACAGTCCGTCGAGCAGGTTCTGCCGGTGCCGGGAGGTGATGAAGAGCGAGTAGTCGATGCCGACCGCGAGACCGAGCATCAGCGCCAGGATCGGCGCGGTGCTGGTGAGCTGGACGGCGCCGCTCAGCGCGAACAGTCCGGCCATGCCGGCGCCCACGCCGATCAGCGCGTTGAGCATCGTCATGCCGGCGGCGACCAGGGAACCGAAGGTGATGATCAGGACGATCGCGGCGACCAGCACGCCGAGCGCCTCGGTGGAGCCGATCTCCGGCTCACCGCCGAGCACCTCACCGCCGGGGGCGACCTGCCAGCCCTGTGCCCTGGCCGTTGCGCCAACCTCTTCGTACGCGGTGCGCTGCTCGTCGGTCACGTCGTCGCCGCCGGTGGCGAACTGGACCTGGACCAGCGCGTACCGACCGTTTGGTGAGACCGCGCCGACCTGGAGCGGATTGACCGCGCCGACCACGCCGGGCAGCGTCGAGGCCTCCTGGACGAGCTCCTGCACCACGGCCTGGCCCTGCGGGGTGGCCAGTTGGCCGTCGGCGGGCGCCTTGACCGTGATGGTGCCGGTGGCGCCGCTGGCCGCGGGGAACTGGTCGGCCAGCAGGTCGAGCGCGCGCTGGCTCTCGGTGCCGGGCATTGTGAAGTTGCTCGCCGTCGGGCCGCGCAGGGTCGCCGCGGCCAGGCCGGCGGCGACGAGTACGACGAGCCAGAGCGCGACGACGAGCCGTCGCCGGCGCAACGCGCCCCGGCCGAGCCGGTAGAGCAGGGTGGCCATCAGGAGTCCTTGTCCTCGGTCGTGGGTGGATGGGGCACTGGTGCGTCGACGGGTTCGACGGCCCGCCGGGCGAGGGTGAGCAGGGCGAGGCGCAGTTCGTCGTCGGGGATGTCGGCGAACTCGCCGCACGCCTCGGAGATGCCGGCGAGCAGCACCAGCGCGGCGATCCGCGCGCCTGGCCGGTCGGAGTGCCCGGCGAGGGCGTCCCGCAGCCGGTCGGAGATCTCCTGGATGTGCGCGAAGGCGGGCTGGCACAGCAGCTCCGGGAACTCGCCGCGCAGGACGGCGATCTCCTGTCGGAACCGCACCGCGAGGTCGACGAAGCCCCGTGCCGCGACCTCCTGGGCGGCAGCCCCGGTCAGGCCGTCGAGCTCGTCGTCGAGGCTGCGGAGCACCTCGATCGCGGGTGCCATCAGTTCGGCGAGCAGGGCTTCCTTGTTGGCGAAGTGGTAGAGCACCGTGGCCTTGGAGCAGCCGACCTCCCGGGCGATGTCCTGCAGGGAGGTGCCCCGGTAGCCGGTCACCGTGAACAGCCGCGCCGCCGCGGCGAGGATCTCGCCGTGCGTGTCGGGTATCGCTCTGCCCATGCCTGGTCCACCTCCCGCAGACCAGCATGCCTGACCGATCGGTCAGACCCTGACCGATCGGTCAGATGAAGGCGGTGGCGTTCACCACACTCCTGGCGGGTTTCGTCAGGCGTGCTCGGTGTCGTACCTGGTCCGGGCCTCGGCGATGGCCCGCCGATGCCGCTCGGCCCAACTGGTCAGCGCGACCAGTGACTCGTAGAGCTCCAGCGCCATCGGGGTGGCCTTGTACTCGACCTTGGGTGGGACGGTCGGGTAAACGGTGCGGTGCAGCAGGCCGTCCCGCTCCAGGTTGCGCAGCGTCAGCGTGAGCATCCGCCGGCTGATCCCCTCGATGTGCCGCTCCAGTTCGGTGAAGCGCACCGGGCCGTGCGAGGCGGCCACCAGGATCCCGATGCTCCACTTGCCGCCGACCCGGTCGAGCACCTCGCGGACGGTGCATGCGCGAGCCTGGCCCGGGGTGAACGGCACGTTCTCGGCCGAGCAGGTCAGCTCGGCCGTGACCAGCGCGGACACATCGCTGTTCCTCTGGGACATCAAAGTGCCTCCTTCCGCCGCTGTTAATGGTCACAGACGATGACCTCGGTAACAAACCGTGCACCAAGGAGGGTTCCGTGGAACG
Source organism: Micromonospora sp. NPDC050795 (assembly GCF_044456785.1). Lineage (NCBI taxonomy): Bacteria > Bacillati > Actinomycetota > Actinomycetes > Micromonosporales > Micromonosporaceae > Micromonospora > Micromonospora sp. NPDC050795. Next base: position 291,569 of record NZ_JBITGE010000001.1, on the reverse strand, counting down.
TGTCGTCCCATCCCGCTGGCCGGCGCTGCTGGTGCTCTGCGCCGGCAGCCTGATGATCATCCTGGATGGCACCGTCGTCGCGGTGGCGCTGCCCGCCATCCAACGCGACCTGGGCTTCAGTGCCACCGACCTGGCCTGGGTGGTGAACGCCTACCTGGTCGCGTTCGGCGGGCTGCTGCTGCTCGCCGGCCGGCTCGGAGATCTGCTGGGCCGGCGCAGGGTCTTCCTGGCCGGCGTCGCGATGTTCACAGTCGCCTCGCTGGCCTGCGCGCTCGCCACCGGACCGGCCCTGCTGGTGGGCGCACGGTTCGGGCAGGGCATCGGCGGCGCTCTGGCCATGGCGGTCAGCCTCGGCATGATCGTCCGGCTCTACCCCGAAGCAGCCGAGCGGGCCCGCGCCATCGCCGTCTTCAGCTTCACCGGCGCCGCCGGTGCGTCGGTCGGCACGGTCGCCGGAGGGGTGCTCACCGAGGCCGCCGGATGGCGGACCATCTTCCTGGTCAACGTGCCGATCGGGGCGGTCATCCTCATCGCGTCCCTGCGCCGGCTGCCGGCCGAACGAGGGATCGGCCTGCGCGCCGGCCTGGACCTGCCCGGCGCGCTGCTCGCCACCGCCGGTCTGATGGCCGCCGTGTGGGGCATCGTCGGAACGGGCGAGCACGGCTGGACCAGTCCCCGGACGCTCGGCGCGGTGGCCCTCGCGGTGCTGCTGCTCGGCGGGTTCGCGCTGCGCCAACGGGTGGCGGCGGCCCCGCTCGTGCCGTCCCGGGTGCTGCGCGTCCCGGGCCTGGTGGCGGCGAACGCCGTGCAGTTCCTCATGGTCTGCGCGTACTTCGGGTTCCAGTTCCTGCTCGCCGTGGAGCTGCAACTGGTGCTGGGGTTGGATGCCGCCGCGACCGGCTGGGCCTTCCTGCCCACCCCGGTCGTGATCGCCGTGGTCTCGCTCGGCCTGGCCGGTCGACTGATCGCCCGCTTCGGTGCCCGGATGGTCCTGCTGGTCGGGCTCGGCCTGGCGAGCGTGGGCTTCCTCCTGCTCGCCCGGCTCCCCGCCGACGGCGTCTACGTCGCTGACGTACTCCCCGCGATGTTGATCTTTGGGGTGGCCGGCGGCCTGACCCTGCCGGCGGTCACCACGGCGGCCATGGCCGGCGCGACCGACACCGACGCCGGGCTCGCCTCCGGCCTGGTCAACACCACCCAACAGGTAGGCGGGGCGGTCGGCCTGGCCGCGCTGGCCACCGTTGCCGCCACCCGCACCGACGGGCTGCGGGCCACCGGCTGGGCCGAGACCGCCGCGCTCGCCGGCGGCTACCGGACGGCGTTCGCCGTGGCCGTGGGTCTCGTGGTCGCCGCGTGGCTGGTGGCGCTGACCACAGTGCCCCGACGCCCGGCCCGGCCGTCGCCGGCGGCCGACTCGTCGGAGCCGGCCGGGGCGGGTGCCGGAATCGATCCGTACCGGAGCGCCGCGTCCAGTTGACCGACGGCGGTGCGGCCGGGAGGGTGGTCGGGTGAGCAAGGCTGACGAGACCCGGGACGGCGTGGCCCTGACCAACCTGGACCAGCCGCTGTCCGACCGGGACGACACGACGAAGCGTGACCTGGTCGACTATCTCGACGCGGTCCGGGACCGGATCCTCCCGCAGCTGCGGGGCCGGCCGCTGTCGGTGATCAGGGTCCGCCCCGGCCAGCCGCCGTTCATGCAGAAGAACCTGCCCCGCTACACCCCGGACTGGGTCCGCCGGGCGCCGGTCTGGGCGGAGGCGTCGCACCGGGAGATCTCGTACGCCCTCTGTGACGACCGCCGCACCCTGCTCTGGTTCGCCAACCAGCGGGCGGTGGAGTACCACCCGACGCTGGCCACCGTGGCGGATCTGCACCGCCCGACCCACCTGATCCTCGACCTGGACCCGCCGGACGGCGACGGGTTCCGCGCGGCGGTCGACGCCGCCCTGCTGGTCCGTCAGGCGCTCGCCGACGCCGGCCTGGCCGGTGCGGTCAAGACCAGCGGGGCCAAGGGCGTGCACGTCTTCGTCCCGGTGACCGACGAACCAACGGCCGAGGAGCTGGCCGCCGCCACCCGGGCGCTCGCCGTCCGCGCCGAGCGGCTCGACCCGGCGCTGGCCACCACCGCCTACATCAAGGAGGACCGGGGCGGCCGGGTCTTCGTGGACGCCACCCGGGCGGGCGGGGCGACGGTGGCCGCCGCGTACAGCCCCCGGCTGCGCCCCGGGATGCCGGTCTCGTTCCCGGTCGACTGGGCGGACCTGACCGAGGTGACCCCCGCCGACTTCACCATCCGGACCGCGCCCGCGCTGCTCGCCGACGGTGACCCGTGGGCCGCGCTGATGCCGGCCCCGCAACCGCTCCCCGCCGACCTGGTCGCCGAGGGTCGGACCATCCCGGTCGCCCGGGTGCAGGCCATGCACGAGGGGAAGCGCCGGGCCCGCGCCCGCCGTGAGGCCGGCTGACCGGCCCGCCGGCCCGCCGGCCCCCGCCCGGCGAGCGGCGGATTGTCGGTGGGTTGTGGCACGATTTCGCAGGTGAGCAGCAAATCCGACGCGACCCAGCGACTGGCCGACCTGGCGCGGCTGCGCCGGGTCCGCGACCGGATCGACCGGGAGTACGCGTCTCCGTTGGATGTCGAGGCGCTCGCCCGTGGAGCGCACATGTCGGCCGGGCACCTCAGCCGTGAGTTCCGGCTCGCCTATGGCGAATCTCCCTACAGCTACCTCATGACCCGGCGGATCGAGCGGGCGATGGCCCTGTTGCGCCGTGGCGACCTGAGCGTCACCGACGTCTGTTTCGCTGTCGGTTGCTCGTCGTTGGGCACCTTCAGCACCCGCTTCACCGAGCTGGTGGGCGTGCCGCCCAGCGTCTACCGGCGGCAGGCGGCGCAGGCGACGGCCGGGATGCCGTCGTGCGTGGTGAAGCAGGTGACCAGACCGGTCAGGAATCGAGAAGCGCGGGTCGCCGAGCCGCAACTAGCGTGACCAGCATGGACATCACCATTCATTCGAGTTTCCTGCCGCACACCGACCCGGAGGCCTCGCTGGCCTTCTACCGCGACATCCTCGGCTTCGAGGTCCGCCTCGACGTCGGGTACGAGGGGATGCGGTGGATCACGGTCGGGCCGGTCGGCCAGCCCAGCACCGCCATCGTCCTGCACCCGCCGGCCGCCAACCCCGGCATCACCGACGACGAGCGGCAGACCATCCTCGAACTGATGGCCAAGGGCAGCTACTTCGGCGTCAACCTGGCCACGACCGACCTCGACGCCACCTTCGCCAAGCTGGAGGCCAGCGACGCCGAGGTCGTCCAGGAGCCGACCGATCAGCCGTACGGCGTGCGCGACTGTGCCTTCCGGGACCCGGCGGGCAATATGGTCCGCATCCAGGAAGTGCGCTGATTCCTGCGCGCCCGACAGATGGAGACACGATGAGCACGGCCATCCAGCCGTCCGCGCCGCACGTCGCCGACAGCCACGACCTGATCCGGGTGCAGGGCGCGCGGGTGAACAACCTCAAGGACGTCAGCGTCGAGATCCCGAAGCGGCGGCTGACGGTGTTCACCGGTGTCTCCGGTTCCGGCAAGAGCTCGCTGGTGTTCGGCACCATCGCAGCCGAGTCGCAGCGGATGATCAACGAGACCTACAGCGCCTTCGTGCAGGGCTTCATGCCGACGTTGGCGCGGCCCGAGGTCGACCTGCTGGATGGCCTGACCACGGCGATCATCGTGGATCAGGAGCGGTTGGGCGCCAACTCCCGCTCCACCGTCGGCACCGCCACCGACGCCAACGCGATGCTGCGCATCCTGTTCAGCCGGCTCGGGCAGCCGCACATCGGCTCGCCCAACGCGTACTCCTTCAATGTTCCCTCGGTGAAGGCGACCGGGGCGATCACCGTCGATCGCGGCGCCGGCAAGACGAAGACCGAGAAGGCGACGTTCAACCGTCTCGGCGGCATGTGCCCGCGATGCGAGGGCATGGGTGCGGTGACCGACATCGACCTGTCCGCGCTCTACGACGACAACCTCTCGCTCAACGAGGGTGCGATCACCATCCCGGGTTACAGCATGGAGGGCTGGTACAGCCGGATCTTCCGTGGCTGCGGCTACTTCGACCCGGACAAGCCGATCGCCAAGTTCTCCAAGCGGGAGCTGCACGACCTGCTCCACCGGGAGCCAACCAAGATCAAGATCGACGGCATCAACCTGACGTACGCGGGCCTCATCCCGTCGATCCAGAAGTCCTTCCTCGCCAAGGACATCGACGCCCTGCAGCCGCACATCCGCGCCTTCGTGGAGCGCGCGGTGACCTTCACGACCTGCCCCGAGTGTGCCGGCACCCGGCTCAGCAAGGAGGCCCGGTCGTCGAAGATCAAGGGCAGGAACATCGCCGACGCGTGCGCGATGCAGATCAGCGACCTGGCCGTCTGGGTGCGTGAGATCGAAGAGCCGTCGGTGGCCCCGTTGCTGGCCGGCCTGCAACATCTCCTCGACTCGTTCGAGGAGATCGGGCTGGGCTACCTGTCCCTCGATCGACCGTCGGGCACCCTCTCCGGTGGTGAGGCCCAGCGCACCAAGATGATCCGGCACCTCGGCTCCTCGCTCACCGACGTCACCTACGTCTTCGACGAGCCGACGATCGGGCTGCACCCGCACGACATCCAGCGGATGAACGAGCTGCTGCTCCAGCTGCGCGACAAGGGCAACACCGTGCTGGTCGTGGAGCACAAGCCGGAGGCCATCGCCATCGCCGACCACGTCGTCGACCTCGGGCCCGGCGCAGGCACCGAGGGCGGGACCGTCTGCTACGAGGGCACAGTGGAAGGTCTGCGGGCCAGCGGCACCATCACCGGCCGCCACCTCGACGACCGGGCGGCCCTCAAGGAGACGGTGCGGACGCCCACCGGCAAGCTGGAGATCCGCGGCGCCACCGCCAACAACCTCCAGGACGTGGACGTCGACGTACCCCTCGGGGTGCTCGTCGTCGTGACCGGCGTCGCCGGCTCCGGCAAGAGTTCGTTGGTGCACTCCTCGATCCCGGCCGGCGTGGGCGTGGTCTCGATCGACCAGGGCGCGATCCGCGGCTCACGGCGCAGCAACCCGGCCACCTACACCGGGTTGCTCGACCCGATCCGCAAGGCGTTCGCGAAGGCCAACGGGGTGAAGCCGGCGCTGTTCAGCGCCAACTCCGAGGGCGCCTGCCCGAGCTGCAACGGTGCCGGCGTCATCTACACCGACCTGGGAATGATGGCGGGCGTCGCCGCACCCTGCGAGGACTGCGAGGGCAAGCGGTTCCAGGCGTCGGTGCTGGAGTACCGCTTCGGCGGCCGGGACATCAGCGAGGTGCTCGCGATGTCGGTGACGGAGGCCGAGAAGTTCTTCGGCACCGGAGAGGCACGTACGCCGGCGGCGCACGCCATCCTCGAGCGGCTCGCCGACGTCGGGCTCGGCTACCTGAGCCTGGGGCAGCCGCTCACGACCCTCTCCGGTGGTGAGCGGCAACGGCTCAAACTGGCCACCCACATGGCCGAGAAGGGCGGCGTCTACGTCCTCGACGAGCCGACCACCGGCCTGCACCTGGCCGACGTCGAGCAACTGCTCGGCCTGCTCGACCGCCTGGTCGACTCCGGCAAGTCGGTGATCGTCATCGAGCACCACCAGGCGGTCATGGCGCACGCCGACTGGATCATCGATATCGGCCCCGGTGCCGGCCACGACGGTGGCCGGATCGTCTTCGAGGGCACACCCACGGACCTCGTCGCCGCCCGCTCCACCCTCACCGGCGAGCACCTGGCGGCGTACGTCGGCAGCTGACCGGCCGCCGCCGTCACCATTGTGGCGGGTGTCGCGCCAACACGATGAAGGCTCCTGACCGAATCTGGTCAGGAGCCTCTCGTGCTGGTTGGAGCTTCCTTAGCAAGTGTGCCCCCGGCAGGATTCGAACCTGCGCCCCCGCCTCCGGAGGGCGGTGCTCTATCCCCTGAGCTACGGGGGCTCAGCGACTGGAGAAGACTAGCAAACCTCCCCTGCGTACGCCGAATCGGTATCGGGTGAGCCGATCGTGTCGGACCGGCCCACCCGGTGCTCAGGCGGCTACCGCCCGTCCGCAGCTGGGCAGTGGGTGCAGGACGATTCGCCGGGGGAGCCGGCGCGGCCACTCGTTGCGTGGCCAGGAGCCGTCGACGATCAGGTGGACGGTGCGCTGCTCCTCGCCACTGAGTCGCAGCACGAAGTCGCGGGGGAGCGGCGGGTCCACCGTCGGCGTAGTGATCATGAAGCGCACCCGACCGCGGGACGAGACGGCGGAGATCACGTCGGCGGCCGGCATCGTGCCGCGCAGTCGGACCCGGCCGATCCAGTAGACCTCCGCGAGGTGCTCCTGGGCGGCCCGGGTGATCCCCGGGTACTCGCTGCGGACCCAGCGCTCCACCGCGCTGACGCAGAGCCCGCAGGCCCGCTCCCGCGGTTCCCGCGGACCCAACCCCCAGGCCCGCAGGTACGCCCCGACCGCGCCGGTGTCCAGCGGCAGCTCGAAGCGACGCTGGATGAGCGTGGTGAGGCTCTGGCGCGTCCACAACTCCTCGTCCAGGCCGAACTCGTCGGGATGGACGCCCCGCAGCATGTCGATCAACTCGAGTTCCTGTTCGCGGCTGAGCATTCCCGGCTCGCCCTGCCGCTGTCCGCGACGGACGGCTGCCACCGCCCCGTCACCACCGATGGTGTGGCGTCGGCACCAACTGGTGACCGAACGCCGTGCGTCTCTGAGTGCAACCCCCACGTCTTGGGCAACGAGCCCGAATCGCAACTGGTCACGATATGTGGGGAGAAAACTCTCTAAGCAACGTAATCGCCTGTGCCACGCAAAACGCCCAGAAGGGCCGAGAGGGGTGTTCAGGTCATACGCGGAGGGTCTGGCCTCCTTGATCGCCTCGGGTTCGTGGAACTCGGGGCGTCCCGATCGCGTGGACGGCGCGGTTTCCTGCAAGCCGAGTCGATCAAGGCCGTCCGGCGGGGGTCGGTGCGGGCGGGACACATGGTGCGGCCCGCGTCACCGCCACGGATCGGCGGGGACGCGGGCCGTTGCGCCCGTCCGGTCGGTCAGCCCTTGGCCTGCGCCTGGAGCTGCCGGAGGTTGTTCAGCTCGCTCTGCTGGGTGTTCTTCATGGTCTGGGCCACCCGCACCACCTCGGCGTTGTCGGTCTCGTCGAGCGCCGCGTCGATCATGTGGATGCCGCCCAGGTGGTGGTCGTACATCAGGGTCAGGAACTGGCGGTCGACCTCGATGCCCTGAGCGTTGCGCAGGGCGGTCATCTGCTGCGGCGTGGCCATGCCCGGCATCAGACCGTCCTTGACGGTGGCCCCGTCGGACATCCACGACATCGGCGGGTTCGACCCGGTCGGGCTGAGGCCCCACTCGCGCAGCCAGGTCTGCATCGCGCCGATCTCGCCCTGCTGCCCGGTGGCGATGTCGACGGCGATCTGCCGCACCTCGGGGAGGGTCGCCGACCGGTACGCGATCAGGCTCATCTCCACCGCCTGCGCGTGGTGGGTCGTCATGTCCCGGGCGAAGCCCGCCTCGACCGAGGCGTCACCGGGTCGGGTGAGCCGCGGCGTCAGCAGACCGCCCGCGTAGCCGAGGAGAAGCCCCACCACCAGCATGATGGCGAGCGCCAGCACGCCGTAGCGCGACGCCGGGGCCCGGCCGCCCTCGTCCGGGTCGGCCGGGATCTCGTCGTACTCGCTGTCGGTGGTCGCCGGAGCGGTCATTGCCGTCCTTACTGCTGGGGCTGCTGCTGGAGCTCACGCGGCGTGGTGCCGGTGGCGGTGATGCCGGTGTTGCAGAGCGCCGTCGGGCCCTCGACGGAGGCGTTCACCCGCAGGTCCTTGATGAACTCGTCGATCCGCGAGTCGTCGGCGTTGTCGACCTTGAGCTGGTAGCCCCACGCCTGCAGCGAGATCGGCTTGTCCAGACCCTCGTACGGGCTCACGAAGGTCTTCTCGACGCCGCGCACCTTGCCGGCGAGCTTGTCGACCTGGTCCTTGGGGAGGTCGGGGCGGTAGGTGATCCACACCGCGCCGTGCTCCAGGCTGTGCACCGCGTGCTCGTTGGCGATCGGGGCGTCGTAGACGTCGCCCATGCAGTTCTGCCAGGCGGCGTTGTGCACGCCACCCACCGGCGGCGCGTACTTCCACGTCAGCGGGCCCGACTTGTGCGACTCGTACTTCAGGCTCTCCGGGTCGGACTTGCGGATGTTGGTGATGCCGTCGATGGCGTTGGCCCGCTTGTCCCACGGCTTGGAGCCCTGGAACGACGCCCAGGCGCCGTACCCGATGATGCCGGCCGCGAGCACGCCCACCGCGACGAAGAGCGCGATCGGCCCCCAGGCGCGGCCCTGGCTCACCTTGACCGGTGTGGCCGGCTTGCGTGGGCCCTTGCCCCCGGCCCGGGGGGAGCCCGTCGGCTTGCCGGAACTGGCCTTGGCGCCGGACGCCGGCCGGCCCGCGGCCGGCTTCTTGCCGGTGCTGACCACGGTCGGGCGGCGCTCAGGGCCACCCGGGGTGCTGATGCTCATCGTGCCTCGTCAAGTCGGTCGGTCAGGGGAGTGGCGGGCCGGTAGACGCGCAGGGGAGCCGCCGAGTGCCCGAGTCTACCCCCGATAACATGGTTGGGTGACTCCTGCAGAACTAGCCTCGGTCGTCCTTGCCGCCGCCCACGCCGTCTTCGAGCAGCGTGGGCTCGACCGCGCCGCGCTGCCGGCGAGCACTGTGGTGGAGCGACCGCGCAACCCCGAGCACGGCGACTACGCCTCGACGCTCGCGCTGCAGTTGAGCAAGAAGGTCGGCGTCCCGCCCCGGGATCTGGCGGGTGCCCTGGCCGACGAACTGAGCCGGGCAGAAGGTGTCAAATCGGTGGAGATCGCCGGGCCGGGCTTCCTGAACATCCGGCTCGACGCGGCGGCCGCCGGTCAGCTCGCGCGGGTGATCGTCGAGGCCGGCGCGGAGTACGGCCGCAGTGACCGGCTCGCCGGCGAGAGGATCAACCTGGAGTTCGTCTCGGCCAACCCGACCGGGCCGGTGCACATCGGCGGGGTCCGCTGGGCGGCCGTCGGTGACGCGCTGAGCCGGCTGCTGCGGGCCACCGGCGCCGACGTCGGCACGGAGTACTACTTCAACGACGCCGGTTCGCAGATCGACAGGTTCGCCCGGTCGCTGCTCGCCGCCGCCAAGGGCGAGCCGGCGCCGGAGGACGGCTACGGCGGGGCGTACATCGCCGAGATCGCCGCCGAGGTGCGGGCCCGCCGGCCGGAGGTGTCCTCGCTCGACGACGACGCCGCCCAGGAGGTCTTCCGGGTCGAGGGCGTCGCGCTGATGTTCGACGAGATCCGCTCCTCGCTGCGCGACTTCGGGGTGGAGTTCGACACCTACTTCAACGAGAAGGACCTGCACGACCGGGGTGAGCTCGACCTGGCGCTGAACCGCCTGCGCGAGCAGGGCCACCTCTACGAGTCCGAGGGTGCCACCTGGCTGCGCACCACCGACTTCGGCGACGACAAGGACCGGGTGCTGCGCAAGTCCAACGGCGAGTGGACGTACTTCGCCGCGGACTGCGCCTACTACCTGGACAAGCGCGAGCGCGGCTTCGAGCGGGTCGTGATCATGCTGGGTGCCGACCACCACGGCTACATCGGCCGGATGAAGGCGATGTCCGCCTGCTTCGGCGACGACCCGGAGCGCAACCTGGAGATCCTCATCGGGCAGCTGGTCAACCTGCTGCGCGACGGCGCCCCGATGCGGATGAGCAAGCGGGCCGGCACCGTGATCACCCTGGAGGACCTGGTCGACGCGATCGGCGTGGACGCCTCCCGGTACGCGTTGGCCCGCTACTCCAGCGACTCCCCGATCGACATCGACATCGAGCTGTGGACCCGGGCGACCCGCGACAACCCGGTCTACTACGTGCAGTACGTGGCAGCCCGGACGGCGGGCGTGGCCCGCAACGCCGCCGAGGTGGGGCTGGTTCCGGGCGACGCCGACGCGTTCCGCCCCGAGCTGCTCGCCCACGAGAAGGAGAACGAGCTGCTCAAGGCGCTCGCCCAGTTCCCCGCGGTGGTGGCGACGGCCGCCGAGCTGCGGGAACCGCACCGGGTGGCCCGTTACCTGGAGGAGAGCGTCGCCGCCTCCTACCACCGGTTCTACGACAACTGCCGGGTGCTGCCGCTGGGCGACGAGGAGATCACCGACCTGCACCGCGCACGGCTCTGGCTCAACAACGCCACCCGCACGGTGATCGCCAACGGCCTGCACCTGCTCGGCGTCTCCGCACCCGAGAGGATGTGACATGAGGGCTCATGAGGCTGGTGCGCTGCACGCGGACATCAGCAACCGGGGGCCGGCCTGGCTGCGTACCCCGGAGGACGTGAACGCCCTGCTGCCCACGCTGTGGCCGCGCAGCGTGACCCGCGGCGCGGACGGCGCGCTCGCCGTCGCGGGCCTCAGCGTCCGCGACATCGCGGCCGAGTTCGGCACCCCGGTGTACGTCCTCGACGAGGCCGACCTGCGCTCGCGCTGCCGCGACTTCCGGGCGGCCTTCCCGACCGAGGACATCTTCTACGCGGGCAAGGCGTTCCTCTGCCGGGCGGTGGTCCGGATGATCGCCGAGGAGGGGCTGCACCTGGACGTCTGCACCGGCGGCGAGTTGGCCACCGCCCTGTCGGCGGGAATGCCGCCGGAGCGGATCGGCTTCCACGGCAACAACAAGTCGGTCGCCGAGCTGGGCCGGGCGCTGGACGCCGGGGTGGGCCGCATCATCGTCGACTCGTTCACCGAGATCGACCGGCTCACCGCGCTGGCCCGCGAGCGAGGGGTCCGGCCCCGGGTGCTGGTCCGGGTCACCGTGGGCGTCGAGGCGCACACCCACGAGTTCATCGCCACCGCCCACGAGGACCAGAAGTTCGGCTTCTCCCTCGCGGGTGGTGCCGCAGCGACCGCCGCCTTCAAGATCCTCGATGAGGACGTGCTGGAGCTGCGCGGCCTGCACTCGCACATCGGGTCGCAGATCTTCGACGCCAGCGGCTTCGAGGTCTCGGCCCGTCGGGTGCTCGCCCTGCAGGCGCAGATCCGCGACGCGCGCGGGGTGGAGCTGCCCGAGCTGGACCTGGGCGGCGGCTTCGGTATCGCGTACACCACCCAGGACGACCCGGCGACCCCGCAGGATCTGGCCAAGCGGCTTCGCAAGATCGTCGATTCGGAGTGCGCGGCGGAGAATCTGGCGGTGCCGCACCTGTCGATCGAGCCGGGCCGGGCCATCGTCGGGCCGGCCGTGTTCACCCTCTACGAGGTCGGCACGGTCAAGGACCTCGACGGCCTCCGGACGTACGTCAGCGTCGACGGCGGGATGAGCGACAACATCCGCACCGCCCTCTACGACGCGTCCTACTCGGCGACCCTGGCCTCGCGGGCCTCGACCGCGCAGCCGTTGCTCGCCCGCGTGGTGGGAAAGCACTGTGAGTCCGGGGACATCGTGGTGAAGGATGAATTCCTGCCCGCCGACGTGCAGCCCGGAGATCTTGTCGCAGTGCCCGGCACCGGTGCGTACTGCCGAAGCATGGCCAGCAACTACAACCATGTGCCCCGGCCACCGGTGGTCGCGGTGCGCGACGGCCAGGCGCGCCTGATCGTCCGGCGGGAAACCGAAGAGGACCTGCTCGCATTGGATGTTGGATGACGTCACCTGTGCGCTTGGCGCTGCTCGGCTGTGGCACTGTCGGCCAGGAGGTGGTCCGGCTGCTGCACGAGCAGTCGGCGGACCTGACCGCGCGGATCGGCGCCCCGCTGGAGATCGCCGGCATCGCCGTCCGTCGGCTCGGCCGCGACCGGGGTGACCTGCCGGTCGACGAGGACCTGTTCACCACCGACGCGCTCGGCCTGATCAAGCGCGACGACGTGGACGTGGTCATCGAGGTGGTCGGTGGCATCGAGCCGGCCCGGAGTTGGCTGGTCGAGGCGTTGCGCGCCGGCAAGAGCGTGGTCACCGCCAACAAGGCGCTGCTGGCCGAGGACGGCGTGGCCCTGCACGAGGCGGCGGCCGAGGGCGGCGGCGACCTCTACTACGAGGCGTCCGTGGCCGGGGCCATCCCGCTGCTGCGCCCGCTACGGGAGTCGCTGCACGGCGATCGGATCAACCGGGTCACCGGCATCGTCAACGGCACCACCAACTTCATCCTCTCCGCGATGGACGCGACCGGCGCCGGCTTTGCCGAGGCCCTTGAGGAGGCCACCGCCCTGGGATACGCGGAGGCCGACCCGACCGCCGACGTGGAGGGCTTCGACGCGGCGGCGAAGGCGGCGATCCTCGCCTCGCTGGCGTTCCACACCCGGGTCGGCGCCGCCGACGTGCACCGCGAGGGCATCACCGAGGTGACCGCCGCGGACACGGCCAGCGCCCAGGCGATGGGCTGCACGATCAAACTGCTCTGCATCGCGGCCCGGGGTGTCGACTCCACCGGCCAGGAGACGGTCAGCGTCCGGGTGCACCCGGCGATGATCCCGCGCAGCCACCCGCTGGCCAGCGTCGGGGACGCGTTCAACGCGGTCTTCGTCGAGGCGGACGCGGCTGGGCAGTTGATGTTCTACGGTCGGGGCGCCGGTGGCGCGCCCACCGCCAGCGCGGTGCTCGGTGACGTGGTCGCGGTGTCCCGCAACCGGCTCGCCGGGGTGCGCGCGGCCAGCGAGAGCGCGTACGCGGACCTCGCGGTCCGGCCGATGGGTGAGGCGTTGACCCGCTACCACGTGAGCCTCGACGTGGCCGACCGCCCGGGTGTGCTGGCGTCGGTGGCGAGCGTGTTCGCCCGGCACGACGTGTCGATCGCGACGGTGCGGCAGGGCTCGGCGGGCGGGCCAGCGGGACGAGACGGCGACGCCGAGCTGGTCATCGTCACCCACGTGGCACCGGACGCCGCGCTCGCCGCGACCGTCGGCGAGCTGCGCGGTCTGGACATCGTCCGGTCGGTCACCAGTGTGCTGCGGGTCGAGGGCGGCGCCTGAGTCGTTGCATCATCGACGGGGCGGCGCGCGCGTCCCGCCAGGTGGGTAGGCGGGGGTGTGCCATTGACCACTCCAGCAGGCTGGTCCAAGGTGGCCCTGACACGCGGGTGGGCACGGCGGTAGAGGCGAGGAGAGCGACATGTGGCGGGGTCTGATCGAGGCGTACCGGGATCGGCTGCCGGTCACCGCGGCCACGCCGGTCGTCACGCTGCACGAGGGCAACACCCCGCTGTTGCCGGCGCCGGTGCTGTCCGCCCGGCTCGGCTGCGACGTGCACCTCAAGGTGGAGGGCGCCAACCCGACCGGCTCCTTCAAGGACCGGGGGATGACCCTCGCGGTGTCCAAGGCGGTCGAGGCCGGCAACAAGGCCATCATCTGCGCCTCCACCGGTAACACCAGCGCCTCCGCCGCGGCGTACGCGGCCCGGGCCGGGCTGACCTGCGCCGTGCTGGTGCCGCAGGGCAAGATCGCGTTGGGCAAGTTGGCCCAGGCGCTGGTGCACGGCGCGAAGCTGCTCCAGGTGAGCGGCAACTTCGACGACTGCCTCGCGACGGCCGCCAAGCTCGCCCAGGACTACCCGGTCGCGCTTGTCAACTCGGTCAACATCGACCGGCTGCACGGCCAGAAGACCGCAGCCTTCGAGATCGTCGAGGCGCTCGGTGACGCGCCCGACATCCACTGCCTGCCGGTCGGCAACGCCGGCAACATCTCCGCGTACTGGATGGGATACGCGGAGGATCTGGCCGCCGGTGCCACCACCCGCACCCCGAAGATGTACGGCTTCCAGGCGGCCGGCGCGGCCCCGATCGTGACCGGCCAGGTGGTGCCGGAGCCGTCCACCATCGCCACCGCGATCCGGATCGGCAATCCGGCGAGCTGGACCAAGGCACTGGATGCCCGAGACGCCTCCGGTGGCCTGATCGCGTCGGTGACCGACCGGGAGATCCTCTCGGCGTACCGTCTGCTCGCCCGTGAGGTCGGGGTCTTCGTCGAGCTGGGCAGCGCGGCCAGCGTGGCCGGCCTGTTGCAGCAGGCCGCGGCGGGCGCGGTGCCGCCCGGCTCCACTGTGGTCTGCACGGTGACCGGCCACGGGCTGAAGGACCCGGAGTGGGCGATCTCCACCGCGCCGGCACCGGTGACCATCGCGAACGACCCGCTGGCCGCGGCGCGCGCCCTCGACCTGGCCTGAGCGCGCCGCCGTCCGGGCGGTGTTCCACGGCGGGAGCTGAACGGCGCGACAGTCCGGGGGCGGCGGGGGCCGAGGTATGCGAGTCCGGCACACTTTCGGGTATCCCCGCCCGCATTCTCGTTCAGGAGTGAGCCAGGCCGATGTCGCTGCTCGCCAGATTCAGCCTCGCCAACCGAGGGCTGATTGCCCTCATCGCGGTGGTGACCACGGTGTTCGGAGTGTTCGCCGTGCCGTCGCTGAAGCAGCAACTGCTGCCGTCGCTCGAGTTCCCGGCCGCGTTCATCGTGGCTCCCTTCCCCGGCGCCGGCCCCGAGATCGTCGAGTCGCAGGTGACCGAGCCGATCGAGAACGCCCTCCAGGGCATCCCGGGGCTGGACCAGGTCACCTCCACCTCTCGCGAGGGGGCGGCCACCGTCCAGGTGACGTACGAGTTCGGCACCGACCTCGACGACGTCGTCAACAAGATGCAGACCGCGTTGAGTCGGATCGACTCCCAACTGCCGGAGGGCGTCGACCCGCAGGTCATCGCGGGTAGCACCGACGACCTGCCGGCGGTGGTGCTGGCCGCTGCCGGTTCCGGGGACGAGCGGGCGCTGGCCGAGAAGCTGCGCACGACTGTGGTGCCGGAGCTGGAGGGCATCGAGGGGGTACGCACGGTCGAGGTGACCGGCACCCGCGACGACGTCGTGGTGGTCACCCCCGACCCGGCGAAGTTGGCCGCCGCGAAGATCCAGCCGACGGCGATCGGCGCGGCGCTGAAGACCAACGGCGTGGCGGTTCCGGCCGGCGCGGTGACCGACGGGGCGTTGGCCCTCCCGGTGCAGGTCGGCACGCCGATCGCCACCCTGGAGGAGCTGCGCGGCATCGTGGTCGTCCCGGCCGCGGCACCCGTTCGCCTCGGTGACGTGGCGACGGTCGAGCAGCAGCTCGCCCCGGCCACGGCGATCACCCGGACCAACGGCAAGGACAGCCTCGGTATCGCGGTCACCGCGGCACCGGACGGCAACGCCGTGGAGATCTCGCACGAGATCCGGGACCGGCTCGACGACCTGAAGGACGCCTCCGGCGCGGAGCTGACAGTGGTCTTCGACCAGGCGCCGTTCGTCGAGAAGTCGATCGAGTCGCTGACCACTGAGGGCCTGCTGGGCCTGGTGATGGCGGTCATCGTCATCCTGGTGTTCCTGCTGTCGGTGCGCTCGACGGTGGTCACCGCGGTCTCCATCCCGCTCTCCGTGCTGGTGGCGTTGATCGCCCTGTGGATCGGTGACTACTCGCTCAACCTGCTCACCCTCGGCGCGTTGACCATCGCGGTAGGCCGGGTGGTCGACGACTCGATCGTGGTGTTGGAGAACATCAAACGCCACCTTGAGTACGGCGAGGAGAAACGGCACGCCATCATCACCGGCGTCCGGGAGGTCGCCGGTGCGGTGACCGCGTCGACCCTCACCACGGTGGCGGTGTTCGCGCCGATCGCGCTGGTCGGCGGGTTCGTGGGCCAGCTCTTCGCGCCGTTCGCGATCACCGTGACGGTGGCCCTGCTCGCCTCGCTGCTGGTGTCTCTGACGGTGATTCCGGTCCTCGCGTACTGGTTCCTCAAGCCGCGCGGCGGCACCGCTGACGACGAGGCGGTACGGAACGCGGCGGAGGAGAAGGAGCTGCGCAGCCCGTTGCAGCGGGCGTACCTGCCCGTGATCGGGTTCGCCACCGGCAAGCGGTCGACCCGTTGGATCACCGTCGGGCTCGGCCTGCTGGTGCTCTTCGGCACCTTCGGTCTGGCGCAGAAGTTGGAGACCAACTTCCTGGACGACTCCGGCCAGGACACCCTCAACATGAGCCAGGAGCTGCCGGCCGGCAGTGGCCTGGCGGCCACCGAAGCGGCGGCCAAGCAGGTCGAGTCGGTGCTGTCGAACACCGACGGCGTCGAGACGTACCAGGTGACCGCCGGCGGCGGGGACAACCCGTGGGCGGGCGGCGGCGGCAACAACGTCGCCAGCTGGTCGCTGGCGCTCGACGGTGACACCGACGCGAAGCAGATGCGTGAGGTGCTGCGCAAGGAGTTCGAGAAGCTCGGCGCCGGTGTGGGTGAGATCAGCTTCGGTGGCGGGCAGGAGGCGTCGACCAGCCAGCTGGAGGTGATCGTCCAGGCCAGCGACCCGGAGGCGCTGACCCGGGCCGCCGAGGAGGCGCGGGCCGCGATGGCCGGCCTGCCGGACGTCGAGGACGTGTCCACCAGCCTGGCCGCGCGGGTGCCGCGGGTCGACGTGGTGGTGGACCGGGTCGCCGCCGGTCGGGTCGGGCTCACCGAGGCCGCCGTGGGGCAGCTCGTGTCGCAGGCGTTCCGGGGAGCGCCGCTGGGTCAGGTCGCGCTCGACGGCCAGCAGCAGAACGTGGTGCTGCGGTTGGGCACGCAGCCGCCGATGACGGTGGAGGAGCTGCGGGCACTGCCGGTTGGTCCGGTCAAGCTGGGCGACATCGCGCAGGTCACCCAGGGCGAGGGCCCGCAGCAGGTCACCCGCATCGACGGTGAGCGGAGCGTGTCGGTGACCGGCGCGGCGACCGGCTCGAACCTGGGCGCGACCAGCAAGGAGTTGCAGACGCGGCTGGACGGCCTCAACGTGCCGGGTGCGAGCTTCACCATCGGTGGTGTCAGCGCGGATCAGGCGGACGCCTTCGCGGACCTGGGCCTGGCGGTGCTGGCCGCGATCGCCATCGTCTTCCTGATCATGGTGGCCACCTTCCGTAGCCTCACCCAGGCGCTGATCCTGCTGATCTCCATCCCGTTCGCGGCGACCGGTGCCATCGGTCTGCTGTTGATCACCGGGACGCCGCTCGGTGTGCCGGCGCTGATCGGTGTGCTGATGCTGGTCGGCATCGTGGTGACCAACGCGATCGTGTTGCTCGACCTGATCAACCAGTACCGGGCGCAGGGCATGGGGGTCCGGGAAGCGGTGGTCGAGGGTGGCCGTCGCCGGCTGCGCCCGATCCTGATGACGGCGGTAGCGACGATCTTCGCGCTGCTGCCGATGGCGTTCGGGTTGACCGGTGAGGGAGGCTTCATCTCTCAGCCGCTGGCGGTCGTGGTGATCGGTGGTCTGCTCAGCTCGACGCTGCTCACGTTGATCCTGGTGCCGACGCTCTACACGATGGTGGAGCACACCAAGGAGTCGCTGCGGGCTCGGCGCGCACGACGGCGTTCCGGCGGGTCGGCGGTGACCACGACGACCGAGACCGACGAGGCGCCGGCGCCGAACCAGGTCGCGGTGCCGAGCGGCGCACCCGCCCCGGTCGCGACCGAGGGTGTGCAGCCGGCCGCGCGACCCGCGCCGTCGGCCGCGCTGGTGGAGGGCACGGACCAGTTCGAGGTGCTGCGGTTGCCGCGTAGCCGTACCTCCCCGCTGCCTCCGGCGGAGCCGACCGAGTAGGTCGCAGAGCAGTTCGGAACGCCCCCGGCGGATTGTCGCCGGGGGCGTTCCCGGTTCATCCGACCGAAAACACTCCGACTCGACCACCCCACACTTTGTGTAACTTCTTGCATACTCCTCGTAGACGGGTGGGGGTGAGGGTGAAGCGGGGCGGGCAGATGGCCGAGGGCGCGCGCGGGTGGGGCCGACGCGACCTGCTGCGCCGTGGCCTGCTGGTGGGGGGCGGTGTGGCCATCGGCGCGGGGACGTCCGAGGCGGGGTGGATCACCCATCGCCGCATGCCGATCGCAGGCGGCCCCGCCAGCGCCACCCTCGGTAACGGCCAACAGGATGTCGGCTCCGGCGCGCTCGACGTCGTCTGGTCCGGGCGGACCGGCCAGCGCCTGGTGGCCCTCACCTTCGACGACGGACCGGCACCACAGTGGACCTCCATGGTGCTCGACACACTGGCCCAGCACCGGGTGCCGGCCACCTTCTTCATGGTCGGGGCGCAGGTCCGTCGACACGCCGACGTCGTCCGCGACCGGCTCGCCGGGCACGAGGTGGGCAACCACAGCTGGGAACACCGGGACCTGGCCGAACTGAACGCCGCCGAGGCGTACGACGACCTGCGCCGCAGCCACGACGCGATCGCCGACCTGACCGGGGTGCCGCCGGCGCTCCTCCGCCCGCCGTACGGCCACCTGGGCGGGGCGGTGCTGCACGCGGCGGCCCGGCTGGACTATCGGCTGGTGCTCTGGTCGTTGCAGATGGTGGAGCGCCAGTTCCCCGACGATCCGGCCGGTCACGCCCAACGGATCGTCGCCGAGGTCCGACCGGGAACGATCGTGCTCGGCCACGATGTGGGGGCGCACCGGCGGCTGGTCGCACTGCGGGGTCTGACCGACATGATCAACGGTCTACGGTCGCGCGGTTACACCTTCGTCACGGTTTCGGCGCTGCTGGGAGCGGGTGTGGGTGCGACACCGACCAGGTAGGGTCGCGCTCCGTGGCGTCCACCCTCTCGGTTCTGACCGGCAATCGGAGCTTCCGCAACCTCTTCCTCGCCGAGCTGGTGGTCTTCGGCGCCGACTGGTTCGTCATGGTGCCGCTGCTGGTGCTGCTGCCGCACCTGACCGGCAGCGGCGTCTGGGGCGCGCTGGTGTTGGCCGTGGACACCGGCATCGTGGCGTTACTGCTGCCGTACACCGGCACGATCGCCGACCGCTTCGACCGCCGAAAGATCATGATCGCCGCGAACGTGGCCGCGCTGGCGGGCGTGTTGCTGCTGCTCGGCGTGCGGAACGCCGGAACCGCGTGGCTGGCGCTGGTCGCCATCGGAGTGGTGGCGGTCGCCAAGGCGTTCTACTCGCCGGCCGCCCAGGCCGCGCTGCCCAACGTGCTGGAGCCCCACGAACTCGCCGCTGGCAACGCCGTCGCCGGCTCGGCCTGGGGCACCATGACCGTGGTCGGTGCGTCGCTCGGCGGCGTGCTCAGCACCGCTGCCGGCCCGTACGTCTGCTTCTGGGTCGCGGCGGTGGGCCTGGCGGTGGCCGCGGCCCTCGCCACCCGGATCCGTCGGCCGTTGCAGGCGCCCCGGGACGCCGACCAACCGGCCCAGCGAACCTGGTCGGCGGTCCGCGAGGCGCTCGGCTACATCGGTCACCGCCCCCGGGTGCTCGCGCTGGTCACCGTCAAGTCAGCGGTGGGCCTGGGCAACGGCGTGCTGACGGTGTTTCCGCTGCTGGCCGGCGTGTACGGTGTCGGCCCGCTCGGCGCTGGCCTGCTCTTCGCCGTCCGTGGCGCGGGAGCGTTGGTGGGGCCGATCCTGATGCGCCGGGTGTTGACCAACCGGGCCTGGCTGCTGCCCGGGCTCGCGCTGTCCATGTCGCTCTACGGCCTGTCCTACCTGGGCACCTCGGTGGTGCGATGGTTTCCACTGGTGCTGCTGCTGGTCTTCGTGGCGCACTTCGCGGGTGGCAGCAACTGGGTGATGTCGAACTTCGCCCTTCAGGGTGAAGTTCCGGACCGGTTGCGGGGCCGCGTCTTCGCCACCGACATGATGCTGGCGACGCTGGCGATCTCGGTGAGTCAACTGGCGGTGGCCCTGGTGGTGGACTCGGTCGACGAACGGGTGGTGCTCGCCGGCTGCGGTCTGATCACCCTCGTGTACGCGGTCGGCTGGCGGATCGACACCCGCCGGCTGTCGCTCACCGAGCCGGCCGTCGAGCCGGTCCCGGACCCGGCCGGCTGAACTCGACGGTCCCAGGCAGCGGGCGCGGGACCGGTTCGTCGGTCCCGAGCCCTAGCATGGGCGCGTGCCGACGAACTTCACCGCCGAGCCGGTCCGGGTCCGCGTCCCGGCGACCAGCGCCAACCTGGGCCCGGGCTTCGACGCGCTGGGTCTCGCCCTCGGGCTCTACGACGACGTGGCCGCCGAGGTCGCCTCAAGCGGTGTCCGGGTGACAGTGACCGGGCAGGGCGCCGGTGAGCTGCCCGACGACGACCGGCACCTGGTGGTGCGAGCCATGCGCGCCGCGTTCGACGTGCTCGGCGCCCACCCCGCGGGGCTGAGCGTGGAGTGCGTCAACCGGATCCCGCAGGCACGTGGGCTGGGCTCCTCGTCCGCCGCGATCGTCGCCGGGGTGCTGCTGGCCCGTGCCCTGGTCGTCGATGGGGAGCAGCGCCTTGACGACGCCGGTGCGCTGCGACTGGCCGCCGAGATCGAGGGCCACCCCGACAATGTGGCACCGTGCCTGCTGGGCGGTTTCACTCTGGCCTGGTCCGAGCCGGGCGGTGCCCGGGCGGTTTCGCTGCCGGTCGCCGCAGCGGTGCGGCCCACTGTTTTCGTACCGGCGGAACGCGGTTTGACCGCGACCGCGCGGGCGGCTCTGCCGGCAACCGTGCCGCATGGTGACGCCGCGTTGACCGCCGGGCGGGCAGCGCTGCTGGTGCACGCGCTCACCACGGACCCGACCCTGCTGCTGCCGGCGACCGTCGACCGACTCCATCAGGATTACCGCGCAGCGGGGATGCCAGGCACATCTGCCCTGGTCAGCGCGTTGCGTGCGGCCGATGTGGCAGCTGTGGTCAGTGGGGCGGGGCCGACTGTGCTGGCGCTCAGTCAGCCTCCGGCGGGCTTCCCAGTGGGAACAGACTGGGAGATCTGGCAGTTACCGATAGACGTCAGCGGCGCGCGGGTCGCACGGGGTAGACTTGGACACGCCGAGCGGGACCCTGTTGCCGCAGGTCGGAAGAGTTGATTACGCTCTAGACCTAGCACAGCCGCGAAGCACGCGATCTCCTGCGGGGCGGCGCACCCCCGAAGCTCTCGGCGGTCAGCCCGTCTACCCCTGCCAAAGGCCCACGCCGCACCGCAGTTTCCACAGGTCGCCGCAGACGGCGAGACCTGCTCACCGACGTTGGTGAGTCGGGATACCGACCGGCTGCTGTGTCACAGACTCCCGCGACGCGTCCTTGCGAGGCGGGTGCACCGAGGCCGCCCGGCCACCTGAGCTCCGACTCCGGGCAGTCCCGGCCTATCGAGGGAAGGAATCCATTGAGCGACACCACCGACGTGACGTCGGATGTTTCCAACGTCGCTGGCGATGCCACCGCAGCCGCTCCCGCCCGTCGTCGGCGTAGCGGCACCGGTCTGTCGGCGATGCTGCTGCCAGAGCTGCAGAGCCTGGCTGCGTCGCTCGGCATCTCCGGCACGGCTCGCATGCGCAAGGGCGAGCTGATCGCCGCGATTTCCGAGCGGCAGGGCGGCAACGCCGCCGGGACCCCTCGACCACGGGCCGAGGTCGCGGCCGCGGCCGCCCCGACCCGTGAGGGAGTGCGCGCCGAGGTGCGGGAGACCGCCGACCGGCCGGCAGCCGAAGGACGCGGTGCCGAGCAGGCGCCGGCCGAGCCGGCCGCCGAGACCGAGGGCCGTAGCCGCACCCGGCGGAGCCGGACCGCAACGGCGGAGGCCCGTACCACCGAGGCTCGCCCCGCTGAGGCGCGGACAACCGAGCCGCGGGCAACCGAGGCGCGGACGACCGAGCCGCGTAGCGACGAGGCGGAAGCCGGCGAGCGGGCCGACCGTGGCGAGAACCGCCGCGACCGGGCCGAGCGTCCGGAGCGCGCCGAGCGTGCCGACCGGGGCGAGCGGACCGAGCGTGCCGACCGCGGCGAGCGTGCCGACCGCGGCGAGCGTGCCGACCGGGGTGACCGTGCCGAGCGTGGCGATCGGGCCGAGCGTGGCGAGCGCAACGACCGGGGTGACCGTGCCGAGCGTGGCGATCGGGCCGAGCGTGGCGAGCGTAACGACCGGGGCGAGCGTTCCGACCGGGGCGAGCGGGCCGAGCGCAACGACCGACCCGACCGCGGTGACCGCAACGACCGCAACGACCGCAACGACCGCAACGACCGTGGTCAGCGTGCCGAGCGGGACAGCGACGACGACGACGAGGGTGGCGGCCGGCGCGGCCGGCGCAGCCGTTTCCGGGACCGTCGCCGTGGGCGCGGCGAGCGCACCGAGACCGGTGCCGACACCGGCGGGCGTGAGCCGCAGGTCAACGAGGATGACGTACTCGTCCCGGTGGCCGGCATCATCGACGTGCTCGACAACTACGCCTTCGTGCGGACGACCGGTTACCTGGCCGGCCCGAACGACGTGTACGTCTCGATGTCCCAGATCAAGAAGTACGGCCTGCGCCGTGGTGACGCGATCACCGGCGCGGTGCGGGCGGCCCGCGAGGGCGGCAACAGCGGCGACCAGCGGCGCGACAAGTACAACCCGCTGATGCGGCTGGACACGATCAACGGGATGGAGCCCGAGGAGGCCCGGCGTCGTCCGGAGTTCTACAAGCTCACCCCGCTCTACCCGCAGGAGCGCCTGCGGCTGGAGACCGAGCCGCACATCCTCACCACCCGGGTCATCGACCTGGTCATGCCGATCGGCAAGGGCCAGCGGGCGCTCATCCAGTCTCCGCCCAAGGCGGGTAAGACGATGGTGCTGCAGGCGATCGCGAACGCGATCACCCGCAACAACCCGGAGTGCCACCTGATGGTGGTGCTGGTGGACGAGCGGCCTGAAGAGGTCACCGACATGCAGCGGTCGATCAAGGGCGAGGTCATCGCGGCCACGTTCGACCGTCCGCCGCAGGACCACACCACGGTGGCGGAGCTGGCCATCGAGCGGGCCAAGCGCCTCGTCGAGCTTGGGCACGACGTCGTCGTGCTGCTCGACTCGGTGACCCGGCTCGGTCGGTCGTACAACCTGGCGGCGCCGGCCAGCGGCCGGATCATGTCGGGTGGTATCGACTCCACTGCGCTGTACCCGCCGAAGCGCTTCCTCGGCGCGGCCCGCAACATCGAGAACGGCGGGTCGCTGACCATCATCGCCACGGCGCTGGTGGAGACCGGGTCCATGGCGGACACGGTCATCTTCGAGGAGTTCAAGGGCACCGGTAACGCCGAGTTGAAGCTGGACCGGAAGATCGCCGACAAGCGGACCTTCCCGGCCATCGACATCAACCCGTCCGGTACGCGTAAGGAAGAGGTCCTGCTCGCACCGGAAGAGCTGGCCATCATCCACAAGCTCCGGAAGGTGCTGCACTCGCTGGACTCGCAGGCCGCGATGGATCTCCTGCTGGACCGGCTCAAGCAGTCCCGCACCAACATCGAGTTCCTGATGCAGATCGCGAAGTCGACGCCGGGGGAGTAACCATCCCCGGGTGACGACGAAGGGGCACGGCCATCGCGGCCGTGCCCCTTCGTCATGTTCCCGGGCCCGACATCCGCGGCCGGCGGGAGCCGCAGCGGGTCGGAGCGCCGTCAGGTGATGGAATTTTCCTTCGGTTCAGTCGACAGGTATTGAAACTTCTATTCATTGCCGGGTTGACTGTCGTCCATGCGTACCCGCAGACGATCCGCCCGCCGCACCGGCGTCCTGCTGCTGACGCCGCTGCTCGCCCTGGCCCTGTCGCCGCCGGCCACCGCCGCACCCACCATCGATCCGCCCACACCGGCCTCACCGTCGGTGGCCTCACCCACCATCGCCGAGGACGCGCCGCCCGCGTCCTCCCGCCCGGCCGGCTCGGTCAGCCTGGCCGCCGCGACCGCCCCGACCGCCGGCGCTGGTGGCCTGGAGCCGGCCGGCGGGCTGGAGACCTCGAAGGCCACCCGGCCGGTCGCGCCGGGCGTGCAACTGACGTCCTTCGACCGGTACGACGCCGAGGGCTGGCTGCGCGCCGACGCGCTCACCACCGACCTGGCCGGCGGCTCCACTGTCGACTACGTCAACTCCGGCGCGGTCAGCCGGGCCGAGCCGCTGCGGAAGGCGGTGGACCAGTCGCGCGCGGTCGCCGCGGTCAACGGCGACTTCTTCGACATCAACAACTCCGGTGCCGCCCAGGGCGTCGGCGTCCGTGACGGCGAGCTGATCCAGTCGGGGGTCAACGGTCATCACAACGCGGTGGCGGTCACCACCAACGGGGTCGGGCGGGTGATCGAGGTGAACTTCGACGGCAGCGCCGCCCTGCCCACCGGGCCGGTCCCGCTGACCCAGTTCAACAACATGGTGCAGGCCAACGGCATCGGCGCGTTCACCGAGCTGTGGGGGACGTACTCCCGGCAGCGTGCCGTGGAGGGCGCGACCCGGGTGGTCGAGGTCACCGTGACCGGCGGTCGGGTGGCCGCGGTGGGAGACGTGGCCGGTAGCGGCCCGATCGTCGCGGGCAGCACCGTGCTGCTCGGCCGCGACCTCGGCGCGGACGCGCTTGCCGGTCTGCGCCCCGGTGACCCGGTGGCGGTCGCCTGGCGGCCGAAGCCGTCCGACGGCAGCACCCTGCACGCGGCGGTCGGAGGCGGCAACGTCCTCGTCCGCGACGGTGTCGTGCAGACCATCGCGGACCCGACCCTCGCGCCCCGCACCGCCGTCGGGTTCAGTGCCGACGGTCGGAAAATGATCATGCTGACGGTGGACGGCCGTCAGGTCGACAGCCGCGGCGTGACGCAGACCGAGATGGGCCGGATGATGGCCGAGTTGGGCGCCCACCACGCGCTCAACCTGGACGGTGGCGGATCGTCCACGCTGCTGGCCCGGGAGCCGGGAGCGCCCGCCGTGCAGGTGGAGAACGGCCCCTCCGACGGCAGCGAGCGGGCCGTGCCCAACGGCCTGGCCATCTACGCGCCGAAGGGCAGCGGGCGACTCACCGGCTACTGGGTCGAGACGGCCAGCGACCCCACCGCCGCCCCGGGCGTCTCACCGGTGCGAGGTGGAGGGCCCGACCGGGTCTTCCCGGGGCTGACCCGCACTCTCACCGCGTCCGGCTACGACGAGACGTACGGCCCGGCGGCCGGCGCCCCCACCTGGCGGGCGACCCCGGCGGTACGCGGCCGGGTCGACAGTGACGGCGTGTTCCACGCCGCCTCGCCGGGACCCAGCACGGTCACCGCCGGACGGGGGCGGGTCACCGGCTCGCTGAACCTCACGGTGCTCGGCCCGCTGGCCCGGATCGGCACCACCGTGCCGCGGGTCGGGCTGACCGGCCCGGAAGGTGACGCCCTGGTCGGCGTCGTCGGGTACGACGGCGAAGGCAACACCGCGCCGATCGAGCCGGACGACCTCACCCTCGACTACGACCGGGACCTGCTGCGGATCACCCCCACCGGGGACGGCAACCTGTCCATCGCCGCGTTGCGGGACAGCGGCTCCGGCCTGGTGACCGTTCACGTCGGACGCACGAGCGCTGTCCTGCCGGTCACCGTCGGGCTGACCGACGTGCCGGTCGCCGGTTTCGACGACGCCGCGTCCTGGCGGTTCAGTCAGGCCCGTGCCAGCGGTTCGGTGGCGCCGGCGCCCGGGCACACCGGCACCGGCCTGCGCATGTCGTACGACTTCAGCCAGTCCACCGGCACGCGGGCCGCGTACGCCGACCCGCCCGCCTGGATCGAGGTGCCCGGTCAACCGCAGGCCTTCGGGATGTGGATCCACGGCAACGGCACCGGGGAGTGGCCCAGCCTGCACCTGCACGACGCCCAGGACACGCAACACGTGCTGCGTGGCCCACTGATCACGTGGACCGGTTGGCGGTACGTGGAGTTCGCGGTGCCGGCCGGGGTGCAGTACCCGGTGCGGGTACGCCGCTTCTACGTGGCCGAGACGAACGCGGCGGCGCAGTACACCAGCGAGGTGATCATCGACGACCTCGTGGCGAAGGTGCCCCCGACGGTCGACGTGCCGCAGGTGGCCCCGCGTACCGATCGGGTGGTGGTCCGCGACGGCACTGTGGACGGCGCGCCGTGGCGGTTCGCTGTGCTCTCCGACGCCCAGTTCGTCGCCGCCGACCCGGACAGCGACCTGGTCGCCCAGGCCCGGCGGACGTTGCGCGAGGTGCGGGCGGCCCGGCCGGACTTCCTCCTGATCAACGGCGACTTCGTGGACACCGCCTACCCGGCCGACTTCGCGCTGGCCCGGCGCATCCTCGACGAGGAGTTGGGCGACGCGCTGCCCTGGTACTACGTGCCCGGCAACCACGAGATCATGGGCGCTCCGATCAGCAACTTCGCGGCCGCGTTCGGTGCCACCTCCCGGGTGTTCGACCACAACGGCACCCGGTTCGTCACGCTGAACTCGTCCACCGGGACGCTGCGCGGCGGAGGCTTCGACCAGGTACGGATGCTCCGCGAGACGCTGGACGCCGCGGCCACCGACCGGCGCGTGGGTTCGGTCGTCGTCCTGCACCACCACCCGCCACGGGACCCCAGCCCGGCGCAGGCCAGCCAGCTCGGCGACCGCAAGGAGGCGGCGCTGCTGGAACAGTGGCTGGCCGACTTCCAGCACCGCACCGGCAAGGGCGCGCTGTTCGTGGGTGGGCACGTCGGCACCTTCCACGCCGACCGGGTGGACGGGGTGCCGTACGTGATCAACGGCAACTCCGGCAAGACGCCGTCGACCCCTGCCGACCAGGGCGGCTTCACCGGCTGGACGGAGTTCGGCGTGGACCCGGTGAGCCCGGTCGAGGCGGACCGGGCCCGCCGTGACCCGCTCGCCGAGGGCCCGCGTTGGGTGGACGCCGAGTTCCACGCGCACGCCGACCGCCTCACCGTGGCCGCCCCGGCCAGCGTCGCGGTCGGCACCCCCGTGACGGTCACCGCCACGCTGACCCAGCCCGGCGGGCGTACGGTCCCGGTGGCCGCACCGGTCAGCGCCGACTGGTCGGCGTCGCCGGGGGTGCACGTCGGCTCGGCGGCCGGGGTGCGCCCCTGGCACACCGCCCGGTTCGACCCGGCGACCGGTGCCCTGACGGCACTGCGGCCCGGCGCGCCGATTCGCCTGACGGTCGATGTGAACGGCGCGCGTGCCGAGGCCACCATCACCGTCACCGGGTGACACCGTCCGGACGGGCCCCACGCGCGGGGCCCGTCCGGACACCTCAGAAGTCGCCGTCGGCCACCTGGAAGACGGTGAGGCCCAGGGACCGCCACATCTGGACCACCTGGACGCGGTCGTCGAAGACGCCGGCCACCCGGTAGCGGTCCCGGATCTCCCGGTCGTAGATCTCCCGCTTGACGATCGAGTCCTTCCGGGAGTCGCCGACGGCGCGCAGGTGCAGGCCCAGGTACGGCACCCGTACGTGCCGGGCCAGCCACGCCTCGGTGGCCGCGCGGGCGGAGGCGTCCCGCCCCGAGCAGAAGACCACCCCGTAGCCTGCGGCGTGCATCGCCCGGACCGCCGCGATCACCGCCGTGTTCGGCTGGTCCTGACCCACCCGGGTCATGTCGTACGGGCTGCGGGAGACGGCCAGCGCGACGGTGCCGTCGATGTCCACCAGGACGATCTCCGGTGGCTCGGTCGACGGCGGGTGCACCACGGCGGGTCGTCCGGTGCGAGCCTGCGGCACCGGCAACGGCAACTCCCGCCCCTGAAGGTAGCGCTCGTGCAGCCGGCGGATCGCGTCCGCGCCGACCTGGTCGCTGGCCGGGCGGGCGGCGTCGCGGCGCAGGCACTCGTCCAGCGGCACGTCGGTGAAGTCGTGCACCTCGAAGTCCGCGCCGTGGCGGGCGGCCAGCTCGGCCCAGCCGCGCAGGGTCCGCGCGCGCAGGTTGGTGTCGTCCACGCAGACGTCCGCTCGGGCCCGCAGCAGCGCCTCGACCTGAGCCTGCTGGACGGCCGTCACCTGCGCCTCGGCCCACTGGGTGAACAGCCGTTCGCCGTGCAGCATCCGACGCAGATCGTCCCGGTTCACCCGCGACACGGACGGCTGGAGCGTGCGGGCGAACGTCGTCTTGCCGGAGGCGGGCAGTCCCCGGGTGGCGATCAGACGGGTCATCGACCCACCTCCGGCTCGACGGGCGTACCCCGGTCGGGGTACCTGGCGGCGGTCCGCCGGGCGCGCGAATGCCCCGCCGGGCGGCGGGAATGCGGACGGGTAGGCACGTGTTGACGATGCCGGACGAGGTGTGCGGCCCGATTGCCGGGTCGGCTCAGGCCCATGGCACACTGGTCAATCGGCCACCGGTTCCGGTTCACGCCCGAGCCCGTCGCGTACGGCGCGACGAGCGATGACGGCGACCCGGCGACCACCAACGAGAGGACCGAGGCGAGATGAAGGCAAACATCCACCCGGAGTACGTGACCACCGAGGTCAGCTGCTCCTGTGGCAACACGTTCACGACCCGCAGCACCGCCAAGGGCGGCACGATCCACGCCGAGACCTGCAGCGCCTGCCACCCGTTCTACACCGGTAAGCAGCGCGTTCTCGACACCGCCGGCCGGGTCGCGAAGTTCCAGCAGAAGTACGCCAAGGTTCAGGCCAAGAAGGCCAAGTAACTCCTCGTTCGGCGCCCGCGTCCGGTTTTCCACCGGACGCGGGCGCCGTCCGCGTTTTCCTCCATTTCCGCCCGGCCGCTGGCCTCCCGGCCCCGGCCCGGTCGTCGCGCACCGTCGAAGGAGCATCCGCAGCATGAGCAGCGAGCGTCTGGCCGGCCTTCTCGACGAGTACGCGGAGCTGGAGAAGCGGTTGGCCGATCCGGCCATCCACGCCGACCAGGCCACCGCGCGCAGGGTCGGCCGCCGGTACGCCGAGCTGGTGCCGCTGCACAAGGCCGCCGACGAGTTGGAGCAGGCCCGCGCCGATCTGGCCGCGGCTCGCGAGCTGGCCGCCGAGGACCCGTCCTTCGCGGCTGAGGCGGACGCCATCGCCGGGTCCCTGCCGGTGCTGGAGGAACGGCTCGCCGAGCTGCTCATTCCGCGCGACCCGCACGACGCCAAGGACGTGATCGTCGAGATCAAGGCCGGTGAGGGTGGCGAGGAGTCAGCGCTGTTCGCCGGTGACCTGCTGCGGATGTACACCCGGTACGCCGAGCGGCACGGCTGGGTCACCGAGGTGATCGACGCGCAGGATTCCGACCTCGGCGGGGTCAAGGACGTCTCCCTGGCGATCAAGACCAAGGGTGTGCCGGACGGTGGCAACGGCGTCTGGTCGCGGCTCAAGTGGGAGGGCGGCGTGCACCGGGTGCAGCGTGTCCCGGTGACGGAGTCGCAGGGCCGGATCCACACCAGCGCCGCCGGGGTGCTGGTGCTTCCGGAGGCCGAGGACGTCGACGTCACGATCGACCAGAACGAGCTGCGCATCGACGTGTTCCGCTCGTCCGGCCCGGGTGGCCAGTCGGTGAACACCACCGACTCGGCGGTGCGGATCACCCACCTGCCGACCGGCATCGTCGTCTCCTGCCAGAACGAGAAGTCCCAGTTGCAGAACCGCGAGCAGGCGATGCGGATCCTGCGGGCCCGACTGCTCGCCGCCGCCCAGGAGCAGGCCGACGCCGCCGCCTCGGACGCGCGTAAGGCCCAGGTGCGCACCGTGGACCGATCGGAGCGGATCCGCACCTACAACTTCCCGCAGAACCGGATCACCGATCACCGGATCGGCTACACCGCGTACAACCTGGACCTGGCGCTCGGCGGCGAGCTGGACGGGGTCCTGGACGCCCTCACCGAGGCCGACCGGGCCGCCCGGCTGGCCGGCGACACCGAGCTGACCCGCCGCTGACCCCGACCCCCCGGGTCCCGACCCTCGACCCCGCGAAGGCTGATCAGCTTGCGCGCGGGCGGGTCTTGGCGCGGAGCATCTCGCGGTCGGCCTGCTCGAACGCGACGCTGAGCGCGTCGCGCAGCCCGCTGCCACCGGAGACCTCGGCGAAGCCGATGCTGACCCCGACCGGGGTGCCCGGGACCAACGACTCCCAGTCCTCCAGGCGGACCGCTGCCTCGATCCGGCGGGCCACCTCGGCGGCCTCGATCATGCCGGTGTCCGGCAGCACCACCACGAATTCATCACCGCCGTAGCGGGCCACGAAGTCGCCTCGGCGCATCACCCGGTTGATCACGCCGGCGATGCGTTGCAGCACCAGGTCGCCCGAATGGTGCCCGTGCCGGGTGTTGACCGCCTTGAAACCGTCCAGGTCGCAGACGCCGATCACCACTCGATCGCCCCGGGTGACCACCGCCGTGATGTAGCGCTCCAACCGGCGGCGGTTGGGCAGCCCGGTGAGCGGGTCGGTCAACGCCTCGCCCTCGAAGCGTGCCGCCTCACGGCGCATCTCCTCGTGGTCGATGCGCGCGGCGATGCCGTCGATGTAGACGTCGCGCAGCCGGTCGTTGCGCTGCGCGGCGAGCCGGAACGACAGCCGGTCGGCCCGGTGCGCCGCCAGGTGGTCCCCGGCACGGGTCAACGCGATGCTGCGCAGCCGGGCCGGCTCGGCCGCCCCGAGCGTCTCGTTGGAGACCTGGACGGTGTCCAGTCGGGCGACCGCTTCGATCGGCCGACCGTCGGCGACGGCGAGGCACACCTGCCCGAGCTGACGCAGGTCGCGGGCGCGGGCGCTGTCCCCGCCGTGGGTCATCAACCGGGCCGGCTCGGGGCCTTCGGTTGCCACCTGATCGCCGAGCGCGGCCTGCCGAGCCGCCGCGTAGCCGTACGCGGCGAGGCTGCTCGGGCGTAGCTGGGCCGCCCGCCCGGCGCGGACGAAGCGGGTCAGGTCGGCGGCCACGTCCCGGAGCACCCGCAGGCAACCGTCGCTGTCGCCGTTGTGGTCGAGGGCCACCGCGTTGCGCAGCCGGATGCCCGGCGCGGCGAACGTCTCCTCCGGGATCCCGGCGGTCAGCCCGAGCTGCCGGGCCCGCTCGATGGCCCCCAGGGCGTACCCGTGGAAGCTGAGGTAGCTGTAGGCCATGGCCAGGTCGTGCCAGCCCCAGGCGGTGTCCCGGTCCGGGTCGGCGACGGCGCCCAGCGCCCGGGCCGCCCGGACGAGGTGCATGACGCAGCGGTCCAGTGCGCCCTGGTGGTGCGCGGCGAGCGCGGCAAGGGCGTTGAGGTGACCGTGCAGGTAGGGCTCGGCGAGGTCGCGGACCGCCGCCGACGCCTCTTCGATGGCCCGGGTGAACTCCGCCGTCCGACCGAGATTGATCAGCGCGGAGAGGCGCTGCACCATGGCGTCCGCCCGCGCCGCCGGGTCGTCGGTGGTGCGGATCACACGCTCCAGCAGGACGTACGCCTCCGCGGAGCGGCTGGCCTCCTGCAACGCCCGGGCGTGCGTCAGGGCGTCAACCTGGTCATCGACCCGGTCGAGCCAGCCCACCCGTCAACCTCCTGTCGTGCGCGCCTGGGCGCACCTGTTCGTCACGTCGCCCGCGACGCTTCATGATTATGTCGTGAGTACTTTGCCGCAACACCCCCCCGAAGGGACAGGTCCCATCCGGCCGTCCGCCGCGGTGGCCCGAGCGGCCCGCGCCCTCGCCGCCGCCGGGGTCGGCTCCGCCCGGGTGGAGGCCGAGTTGCTGGCGGCGTACGTGCTCGGGGTTTCCCGGGGTCGGCTGGCCATCGCCGACGACCTGAGCGACGACCAGGTGGCGCGGCTCGACGAGTTGACGCGCCGCCGCGCCGCGCGCGAGCCGTTGCAGCACCTGACCGGGCGGGCCGGGTTCCGGCACCTGGAGCTGTCGGTCGGCCCGGGTGTCTTCGTGCCCCGCCCGGAGACCGAGCTGTTGGCCGGCTGGGGCGTCGAGCAGGCCCAGGGGCGGCCCGACCCGGTGGTGGTAGACCTGTGCAGCGGCTCGGGCGCGATCGCGCTCGCGGTGGCTCAGGAGCTGCCGGGAGCGCGGGTGATCGCTGTGGAGCGGTCTGCGGGGGCGCTGGTGTGGCTGCGGCGCAACGCGGCCGAGCGCGCCGCGGCGGGGGACCGGCCGATCGAGGTGGTCGAGGCCGATGTGACATCGCCGGACCTGCTGGCCGAACTGGTGGGCCGGGTGGACGTGCTGCTCTGCAACCCGCCGTACGTGCCGGACGACGTGGTGGTCCCGCCGGAGGTGGCCGGGCACGACCCGGCGGAGGCGGTCTTCGGCGGCGCGGACGGTCTGGTGGTGATCCGGCCGGTCGTCGCCCGGTCCGCGGTGCTGTTGCGCCCGGGAGGTGTGTTCGGCGTCGAGCACGACGACACCCACGGCGCGGCGGTGCCCGAGCTGCTCGCCCAGGACGGCGGCTTCACCGCTGTCGCGGAGCATCTGGACCTCACCGGGCGTCCCCGCTACGCGACCGCGTCCCGACGGGCGGACGGCCAGCACGCCCCGATCGGGGCGGCGTGGCAGACTGACTCCTCGTGATGCTCTACGACTGCCGATCGCCCGCCGATCGGGACCGCGGCATCGCCGCGGCGATCGAGGCGGTCAAGAACGGCGAGCTGGTCGTTCTCCCGACGGACACCGTGTACGGGATCGGCGCGGACGCGTTCACCCCGTACGCGGTGAAGGCGCTGCTCGATGCCAAGGGCCGGGGTCGGCAGATGCCGCCGCCGGTGCTGATCGGCTCGCGGCACACCCTGGACGGGTTGGTCTTCTCGCTGCCCACGGCCGCCCGGGACCTCGTGGAGGCGTTCTGGCCGGGTGCCCTGACGATCGTGGTCGAGCACTCGCCGAGCCTGCAGTGGGACCTGGGCGACAAGACCGGCACGGTGGCGGTGCGGATGCCGCTGCACCCGGTGGCGTTGGAGGTGCTGCGCGAGACCGGCCCGATGGCGGTCTCGTCGGCCAACAAGACCGGCCAGCCGGCCGCGGTCACCGCCGACGAGGCACGTGACCAGCTCAGCTACTCGGTGCGGGCCTACCTGGAGGCCGGCCCCTGCCCGGACCCGGTGCCCAGCACGATCGTCGATCTGACCGGTGAGGTGCCGCAGCTGTTGCGGGCCGGGGCGATCCCGTTGGAAAAGCTGCGCGACGTGGTTCCGGATCTCGTCGACGGTCGGGCGGTCTGAGTGCCCCCGTTCACTGTTCTGCACGTCTGCATGGGCAACATCTGCCGCTCGCCGATGGCGGAGCGGCTGCTGGCCCTGGCGGTGCGGGAACGGCTGACCCGGCGTTCGCAGGACCCGGCCCAGGCCGAGGAGCTGGTGCACAGCCACAGCGCCGGCACGGGTGGCTGGCACGCGGGCGAGGAGATGAACCCGCCGGCGGCACGGCAGGTCACCGGCCGTGGTGGGGACGTGGCGGGGTTCGCGGCGCGCAAGCTGCGCTCGGACCACATCGACGCCGCCGACCTGGTCCTGACCGCCACCGCCGACCAGCAGGAGTACGTGGTGGCGCTTCGTCCGGACGCGGCGGCCCGCACGTTCGTGCTGGGCGAGTTCGGCCGGCTGCTGGCCGTCGTGGACACCGCCGCGCTGCCACCTGGTGACGCCACCCCGGAGGCCGTGTACGCCCGGGGGATGGCCCTGGTGGCGGCGGCGCACGACGCGCGGCTCGGCGCGTCGGCGCTGACCACCGATGATCTGGATGACCCGTGGGGTCGTGGCGACCAGTGCTACAGCCGGGTCGCCGACGAGATCGAGGAGACGGTCCACCCGCTGGCCGGCGCGCTGCTGCCCTGAGCGTGGTGCGAGTTTCCTCCGGGTTTGGGGAAAACCCAGGGCCAAAGGGGCGTTCCGGGTCATTCTGAACGGGTCCTAGCGTGACCGGCTCCTGCGGGGAGAGCTGATGATCCGGGCCCAACTCGACAAACTACTGACCGTGGTGATCGCCGGAGTGCTGGCCGGGTTGGTGCTGGCCGCCGCCGCACTGCCCGCGGCCCTGGTCTTCGGGATCGGCTTCAGCGCCCTGTCGACGCCGTACTCGGAGCTGCCGAACACACTCCGGACGCCGCCCACCGCGCAGCGCTCCAACCTGTACGCCAACGACGGCACCACCCTGATCACCTCCTTCTACCAGGAGGACCGGGTGGACGTGCCGCTGCACGAGGTGGCTCCGGTCATGCGCCGGGCGATCGTGGCCGCCGAGGACGTCCGGTTCTACCAGCACAGCGGGGTCGACCTGCGGGGCGTCGTACGCGCGTTCACCGTCAACAAGCGCGACGGCCAGACCAGGCAGGGCGCCTCCACGCTGACCATGCAGTACGTCCGCAACGTGCTCAGCAACGACCCTCGGCTGACCGAGGCGCAGCGGAACGCCGCCACCGAACTCACCACCGTCCGCAAGCTCCAGGAGATGCGGTACGCGCTCGCGTTGGAGCGGGAACTCGACAAGGACGAGATCCTGACCCGTTACCTCAACATCGCCTACTTCGGTGCCGGGGCGTACGGCATCGCGGCGGCCAGCAAGCGGTACTTCTCCCGCTCCCCGGCCGAGCTGACCCTGGCCCAGGCGGCACTGCTCGCCGGTCTGGTGCGCTCGCCGGACAGCGACGACCCGATCAACGGCGACGCCGACAGCGCGGTGGCCCGACGGTCGTACGTGTTGGAGCGGCTGGTGGAGACGAGGCAGGTGCCGGCGGACGCGGCGGCGGCGGCCCGCGCCGAACCGCTGCAACTGCGGCCCAGCGAGACCCCGAACGACTGCACGGGTGTGCCCGACGCGCACCGCGACTGGGGCTTCTTCTGCGACTGGTTCACCCGCTGGTGGAGCAGCCAGTCCGCGTTCGGGGCGACCGCCGACGAACGGCAGCGCGTGCTGCGCCGGGGCGGTTTCTCCATCGTGTCGTCGCTGGACCCGGGGGTGCAGCGGGCCACCACCGAGCAGGTGCTGAAGATCTACGCGCCGACCAGGGCCGAGGCGGCGCCCACCGCGGTCGTGCAACCGGGTACCGGGCGGGTGCTGGCCATGTCGGTGAACCGCGCCTACAGCGTGGCGGACAACCCGGTCGGGCAGAAGAACCGACCGAACACCGTCAACCAGTTGGTCGCCGGCGGCGGCGCGATCGAGGGGTACCAGGGCGGCTCGACGTTCAAGCTCTTCACCCTGCTCGCCGCGCTGGAGTCCGGCCTGCCGCTGTCGACCGACTTCGTGGCGCCGACCCAGTTGCTCACCCGCTTCCCGGTGACCGGGGCAGCGAGCTGCGACGGACGGTGGTGCCCGTCGAACGCCAGCCCGTCGTCGATGGACGGCCCCCGCACCATGTGGAGCGCGTTCGGCCGCTCGGTGAACACGTACTTCGCCTGGCTCACCGAGAAGGTCGGCGCCGACCGGGTGGTGGAGATGGCCGAGCG
The DNA here is from genome assembly GCF_044456785.1 of Micromonospora sp. NPDC050795. Taxonomy (NCBI): domain Bacteria; kingdom Bacillati; phylum Actinomycetota; class Actinomycetes; order Micromonosporales; family Micromonosporaceae; genus Micromonospora; species Micromonospora sp. NPDC050795. Next base: position 256,409 of record NZ_JBITGE010000001.1, on the reverse strand, counting down.
GCTCGGCATCGTGCTGCGGGCCGAGTCCGACGCCAAGCTGGCCCGCTACGGCGCGAAGGACTGGGGTCCGTTCACCCTGGGCGTGGCCGCGACCACCCCGTTGGACCTGGCCAGCGCGTACGCCACAGTGGCGGCCGAGGGGACCTGGTGCGCGCCGCTGCCGGTGGTCTCGATCACCGACTCGGGCGGGCGGCCGGTCGACGCCGCCAAGCCGGACTGCCGACAGGTGCTCGACCCCGACGTCGCGCGGGCGGCCACCGACGCGGCCCGCTGCCCGGTCGGCGACCAGTCGATGTACGGGCGCTGCGACGGCGCCACCGCACCCGGGCTGCGGGCGAAGCTCGGCCGCCCGGTGGCGGGCAAGACCGGCAGTTCCGAGCGGTACGAGACGGAGACGGTGGTGGCGTTCACGCCGCAACTCGCGGTCGCCTCGATGGCCGCGAACCCGGACGATCCCCGGGACGCGGTCGGTCAGGCGGTGCAGGCCCAGATGGTGAACGCGGTCGGCGAAGTGCTCGCCTTCGCCCTGCGCGACCAACCGATCCGCGACTTCGTCCCGCCGAGCGAACGCACCGCCTTCCAAACCCAACCCCAAGCCGGCAACTAACCCCACCCCAAGCCCCGCTTCACCCTGGCCCCGCCCCGCCCCGCCCCGCCCCGCCCCGCCCCGCGCCCGCCTCACTCCCGCGATCTTGCAGTTTCTGTCGCGACAAAGGGTGCTCCAGCTCTCAAATCGACAACACAAAGTGCAAGATCGCGGAGTGGGGAGGCAGGGAGGGGCGGGGCGGGGGGCAGGGAGGCGCGGGGTGGTTAGCGGGGTTGTTCGGCGTTGCGGGCTATGTTGCGGGCCATTCCGCCGAAGACCACCGCGTGGAACGGGGCCACCGACTTCCAGTAGGCGTGCCCCGGCAGGCCGCGCGGCAGGAAGACGGCGCGTTGCTGGTAGCGGCTGCGGCCGTCGCCGGCCGGCAGGACCCGCATCTCCAGCCAGGCCCGGCCGGGTAGGCGCATTTCGGCGCGTAGTCGCAGCAGCTCGCCCGGGATGATCTCCTCGACCCGCCAGAAGTCCAGCGCCTCGCCGACCTGGAGGCGGTGCGGGTCGCGCCGACCTCGCCGCAGCCCGACCCCGCCGACCAGCCGGTCCAGCCAGCCGCGGATCGACCAGGCGAGGGGGAACGAGTACCAACCGTGTTCGCCACCGACGCCCTCGACGACCCGCCAGAGCGCGGCGGGTGGTGCGTCGACCGCTCGTTCCCGCACGTCGGTGTAGGCGGTGCCACCGGACCACACCGGGTCCGTGGGCAGTGGCTCGGCGGGGGCGTCCGGGCCGCTCGCTGTGGACCAGCGGGTCTCCACCTGGGCGTCGCGCACCTTGGCCAGCGCCAGCGCCACCGCCTCGTCGAAGCCGGTCAGCCCGCCGGGTGGGTCGGGGATGTAGCGGGCGATGTCGTGTTCGTGGGTGACCGCCTCGTGGATCAGGCTCTCCACCAGGGGGCGGGCAATCTTGTTCGGCACGGGGGTGATCAGCCCGACCCAGTGCGAGGAGAGGGACGGGGTGAGCGGGCGGACCGGCACGATGATCCGCCGGCGCAGCCCGGCCACCCGGGCGTAACGCTGCATCATCTCGCGGAAGGTCAGCACGTCCGGACCGCCGACGTCGAAGCCCCGGTTGACCTCGGTCGGCAGTTCGGCGCAGCCGGCCAGGTAGTGCAGCACGTCGCGGACCGCTATCGGTTGGATCCGGTTGCGGACCCAACGTGGGGTGATCATGGCGGGCAGCCGCTCGGTCAGGTAACGCAGCATCTCGAACGACGCCGAGCCGGATCCGATGATCACCGCGGCGCGGAGCACCGCGGTGGGCACTCCGCTGCCCAGCAGGATCCGGCCGACCTCGGCACGGGACCGCAGGTGCGGGGAGGGCACCTCCGCGTCGGACGCCGGTTCGGGGCCGCCCAGGTAGACGATCCGCCGTACGCCGGCCTCGCGCGCCGCAGCCGCGAAATTGGTCGCCGCCGCCCGGTCGGCCGCCTCGAAGTCGGAGCGGCCCAGCGAGTGCACCAGGAAGTACGCGACGTCCACGTCGGCGAACGCGGCGGGCAGCGTCTCCGGTCGACTCAGGTCTCCTTCGACGATGTCGGCCGCCGAGGCCCAGGGCACGTCGCGCAGCCGTACCGCCTTGCGGGCGAGGCAGCGCACTGTGTGCCCGTCGGCGAGCAGCAGCGGCGTCAGCCGCCCGCCGATGTAGCCGGTAGCGCCGGTGACGAGGCATCTCACGGGTTCCAGTGTGCGGCCCCCTAGACTCGTTCGCTGTGGAGACCGAGACGAGCACCTTCTGGGGGCCGGATTTCGCGCAGCTCAGGGCCACCGATCCGGAGATCGCCGGGGTGGTCCTCGGCGAGTTGGACCGGTTGCGTGGCGGCCTGCAGCTCATCGCCAGCGAGAACCTGACCTCGCCGGCGGTGCTCGCCGCGCTCGGTTCGACGCTGACGAACAAGTACGCCGAGGGTTACCCGGGCCGGCGCTACTACGGCGGTTGTGCCGAGGTGGACCGGGCCGAGGAGATCGGCATCGCCCGGGCCAAGGAACTCTTCGGGGCCGAGCACGCGAACCTCCAGCCGCACTCCGGGGCGAGCGCCACCCTGGCCGCGTACGCCGCGTTGGTGCAGCCGGGGGACACGGTGCTGGCGATGGATCTGCCGCACGGCGGGCACCTCACCCATGGCAGCCGCGTGAACTTCTCCGGCAAGTGGTTCCACCCGGTCGGCTACCCGGTCCGGCCGGACACCGAGCAGATCGACTACGACGAGGTACGGGACCTGGCGCGGGCGCACCGACCCAAGCTGATCATCTGTGGGGCCACCGCGTACCCGCGCCTGATCGACTTCGCGCGGTTCCGGGAGATCGCCGACGAGGTCGGCGCGTACCTGATGGTGGACGCGGCGCACTTCATCGGCCTGGTCGCCGGACGGGCGATCCCGTCCCCGGTGCCGTACGCCGATGTCGTCTGCGCCACCACCCACAAGGTGCTGCGCGGGCCGCGCGGCGGCATGATCCTGTGCCGCGAGTCGCTGGCCCAGCGGATCGACAAGGCGGTCTTCCCGTTCACCCAGGGCGGCCCGCTGATGCACGCGGTCGCGGCCAAGGCGGTCGCGCTGCGCGAGGCCGCCCAGCCGGAGTTCCAGACGTACGCCCGGCAGGTGGTCAGCAACGCCCAGGCGCTCGCCGCCGGGCTGGCCGACGAGGGGATGCGCCCGGTGTCCGGCGGCACCGACACCCACCTCGCCCTGATCGACCTGCGGGAGCTGGGGGTGACCGGCACCGAGGCCGGGCGCCGCTGCGACGCCGCGTCGATCACCCTGAACAAGAACGCCATCCCGTACGACCCGCAGCCGCCGATGGTGGCCTCCGGCATCCGGGTGGGCACACCGAGCGTCACCACGCAGGGGATGCGCGAGGGGGAGCTGCGCCAGGTGGCGACCCTGATCGCCCGTGCGGTGCGCACCGATCCCGGTGCTGCCGGCGGGGTCGACGAGTTGACCCGGCTCGGTGCCGAGGTGGCCGAGCTGGTCGCGGCGTTCCCGGCGTACCCCCGTGGCTGAGCCCGGGGTGGTCGAGCCGGGCACCGACCGGCGGTGGCGGCTGCGGCACCTGCCGGTGTTGCTGGCCGCGTCGGCGGCGCTCGCCGTGGTCGCCGCGGTGGTGGGCGGGGTGACCGGCGGTGTGACGGCCGCGGTCGGCGCGGCGGCCGGCGTGGGCGTCACGGTGCTCAGCTACACCCTCACCACGGTGGTGCTGGCGCGGGCCGATCAGGTCAACCCGCAGTTGCTGCTGCCGCTCGGGGTGGGCCTGTACGTGCTGAAGTTCAGCCTGTTGGGTGCGGTGCTGGTGGTGGTGGCGTCGACTGGTTGGCCCGGTTTGATCCCTCTTTGCCTTGGCATCGTCGCCGGGGTGGCAGTGTGGACAGCGGTGCACCTCTGGTGGCTGACCACGGTGCACGCTCGCCGGCCGCAGGGCTAGACCTGGCGGTCGTCCCAACCAGCGGACGCGCCGCAATGTGTCGGCCTCCGGTCATTTTCCCACGGGCGGAAGGGGAGTAGCGTGCCCACAGACGACGGCGCCCACGAGAAGCCCACACAACGACGGTTGTGCGGGGGGTGAGGCACAGCCTCGTCTTCCCGGCTGATATCGTTCGCCCCGTCATGGCTGGTGACCAAACCCCCCGTCCCGCCGGTGATTCGGACGATTATCCGTCCGGCGCCGGTCAGGGCTGGACCGCGCTCAGCTACCTCATCGGAGGAATGCTCGTGTGGGGTTTCATCGGCTGGCTGGTCGACCAGTGGCTCGATACAGGTGGCGTCGCCACCGGGATCGGCGTCGTGCTCGGCGTGACCGGGGGGATCATCCTCGTCGTCCGTCGGCTCGGCACGCCTACTTAGGAAGGGACACGGTGTTCGGACAGGCGAACGTTCTGGCAGCGGGCCAGGCGGCATTCCCACCCAGTGTGGACGACTTCTACCTGCCCGCGATCGTGCCCTGGGGCGCGGAGAACGCCCCGTGGTTCACCAAGTTCACGCTGATGATCTGGATCGCGGTCGGCCTTCTGATCATCTTCTTCCTGGCGACCTATCGGAACCCACAGTTGGTGCCGACCAAGAAGCAGTGGTTCGCCGAGTCGATCTACGGCTTCGTGCGCAACAACATCTCGGTCGACATGATCGGTCACCAGGGCGTGCGGTTCGCTCCGTACTTCACGACGCTGTTCTGCTTCGTGCTGGTGACGAACGCGTTCGCGATCATTCCGTTCTTCCAGATCTCGCCGAACTCGCACATCGCCTTCCCGGCGATCCTCGCGGTGATCAGCTACGTGCTGTTCAACTACATCGGCATCCGGCACCACGGCTTCGGCAAATACTTCAAGCACGCCCTGATCCCGCCGGCACCGTGGTACATCCTGCCGCTGCTGATCCCGATCGAGGCGTTCTCGACCTTCATCATCCGGCCGTTCTCGCTGGCCGTCCGTCTCTTCGCGAACATGTTCGCCGGCCACATGCTCCTGCTGGTCTTCACGCTCGGCGGCTTCGCGATGCTCAACGCCAACGCCTGGCTGGCGCCGATCTCGGTGGTCTCCTGGGTGATGACAGTGGCGCTGACCCTCCTCGAGGCGCTGGTCATCGTCCTGCAGGCATACGTCTTCACCGTGCTGAGCGCCAGCTACATCCAGGGCGCGCTCGCCGAAGAGCACTGATCCACGCACCAACCGTTGTCGTCCCGCGTGAGAGTCACGCGTGATAACCAGGAGGAACCACTAATGGATTACGTCGCCGCGGTAGAGGGCAGCACCGCCGCCATCGGCTACGGCCTCGCGGCCATCGGCCCGGGCATCGGCGTTGGCCTGGTCTTCGCCGCCTACATCCAGTCGACCGCCCGGCAGCCCGAGTCGTCGCGCATGACCCTGCCGTACGTCTGGATCGGCTTCGCCGTCATCGAGGCGCTCGCGCTGTTCGGCATCGCCTTCGGCTTCATCTGGGCCGGCTGATTCCGCCCCTTCCGACCGGGAGGTCACCCATGTTGTTCCTCCTCGCCGCCGAGGGTGGTGAGTCAGACCACAACCCGATCATTCCGATCTGGCAGGAGATCGTGGTCGGCACGGTCGCCTTCGCCGTGCTCTGCTTCGTGCTGATGAAGTTCGTCTTCCCGCGCATGGAGCAGACGTTCCAGGCTCGGGTCGACGCGATCGAGGGCGGCATCAAGCGCGCCGAGGCCGCCCAGGCCGAGGCGAACCAGCTGCTCGAGCAGTACCGTGCCCAGCTCGCTGAGGCTCGGACCGACGCCGCCAAGATCCGTGACGACGCGCGGGCCGACGCCGAGGGCATCCGCCAGGACATCCTCGCCAAGGCGCGGGAAGAGTCCGACCGGGTCATCCAGGCGGGCAAGGACGCGCTCGCCGCCGAGCGGGCCACCATCGTGCGCGAGCTGCGCGCGGAGGTCGGCACCATCGCGGTGGACCTGGCCAGCAAGATCGTTGGCGAGTCGCTGGCCGACGAGGCGCGGCGTAAGGGCACCGTCGACCGGTTCCTGAGCGGTCTCGAGAGCACGGGGGCCCGCTGATGCAGGCCGCCAGCCGGGAGTCGTACAAGGTCGCGGCCGAGCGCCTCGACGCGTACGTCCGCGGCGCGGAGCCGTCGGCGGTGGCCTCCACCGCCGACGCCATCCTCTCCGTGGCGACCCTGCTGCGGCGTGAGCCGCGGCTGCGCCGGGCGCTCTCCGATCCGGCCCGTTCCGGCGAGGATCGCGGGGCGCTGCTCGGCGACATGCTGGGCGGGCGGATCGGCGCGGACGCGCTCGACCTGCTCGTGTCGCTGGTCGCCGGCCGGTGGTCGGCACCGTCGGAGCTGCTCGACGGCACCGAGCGGCTGGGCGTGGAGGCGCTGCTGGCCAGCGCCGACAAGGCCGGCGAGTTGGGCGAGGTCGAGGACGAGCTGTTCCGCTTCGGCCAGGTCGTTTCCGGGCAGTCGGCGCTGAGCAACGCGCTCGCCGACCCGGTCGCCCCGGTCGAGCAGCGGGCCACCCTGGCCCGCGAGCTGCTCGCCGACAAGGCCCGCCCGGTCACCGTCCGCCTCGTCGAGGCGGCGCTCGGCGGGTTCGGGGGACGCTCCTTCAGCGGGGCGCTCACCCGGCTGGTCGAGCTGGCCGCCGACCGGCGTGACCGGCAGGTGGCGTACGTGACGGTCGCGGCCCCGTTGAGTGACGAGGACGAGCGTCGGCTGGGTGCGAGCCTCACCGCGATATACGGTCGAGAGGTCTCCGTCAAGCAGACGGTCGACCCCGCCGTTCTCGGTGGCGTGAGCGTCCGGGTCGGTTCCGACCTGTACGACGGCACCATCCTGCGCCGCCTCAACGAGACCCGCAACGCGCTCGCGAAGCGCTGAACGGCTTAGCCGCCCAGCGGCTGAGCGGTTCCGCCGCTTGGCGTGAGGGCGGTTCAGCCGCCCAGCGCCCGGATTGACAGACGCCATTCGGACCGGTTGGTACTAGGTATCCCGGGCCCCTGAATTTTAAGGAAGCAGAGGATGGCCGAGCTGACCATCTCGACGGAGGAGATCCGCGGCGCCCTGGAGCGCTACGTCTCCTCCTACTCGTCCGACGTCTCCCGCGAGGAGGTCGGCACCGTCGCCGACACCGGCGACGGCATCGCCCACGTCGAGGGCCTGCCCTCGACCAAGACCAACGAGCTCCTGGAGTTCGAGGACGGCACGCTCGGCGTGGCGTTGAACCTCGACGTGCGGGAGATCGGCGTCGTCGTCCTCGGTGACTCCGCCAAGCTCGAGGAGGGCCAGCGGGTCAAGCGCACCGACCGGGTCCTCTCGGTTCCGGTCGGCGACGCCTTCCTCGGCCGCGTGGTCAACGCCCTCGGCCAGCCGATCGACGGCCTCGGCGACATCGCCGACGAGGGCTACCGCGAGCTGGAGCTGCAGGCTCCGAACGTGATGGCCCGGCAGTCGGTGTTCGAGCCGCTGCAGACCGGCATCAAGGCCATCGACGCGATGACGCCGATCGGCCGGGGCCAGCGGCAGCTGATCATCGGTGACCGGAAGACCGGCAAGACCACCGTCGCGCTGGACGCCATCCTCAACCAGCGGGACAACTGGCGCACCGGCGACCCGAAGAAGCAGGTCCGCTGCATCTACGTCGCCATCGGCCAGAAGGCCTCCACCATCGCCTCGATCAAGGGGCAGCTGGAGGAGGCGGGCGCGCTGGAATACACCACGATCGTCGCCTCGCCGGCCTCCGACCCGGCCGGCTTCAAGTACCTCGCCCCGTACACCGGCTCGTCCATCGGGCAGCACTGGATGTACGGCGGCAAGCACGTCCTGATCGTCTTCGACGACCTGAGCAAGCAGGCCGAGGCGTACCGGGCCGTGTCGCTGCTGCTGCGTCGCCCGCCGGGCCGTGAGGCGTACCCGGGTGACGTCTTCTACCTGCACTCCCGCCTGCTGGAGCGCTGCGCGAAGCTCTCCGACGAGCTGGGTGGCGGCTCGATGACCGGTCTGCCGATCATCGAGACGAAGGCCAACGACATCTCGGCCTTCATCCCGACCAACGTCATCTCGATCACCGACGGCCAGATCTTCCTGGAGACCGACCTGTTCAACCAGGGCGTTCGTCCGGCGATCAACGTCGGCACCTCGGTCTCCCGGGTCGGTGGCGCCGCGCAGGTGAAGCCGATGAAGAAGGTCTCTGGTTCGCTGCGGCTCAACCTGGCCCAGTACCGCGAGCTGGAGGCGTTCGCCGCCTTCGCCTCGGACCTGGACAAGGCCTCGCAGAACCAGCTGAACCGTGGTTCGCGTCTGGTGGAGCTGCTCAAGCAGTCGAACTACTCGCCGTTCCCGGTGCAGGAAGAGGTCGTCTCGGTCTGGTCCGGTGTCGAGGGCAAGCTCGACGACATCCCGGTCGGCGAGGTGCGGCGCTTCGAGTCGGAGTTCCTCCAGTACCTGCGGCACAAGCACGAGGGTGTCCTCGCGTCGATCGCCGACAACCAGTGGAACGACGACATCACCGGCTCCCTGGACACTGCGATCGCGGACTTCAAGCAGGTCTTCCTCAACAAGGAGGACGAGCGCAAGGTCAACGACGCGCCGGCCGCCCCGCTTGAGGGCGACGAGAACCGCGAGACGGTGACCCGCTTCCGCGACAGCGCGACCGACCGCCCGGCCGAGAGCTGATCCCATGGCGGCCCAGGTTCGCGTTCTTCGTCAACGAATCCGCTCGGCGAAGTCGATGAAGAAGATCACCAAGGCGATGGAGCTCGTGGCGACGAGCCGGATCGCCAAGGCCCAGGCCCGGGTGCAGGCGTCCCTGCCGTACGCCCAGGCCATCACCGGTGTGCTCACGGCGCTGGCGTCCAACGCGCGGATCGACCACCCGCTGCTCACCCCGCGCGAGCGGGTGCGGCGGGCGGGCGTCCTGTTGGTCACCAGCGACCGTGGCCTGGCCGGCGGTTACAGCTCCAACGCGATCAGGATGGCCGAGTCGCTGATCGCGCGGCTCAAGGCGGACGGCAAGGAGCCGGTGCTCTACGTCATCGGGCGTAAGGGCGTCGGGTTCTACCGGTTCCGCGACCGGCCGATCGAGGCGAACTGGACCGGGTTCAGCGAGCAGCCGTCGTTCGAGGACGCCCGTACCGTGGGTGAGACGCTGATCAAGGCGTTCACCGCCGGTGCGGACGACGTCGACGGTGGCGTTGGCGCGGACGGGGTGCTCGGCGTCGACGAGTTGCACATCGTCTACACCGAGTTCCACTCGCTGATGACGCAGAACCCGGTCACGAAGATCATCGGCCCGATGCAGGTCGAGGACCGGCCGCGCTCCGAAGGACTGCTGCCGGCGTACGAGTTCGAGCCCGAGGCGGAGGCGCTGCTCGACGCGCTCCTGCCGAGGTACATCAACACGCGGATCTACGCGGCGTTGCTCGAGTCGGCGGCGAGTGAGTCGGCGGCACGGCGGCGGGCGATGAAGAGCGCCACCGACAACGCCGAAGAGATGATCGAGAAGTACACGCGTGAGATGAACTCGGCCCGTCAGGCCGGGATCACCCAGGAGATCAGCGAGATCGTCGGCGGCGCCAACGCGCTTGCCGCGTCGGGAAGTGAAGTGTGATGACTGCACCAGTAGAGACCAAGACGGCCGCGGGTCGCGTGGTCCGGGTCATCGGCCCGGTCGTCGACGCCGAATTCCCGCGTGACGGCATGCCGGCCCTGTTCAACGCCCTGAACGTCACCGTGAGCCTGTCCGGCGGTGAGAAGACGCTGACCCTGGAGGTCGCCCAGCACCTGGGTGACAACCTGGTCCGCGCCATCTCGATGCAGCCGACCGACGGTCTGGTTCGCGGCGCGGAGGTGCGTGACCTCGGCGAGCCGATCAGCGTGCCGGTGGGCGACGCGGTCAAGGGCCACGTGTTCAACGCGATCGGCGAGGTGCTCAACCTCAAAGAGGGCGAGACGTTCGAGGCCGACGACCGGTGGGGTATCCACCGCAAGGCCCCGGCCTTCGCGGACCTGGAGCCGAAGACCGAGATGCTGGAGACCGGCATCAAGGTGATCGACCTGCTCGCCCCGTACGTCAAGGGCGGCAAGATCGGCCTGTTCGGCGGCGCGGGTGTGGGTAAGACGGTGCTCATCCAGGAGATGATCACCCGTGTTGCCCGTAACTTCGGTGGTACCTCGGTCTTCGCCGGCGTGGGTGAGCGCACCCGTGAGGGCAACGACCTCATCGCCGAGATGACCGAGTCCGGCGTCATCGACAAGACCGCGCTGGTCTACGGCCAGATGGACGAGCCGCCGGGCACCCGGCTGCGGGTGGCGCTCTCCGCGCTGACCATGGCGGAGTACTTCCGCGACGTGAAGAAGCAGGAGGTGCTGCTCTTCATCGACAACATCTTCCGCTTCACCCAGGCCGGCTCCGAGGTCTCCACCCTGCTCGGGCGTATGCCGAGCGCCGTGGGTTACCAGCCGACCCTGGCGGACGAGATGGGCGAGCTCCAGGAGCGGATCACCTCCGTCCGGGGCCAGGCCATCACCTCCATGCAGGCGATCTACGTGCCGGCGGACGACTACACCGACCCCGCTCCGGCCACCACGTTCGCCCACCTGGACGCGACCACCAACCTGGAGCGGTCGATCTCCGACAAGGGCATCTACCCGGCCGTGGACCCGCTGGCGTCCTCGTCCCGGATCCTCGCCCCGGAGTTCGTCGGCGCTGAGCACTTCCAGGTCGCCACCGAGGTGAAGCGGATCCTGCAGCGCTACAAGGACCTGCAGGACATCATCGCCATCCTCGGCATCGAGGAGCTCTCCGAGGAAGACAAGATCACCGTGGCCCGGGCCCGGCGGATCGAGCGCTTCCTGTCGCAGAACACCTACGCGGCGGAGCAGTTCACCGGCGTGCCGGGCTCGACGGTCCCGATCAAGGAGACCATCGAGGCGTTCCGGAAGATCAGCGAGGGTGAGTACGATCACTTCCCCGAGCAGGCGTTCTTCATGTGCGGCGGTCTCGAGGACCTGGAAGCCAAGGCTGAGGAGCTGATGAAGGCCTGACCAGCCCTCGTCGATCCCCGTAGCAAAAAGACTGCCCCGGCAATGCCGGGGCAGTCTTTTGTTCATGTTCGCGCCTTAGCATCGTCGCGGTCCGTTACTCGTGGTCGTCACTTCCACGGCTCCCGAGCTACGGTTCGTTCCGCGCTCACCCGAACGAGCGTTGATCTTTGCAACCTTTCGACGACGTGCGCCCGTCTTCCTCGTCGTGGGCGTAACGAACGGAGCTGCTCGTGGGTAAGGCCGGCAAGAGTGGCCGCAAGCCGTCCCTCTGGCGAGGCGTGCCGCGCTGGGCCAGGCTCTGCACGGTGTTCGGCACCGTGCTGACCGTGCTCAGCGGCGCCGTGCTGGTCGGCACCGAGGTGCTGATGGCCCGCTACGAGGGGTCCGTCGGAAAGGCCGACCTCTTCGGCGACCAGGCGGCGGGCGCCCAGGCGAAGAAGAGTGACATCAAGGGGCCGCTCAACATCCTGCTCGTCGGCATCGACCCGCGTACGCCGACGGCCGCGCCGCTCGCCGACTCGATCATGGTGCTGCACGTGCCGGCCTCGATGGACCGGGCCTACCTGTTCTCGCTGCCTCGTGACCTCTACGTGCGGATCCCGGCGTTCAAGAAGGCCGAGTTCCCGGGCGAGACCACGAAGATCAACGCGGCGATGTCGTTCGGCAGCAGGGTGCCGGGGGCCAACCCGGACGCGGCGCGGGGCTTCGAGTTGCTGGCCACCACCGTGCAGAACGTCACCGGCATCAAGCGCTTCGACGCCGGCGCGATCATCAACTTCACCGGTTTCCAGAAGATCGTCGACGCGATGGGCGGTGTCGACATGTACATCGAGCGTGACGTGAAGTCCGAGCACAAGCAGCCCGACGGCAAGCCGCGGCCGGGCAACACCCGTGGTGAGGGCTACGTCGGCCCGCAGGCGATCTACAAGAAGGGCAACCGGCACCTGAGTGGGTGGCAGGCGCTGGACTACGTCCGGCAGCGCTACCCGAAGAACGGCGTTCCGGATTCGGACTACGGTCGCCAGCGCCACCAGCAGCAGTTCGTCAAGGCCATGGTCGGCCAGGCGTTCAGCGCCGACGTGGTGTCCAACCCGATCAAGCTGGACAAGGTGCTCCGCGCCGCCGGCCAGTCGTTGATCTTCAACGGTCGAGGCAACAGCGTCGTCGACTTCGGGCTCGCCCTGAAGGACATCCGCCCGAACACCATCGAGATGATCAAGCTGCCCGGTGGCGGAGTCTTCGAGGGGCAGAAGTACCTGGGCGAGCAGTTCCAGGAAGGTGTGCCGGACTTCTTCACCGCCCTGCACAACGAGCAACTCGACCCGTTCCTGCTGGAGCATCCGGAATTCGTCAACAAGGCCAAGTAGTCAGGTCGGCGTTGTCCCCACCCGCGTTGGGCGCGCCGCATCGTCAGGCTAGACTTTCGGCAATCCGTAGCCGCAGCAAGGAGACAGCGTGGCACAGCAGCTTCACGTCGAGCTCGTCGCCGTCGAGGAGAAGGTCTGGTCCGGTGACGCCGAGATGGTCGTCGCCCGGACGACCGAAGGCGAGCTCGGTGTCCTGCCGGGGCACGCGCCGCTGCTCGGCCAACTCGCCGAGCCCGGCCAGGTGCGCATCAAGCTCGCCGGCGGCGAGCAGGTCGCCTACGACGTGGCTGGCGGTTTCCTCTCGGTGAGCGCCGAAGGTGTCACCGTGCTGGCCGAGAGCGCAACCCCGGTCTCCGCGCAGAGCCGCTGAGCCACACCGGGGATGGAGATCGTCGAAGGATTCGGAATCGGCGTTGTCGTCATCCTCGGCGCGCTTCTGACCCTCTTCGTCCGGCGAGCTCTGGTCACCCGCAGCGGCGGCATCATCCGGCTCAGTGTCCGGGTCTCCACCATGCTCGACGGCCGCGGCTGGTCGCCCGGCTTCGGCCGGTTCGCCGGTGACGAGCTGCGTTGGTACCGGATGTTCAGCTTCGCGATCCGGCCCAAGCGGGTCCTCTCCCGCAAGGGGCTGGCCGTGGAGCGCCGCCGGTTGCCCGAAGGTCAGGAACGGTTCTCCATGCCGGCTGACTGGGTGATCCTGCGCTGTACCAGTCACCACGCACCGGTGGAGATCGCCATGGCGCGATCTACAGTGACCGGTTTTCTTTCTTGGCTCGAGGCCGCCCCTCCGGGGGCGGTCTCGCCGCGTATGGCCTCCCAGGACTGGCCTGCTGCCTGATCGGCTTTTCTGTGGTCGCTCGTGGGGTTTCCGGGGCAGCCCGCCCGGCTCCGGGCGGTCAGGCTTGATCCCTGCGCCGGGCGGGCTGCCCCGGAAACCCGTCCTTGCCACTGTGCGTCGGGCTGGCGCCGTCTTTCGTCACCTGCCGTTACCGGTGCAGCCTGAGTCTCGCCTTCTCGGCGGTCGGGCTGCCGCCCTGTCGCGTCGTCGCGGCTGAGCAGCCCGTTGATCGACTCAATTTCCTTGATGTCGGGGTGTCCTGGTGGCTGGGATAGCCCGACATCAAGGAACCGGAGTTGATCGAGGCGCTGGTCAGCCTGGCTCGCCGAGGAGTCGGCCTTGGCTACGCGTGGTGGCGGGCAGAGTGGGAACTCAGACCTCGACGTGGTGCGGAGCGCCCGACGTTCAGCGCTTGCCGCCCGGCACCCATAGCACGTCTCCTGCCGGATTTGCCGTTCTTGACAGGATAAAGAGCAGATCGGAGAGCCGGTTGAGATACTTTGCCGGGAGCGTGCTGGTTCGTTCCGGATCGTGGCTGACCAGCGCCCACGCTGCCCGTTCGGCACGCCGGGCGACGGTCCGCGCCACGTGCAGCAGCGCCGCACCTGCGGTGCCGCCGGGGAGGATGAAGGAGTCGAGCTTGCTCAGGCGTGCGTTGTACTCGTCGCACCAGCCCTCCAGGCGCTCGACGTACTCCTCGGTGACCCGCAGCGGCGGGTACTTCGGCTCCGGCTCGACCGGGGTGGACAGGTCGGCGCCGACGTCGAACAGGTCGTTCTGCACCGACCCCAGCACGCCGCGAAGCTCCTCGTCGAGGTTCCCCAGGGCGAGCGCGACGCCGATCGCCGCGTTGCACTCGTCGACATCCGCGTACGCGGCGATCCGTGGATCGGTCTTCGGCACCTGCTCGTTGTTGCTCAGCCTGGTCATGCCGGCGTCGCCGGCCTTGGTGTAGATGCGCGTGAGGTGGACGGCCATGACGCACAGCCTACGGATTCCCGACCTGACGATCCCGGCGCGGCCGGACAGCACCGCCGGCTGGCCGGTGGTGGTGGGCCCCGGCGACGCCGGCGATTCGGCGGTCAACGATGTCGACGTCATCCGGGTACGCGGTGACGCCCGACTGTCCGGCACCGTGCACGTGGTCGGTGCCAAGAACTCGGCGTTGAAGCTGATGGCCGCCGCGCTGCTCGCCCCGGGCCGCAGTGTGATCACCAACGTCCCCCGGATCACCGACATCGCGATCATGGGGGAGGTGCTACGTCGGCTGGGCTGTGACGTCCAGTTCGACGCGGACGACCCGGTCGACCCGATGGTCGCCCGGGGCGGGGTGGCCCGGTCCCGGTCGGTGACGATCGACGTACCCGAGCAGCCGGGCGCGGAGGCCGACTACGACCTGGTCCGACGGTTGCGCGCGTCGATCTGCGTGCTCGGCCCGCTGCTGGCCCGCCGGGGGTACGTGCGGGTGGCCCATCCCGGCGGTGACGCGATCGGGTCGCGGGGGTTGGACATGCACATCTCCGGGCTGACCCGGATGGGCGCGGAGATCTCCGGTGAGCACGGGTTCGTCATCGCCTCCGCCCCGCACGGGCTGCGCGGCGCGGACATCGTGCTGGATTTCCCCAGCGTCGGCGCGACCGAGAACCTGGTGATGGCGGCGGTGCTGGCCCAGGGCACCACGATGATCGACAACGCGGCCCGGGAGCCGGAGATCGTCGACATCTGCACGATGCTCAACCAGATGGGCGCGCGCATCGTCGGCGCGGGCACGTCGACGTTGCGCATCTCCGGTGTGCCCGGTCTGCGTCCGGTGCGCCACGCCACGGTGGGGGACCGGATCGTCGCCGGTACCTGGGCGTTCGGCGCGGCGATGACCCGCGGCGACGTGACGGTGACCGGGCTCGACCCGGCCTTCCTGGAGGTCGCCCTGGACAAGGTGGTGGCGGCCGGCGCGCTGGTGGAGACCCGGGGGGACGGCTTCCGCGTACGGATGGACGAGCGGTCCCGGGCGGTGGACGTGGTGACGCTGCCGTACCCCGGTTTCGCCACCGACCTGCTGCCGATGGCGATCGGGCTGGCGGCCGTCAGCGACGGCGCCTCCCTGATCACCGAGAACATCTTCGACGGCCGGTTCATGTTCGCCAACGAGATGATGCGGCTCGGCGCGGACATCAAGACCGATGGGCACCACGCGGTGGTCCGGGGCCGGGATCGGCTCTCCGGTGCCCCGGTGCGGGCCACCGACATCCGGGCCGGAGCAGGGTTGATCATCGCCGGACTCTGCGCGGAGGGGGTCACTGAGGTCTCCCACGTGCACCACGTCGACCGGGGTTACCCCGACTTCGTGGCCGATCTGCGCGCGCTCGGGGTGGCGGTCGAGCGGGGCACCACCCCGGAGGAGCCGGCACTGGAGATCTGAGGGCCCGACAACCCGGCCCGACCGCCACTTAGCCATCGTTCAGGCTCGCCGACTAGGGTGCAGGCAGGCACTCAATCGCAGCGAGGGAGAAAGCAGATGGCGGGTCGACTCGCGGTCGTCGGGGCCGGGTTGATGGGTTCCGGCATCGCCCAGGTGGCGGCGCAGGCGGGCTGGCAGGTGACGCTGCGCGACCTGGACGAGGCGGCCACCACCCGGGGTCTGGGCGGTATTCGGAAGTCACTGGAGAAGTTCGCCGAGAAGGGCAAGATCGAGGCGTCCGAGGTCGAGGCGACGCTGGCTCGGATCACGCCGACCACCGACCTGGAGGCGGCGGCGGACGCGGACATCGTGGTCGAGGCGGTCTTCGAGCGGTTGGAGATCAAGCACGAGGTGTTCCGCGCTCTCGACAAGATCTGCAAGTCGGACGCGGTGCTCGCCACCAACACCTCGGCGATCCCGGTCACCCAGATCGCCGCGGTGACCGAGCGGCCCGAGGCGGTGGTCGGCACCCACTTCTTCTCCCCGGTGCCGATGATGCAGCTCTGCGAGCTGGTGCGCGGTTACAAGACCAGCGACGCCGCGCTGGACACCGCGCGGGCCTTCGCCGAGGAGATCGGCAAGACGGTCGTCGTGGTCAACCGGGACATCGCCGGCTTCGTCACCACCCGGCTGATCTCCGCCCTGGTGATGGAGGCGGTCAAGCTGGTCGAGTCCGGCGTGGTGTCCGCGGAGGACCTGGACACCGCCTGCCGGCTGGGCTTCGGGCATGCGATGGGCCCGCTGGCCACCACCGACCTGACCGGCGTGGACGTGCTGCTGCACGCCTCGAAGAACATCTACACCGACACCGCCGACGAGAAGTTCTTCCCGCCGGAGCTGCTCCAGCGGATGGTCACCGCTGGCGACCTGGGCCGCAAGACCGGCAAGGGCTTCTACACCTACTGAGGAGTTGTGGCGACCGGGGCGGGCGCCCGCCCCGGTCGGCCGCTCAGCCGTCGCGCTTGGTGGTCCAGCGGAAGGTGGTCAGGCACAGCACCACACCGATCACGCACCACAGGGCCAGCACCACTGCCACCCTGCCCAGCTCGAACGAGCCGCCCGGCTCCTGGGCACCGAAGCTCTCCGGCAGGAACACCGACCGCAGCCCCTGGCACATCCACTTCAGCGGGAACACCGCTGCCACCTGCTGCATCCAGGTGGGCAGGTCGGTGAAGACGAAGAACACCCCGGAGATGAACTGGAGCACCAGGGCCACCGGGGTGACCACCGCCGAGCCGCTGCGGGCGGTGCGGGCCAGCGACGAGATGGCGATGCCGCACAGGGTGCACGCGGTCACCCCGAGCACGGAGACCCAGCCGAAGGTGAACCACTTCGCGGCGGAACCCGGCAGGTCGAGGTCGAACAGTGCCACCGCGACGGCCAGCAGCAGCGCCGTCTCAGCGATCCCGATCGCCACCACCATGATCACTTTGCCGGCGAACCAGACCCACTTCGGCATCGGCGTGCCCCGGTAGCGCTTGAGCACACCCCGGTCCCGCTCGATCGGGATCCAGATGCCCAGGTTCTGGAAGCTCACCGTCATCAGGCCGGTCGCGATCATGCCGGTGATGAAGTACTGGGTGAACTTGACCCCGCCGCCGATCGTGCCGTCGAAGATCGACGCGAAGATCAGGATCATGATGATGGGAAAGCCCATCGTGAAGACCACCGACTCCCGGCTGCGCAGGAACTGGGTGATCTCCAGTCGGCCCTGGCGCAGGGCGAGCGCGCCGGCACCCGGCCGCCGGCCGCGGGTCGCGGTGACCGGCGTCGCCGGCTTCGTGGTGGTCGTCATCGCGAGTGTCCGATCATGGTGAGGTAGACGTCCTCCAGGGTCGGCCGGGTCACCGTGAGGCCGGGGACCTCGCCGCCGTGGCGCGTGGCGAGGTCGGCCACGAGGGCCGTCGGCGTCGCGGTTTGCGCAAGTTCCAGCGTCCCGTCCGGGGTACGCCAGGAGACCGTGGCGAGGGCCTCCTGCCGATTGCCCAGCCGATTGGGCGCGGCGACCTCGACAAGTCGGCCACCGGCGATCACGCCGACCCGGTCGGCGAGGGCCTCGGCCTCGTCCAGGTAGTGGGTGGTGAGCACGATGGTGGTGCCGGCCGCGGCGAGATCGCGGATCAGCTCCCAGAACTCACGGCGGGCCTCCGGGTCGAACCCTGTGGTCGGCTCGTCGAGGAAGAGCAGCTCGGGGCGACCGATGATGCCGAGGGCCACGTCCAGGCGGCGCTTCTGGCCGCCGGAGAGGGTGTGCGTGCGGGCTTTCGCCTTGTCGGTCAGCCCGACCCGCTCGATCACCTTTGCCGGGTCGTCGGCACCGGGGTAGAAGCCGGAGAAGTGTCGGATCACCTCGGCCACGGTCAGCTCGTCGAACTCGCCGGTGCCCTGGAGCACGATGCCGACCCGGGAACGCCAGTCGGCGTCGGGGTTGGCCGGGTCTGTTCCGAGCACGGAGACCTCGCCGGCATCCCGGTGCCGGTAACCCTCCAGGATCTCCACCGTCGTGGTCTTGCCCGCGCCGTTCGGGCCGAGCAACGCGAACACCTCGCCACGGTGGACGTCGAGATCCACGCTCGCCACGGCCACGTTGTCGCCGTACGCCTTGCGTAGCCCTCGGACGGAGATGGCCAGCTCGTCATCCATGCCGTCAAGTGTGCGTCCTGGCGGCAGCGGGCGGGTGCCCGGGGTGTGGCGGTCCGCCCCACGGCGGGGGCTTGGCACCCGGACGTCCCCGACATGGACCTGTGTGGTTTTCCACAGCTCCTTTTACTGAACGGTAACTTAGACTCCGGCCATGGATGAGACGCCATTCCCGGGGCGACTGCCCGAGCGGGACCGCCCGTGGGTGATGCGCACCTACGCCGGCCACTCGTCGGCCGCGGCGACGAACGCGCTCTTCCGCCGCAACCTGGCGAAGGGGCAGACCGGCCTCTCGGTCGCCTTCGACTTGCCCACCCAGACCGGGTACGACCCGGACCACGAACTCGCCGCCGGCGAGGTCGGACGGGTCGGCGTGCCGGTGGCTCACCTCGGCGACATGCGGGCGCTCTTCGACGGTCTCCCGCTGGCCGAGACGAACACCTCGATGACCATCAACGCCCCGGCGATGTGGCTGCTCGCCCTGTACGGCACCGTCGGGCTGGAGCAGGGCGCCGACCTGGCCCGCTGCGCCGGCACCACCCAGAACGACATCATCAAGGAGTACCTGTCCCGGGGCACCTACATCTTCCCGCCGGCGGCGTCGCTGCGGCTCACCGCCGACGTGGTGGCGTACACGCTGCGCGAGATGCCCCGGTGGAACCCGGTGAACATCTGCTCGTACCACCTCCAGGAGGCCGGCGCCACGTCCGTGCAGGAGGTCGGCTTCGCGCTGGCCACCGCCGTCGCCGTGCTCGACGCGGTCCGGGACTCCGGTCAGGTGCCGGCCGAGCGGATGGGTGACGTAGTCCAGCGGATCTCCTTCTTCGTCAACGCCGGGGTGCGCTTCGTCGAGGAGATCGCCAAGATGCGCGCGTTCGGCGTGCTCTGGGACGAGATCACCCGGGACCGGTACGGGGTCACCGACGCCAGACAACGGCGGTTCCGATACGGCGTGCAGGTCAACTCGCTCGGCCTGACCGAGGCGCAGCCGGAGAACAACATCCAGCGCATCGTGCTGGAGATGCTCGGCGTGACGATGTCCCGCGACGCCCGGGCCCGCGCCGTCCAACTGCCCGCCTGGAACGAGGCGCTCGGCCTGCCCCGACCGTGGGACCAGCAGTGGTCGCTGCGGATGCAGCAGGTCCTGGCGTACGAGTCGGACCTGCTCGAATATCCCGACCTCTTCGCCGGCTCGCACGTGATGACCGCACTCGTCGACGAGATCGTCACCGGGGCGCGGGTCGAGCTGGGCGCGGTGCTCAAGCTGGGCGGCGTCGTCGCCGCGGTGGAGACCGGCTACCTCAAGAGCGCGCTGGTCGCGTCACTCGCCGAGCGGCGTCGGCGGATGGAGTCCGGTGCCGACGTGGTGGTCGGGGTCAACCGGTACACCGAGACCGAACCCTCCCCGCTGACCGCTGCCGGCGCGGGCGCAGTCGAGCAGGTCGACCCCGCGGTCGAGGCGGCCGCCGTGGACGGCGTACGCCGGTGGCGGGCCGACCGGGACGCGGCCGTCGTCGACGCGGCGCTGGCCCGGCTGCGCGCGGACGCCGCGACCACCGCCAACCTGATGCCGGCCACCCTGGAGTGCGTGCGGGCCGGGGTGACCACCGGCGAGTGGGCCGGCGCGCTGCGCCAGGTGTTCGGCGAGTACCGGGCGCCGACCGGGCTGGCCGGCGCCACCGGCGGTGGCGGAGAGCCGGGCCTCGCGGCGGTCCGTGAGCGGGTCGCCGCGACGGCGCGGGAGCTGGGCAGCGGCCGGCTGCGGCTGCTGGTCGGCAAACCCGGCCTGGACGGGCACTCCAACGGCGCGGAGCAGATCGCGGTACGCGCCCGCGACGCCGGCTTCGAGGTCGTCTACCAGGGCATCCGGTTGACCGCGGGGCAGATCGTCGCCGCCGCTGTCGAGGAGGACGTCGACCTGGTCGGGCTCTCCGTGCTCTCCGGGTCGCACCTGGCCGCCGTGCCGGCGGTGCTCGACGGGCTGCGCGCCGCCGGCCGAGCCGACCTGCCGGTGGTGGTGGGCGGCATCATCCCGGCCGGTGACGCGGACACCCTCCGCGCGGCCGGGGTCGCCCGGGTCTTCACCCCGAAGGACTTCGCCCTCACCGCCATCATCGACGACCTGGTGACCGTCATCCGTCGCGCCAACGACCTGCCCTGACCGAAGCCGTCCCGGGCAGGTCGTCGGCCCGGCGTGGGTCAGCGGCCGGTGTAGGTCATGCAGTCGGCCATGTCGTTGTCCGGGCCGACCCTGATCGACGAGGCGTGGCACTCCAACTGCTCGTTGTGCCGGCAGTCGGCGCGCTGGCAGGCCCCGACCTGCGCGATCAGGCTCTCCACGCCACCCCGGACGGGCGACTCGACGAAGGTGTGGCAGTGCGCGTGATCCATGCTGCCGATGGTGATCGCGAAGGCGTGGCAGTCACCCGACTGGTTGTACGCGCATGCGGCGACCACACATTCCTGGACTCGGGGCATCTCCAACGCTGCGGTCATGCCGACCTCCTCTAGGCTCCTGCCCCGATACTAGGCTTTTGTCGCCCCGTGCAGCCCCGGTATCGCGGGCCGCCGATCACGCGTCAGACGCGGAAGCCGGCGGCGCGGGCGGCCTCCCGTTCGCGGCGTCGATCGGACCGACGACGGAAGAACCAGAAGGCGAAGAACGCCAGGCCGACCAGGGCGACGAGCACCAGCACCGGCAGGATGATCGCCACCAGGGAGACCACCACGCTGGTGGCGTCCTCGGCGGTGCTGGCGACCGGGGCGCCGATTCCGGCGGTGGTCGCGTTGATCACCGGCCGGGCCGCGGACTTGAGCAGATGCACGCCCAACGCCAGCAGCACGCCGGTGACGACCGGCACCCAGTGGTGCGACGAGAAGAAGCTCCCCGGGTCGCTGACCGTCACCGTCTCCGACGAGGAGCCGGCACCGAAGGCCAGCCCACCGGCGGTGGGTCGGACCACGGTCTGCACCACGTCGTTGATGTGGTCGACCACTGGCACCTTGTCCGCCACCATCTCCACGGCGAGCAGCACGGCCATGATGGCGATGACCCAGCCGTTGCCGAGCCAGGCCCAGCCGCTGGGCAGGTCGATCAGGTCGGTGTAACGGCCGAGGAGGCCGAGGATGAGCAGGGGTATGTAGGCATTGAGGCCTGCCGATGCGGCGAGACCGGTGCCGGTGAGGACTTCGAACACGGTTTCAGCATCGCATCGACGCGCCAGTGCCGCTCGCTGGCGACGGGTGGGTGCTCGGCTACCCTCGTCGGGTGCGGTTGGTCATTGCGAAGTGCTCGGTGGATTACGTCGGACGGCTCTCGGCTCACCTGCCGCTGGCCACCCGGTTGCTGATGGTGAAGGCGGACGGGTCGGTGTCCATTCACGCCGACGACCGGGCGTACAAGCCGTTGAACTGGATGAGCCCGCCGTGTCGGTTGGAGGAGGCCCCCGGTGTGTGGCGGGTCGTCAACAAGGCTGGCGAGGAGCTGCGGATCACACTGGAGGAGATCTTCCAGGACACCTCGTACGAGTTGGGTGTGGATCCGGGCCTGCGCAAGGACGGGGTGGAGGCGCACCTGCAGGAGTTGCTGGCCGCCAACCCGGGCGCCCTGGGTGAGGGGTTCACGCTGGTCCGCCGCGAGTACATGACGGCCATCGGCCCGGTCGACCTGCTGTGCCGGGATGCCAACTCGGGCTCGGTGGCCGTCGAGGTCAAGCGGCGTGGCGACATCGACGGCGTGGAGCAGCTAACCCGCTATCTCGAGCTGATGAACCGTGACCCACTGCTCAGCCCGGTCGTCGGGGTCTTCGCCGCCCAGGAGATCAAGCCGCAGGCCCGGGTGCTCGCCACCGACCGGGGCATCAGGTGCGTGGTCGTGGACTACGACATGCTGCGCGGCATCGTGAAGGACGAGCTGACCCTCTTCTGACCGGCGTACTACCGGGTGCGCACCGCGATCAGCGACTTCGGCAGACCGAACACCCGCTCCACCAGCATTGTCGAGTCGGGGAAGTAGTGACGCATCTGCGAGCGGTCCAGCAGCTCGGTCCAGAGCACCTGGTGGATGGCGGCGTCGTGGCTGCGGGTCGGCTTGTGCCCCAACGGCCAGCGTCGGGCGAACGCGGTGCGGAGTCGTACCGGCAGGAACTGCATGCCGGGCGCGATCCAGTGTGGCTCGATGGGGAAGTAGCGGTAGGGCGTCTGCACCCAGTGCCGGTCGGCCAGTGAGCGGGCTGCGGCGGCGAAGCGGATCCGGCGTTCGTGCCCGCCCACATGCTCCAGCACCGAGTTCGAGAAGACCAGGTCGAAGTCGCCCTTGGTGAGGTGCGGGGGCAGGTCGCAGGCATCGGCCTGCTCGACGTGGGCCCAATCCGGGACGACAGCGGGCGGCTGCTCCAGGTTGACGACTGTCACCCGGGCCGGTCGGACGGTGGCGCGGTGCCAGGTGCCGAGCCGCCCACCGAGGTCGACCACGTGCATGTCGCCGATCTCGGGAAAGGTGCGTGCCAGCCAGTCCGAGCGGTGCCGACGCCGTCGGGCGCTCCACGACTGGTCACTGTCGACAAGGCGGTAGCGCAATCGATTGGGGCCCATTTAACGCAATGTACCGCCGTGACCACAGTGGCCAAACATGTGGATGCACCGATCCTTGTTGATGATCGGTTATCCGACACTCACCTGCCGTACATGACCTTGATGGCCTTGACGAGTCGGGCCACGTCGGCCGGGGTGCGCTCGAAGGTCATCGACGGCAGCAGCGACCGGGCCCGACGCCTGGTGATCGCCTTGGCCCGACCGAACTCCCGCAGGCCGTCCTCCCCGTGGATGCGCCCGAAGCCGGAGTCGCCGACACCGCCGAACGGCAGGGTGGACATGCCGGCGAAGGTCAGCGTGGAGTTGATCGACGCCATCCCGGAGCGCAGTCGCCGGGCGATGGCCACCGCGCGCCGCCGGCCGAAGACCGAACCCCCGAGGCCGTACGACAGGGCGTTGGCGCGGGTGAGTGCCTCGTCGGCGTCGCGGACCCGGCTGATGGTCAGCGTGGGACCGAAGGTCTCCTCGCGGACGGCGGCTGACTCCTCCGGAACGTCCACCAGCACGGTGGGGTGGACGTACGGCGGCTGTACGGCGCTCGGGCCGCCGAGCACGGCGCGCCCGCCGGACGTGATGGCGGCGTCGATGTGCCGACGGATCACGTCGATCTGCTTGGGCATGGTGATCGGGCCGATGTCGGTGCCCTCCGGCCCGACCGTCAGCCGACCGGCGCGGCTCACCACCTTGTCGACGAAGGCGTCGAAGACGGCATCGACCGCGTACACCCGCTCGATGCCGATGCAGGTCTGGCCGGCGTTGGTCATGCCGCCCCAGACGCACGCCTCGGCGGCCGCGTCGAGGTCGGCGTCGCTGTCCACGATCATGGCGTCCTTGCCGCCGCCCTCGATGAGCACCGGGGTCAGCGTCTCGGCGCAGGCGGCCATCACCTTGCGGGCGGTGGCGGTGGAGCCGGTGAACGCCAGCTTGTTGACGCCGGAGCGGCACAGCGCCGCGCCCACGTCGCCCAGCCCGTGTACGGCGGTGAAAACCGGCTGCTCGGGCACCACCTCGGCGAAGCTGTCCACCAGCCACTGGCCGACGGCGGGGGTGTACTCGCTCGGCTTGAGCACCACGGCGTTGCCGGCGGCGAGGGCGTACGCGGCGGAGCCGATCGGCGTGAAGACCGGATAGTTCCACGGCCCGATCACGCCCACCACGCCGTAGGGCTGGTATTCGAGGTGCCCGGAGAACTCGGCCAGGATGAGCCGGGACCGGACCCGACGTGGACCGAGCACGCTGCCGGCGTTGCGGGCGGCCCAGTCGATGTGCTCGATCGCGGTGACGATCTCGACGATGGCGTCGGCGATCGGCTTTCCGCCCTCGACGTGCACCAACTCGGCCAGCTCCTCGATGCGCTTGGCGAGCAGGGCACGCCAGCGCAGCATCCGCTGGCGGCGGCCGGTGAAGCCGAGGCCCGCCCACCATTCGCCGGCGGCGCGGGCGCGGTCGACGGCCTGCCGCACGTCGGCGTCGGTGGAGACCGGGAGGCGACCGGCCTCAGCCCCGGTCGCCGGGCTGGTGGAGACCAACTGACCCGCGTCGATGACCGGAACGCCCGGGATATGCACTGCCGTCATGGCGGAAGTCTAGACCCGAGGATTACTCACCGGTAGGGTCCCCGATTCGGGGCCGGGGGAGCGGCGTCGGACCAACCCGACCGATCGTTGATCAGTGCAGGTCAGGGCGTTGGTATCGAAAATGGCCCGCCCGAATCGTCGAACGGCAGGTGGCCGGGAGGTGACGAGAGGCTGACCGGCCGGTCGGTATTGACGACTACCGTCTGATGGCAAGCTGACGCGCGGAGTGACGGTGTGGGGTGGAGGGCTGACTGTCCATGGAGGAACATCCGGAACTGATGCCGCTGTTGACGGTCGCGGGTGGACCGATGCGCGGCGCGAGCTTTCGCATGCGAGCGGAGATACAGGTGATCGGCCGAGCGCCGACCGGTCAGGTTGTCATCAACGACCCACATCTGAGCCGTCGCCACGCCGAGGTGTGGCTGGCACCGGAGGGCCCGTCCCTGCGGGACCTGGGCTCCACCAACGGCACCTGGCTCAACGACCGGCGGATCACCGAGGTGGAACGACTCTCCGACGGTGACGTGATCCGGCTGGGCCGTACCGAACTGCGCCTGTTCGACCCCGGGGTGGCGCTCACCGACCCGGTGGGGCTCAGCTTCGGCCCGCCCCGGCGCGACGTCCGACCGACGCTGCCGCTTCCGCTGGCCGCGCCGCCGGGCTCGCGTCGCTGATCGCCTGGAGGCCCGCCACACCGAATAGCTCCGTTGGGTGGCGGTCCGACACCTGGACCGGCGGGGACACCCGTGGCACCATGCCGCGGATGGAGACCGAGCAGCGGACCGTGACGGCGAGCGGCATCACTCAGGCGGTACGGGTGGCCGGCCCGCCGGACGGCACGCCGGTGCTGCTGATCCACGGCAACTGCTCGTCCGCGCTGTTCTGGGAGCCGCTGGTCCGCCGTCTGCCGCCGACGCTGCGGGTGGTCGCCCCCGACCTGCGGGGGTACGGCGACTCCGCGACCGCCCCGGTGGACGCCACCCGGGGCCTGCGGGACTTCGCCGACGACGTGGCCGCACTGCTGGACGACCCGACGCTCTTCGACGCCGACGCGCGACCGGTGGTGGTCGGGCACTCCCTCGGCGGCGGGGTGGCGATGCGCCTGCTGGTCGACCATCCGCACCGGGTGGGGGCGTTGCTGCTCGCCGCGCCGGTCTCCCCGTACGGCTTCGGCGGCACCCGCGACCTGACCGGCACGCCGACCACTCCCGACTTCGCCGGCACCGGGGCCGGAACGGCGAACCCGGACTTCGTCGCCCGCCTCGCGGCCGGTGACCGGAGCACGGACGCGCCGGCCAGCCCGCGCGCCGTGCTGCGAGCCACCTACGTGGCCGATCCCGCCTCGCTGGGCACCGATGAGGATCTGCTGCTGGACACCGTGCTCTCCACCGCCACCGGCGACGACAACTACCCGGGCACGGCGGTGCCGTCGGAGAACTGGCCGGGCACCGCGCCGGGGGAGCGCGGGGTGCTCAACGCGCTGGCGCCGACCTGGTTCCGGCTCGCCGACGAGCTGGTGGCCGTCGCCGAGAAACCGCCGGTCACCTGGGTACGCGGAGACGCCGACGTCATCGTCTCGGACACCTCGCTCTTCGACCTGGCGTACCTGGGTTCGCTGGATCTCGTGCCCGGCTGGCCCGGCGCGGACGCCTGCCCACCGCAGCCGATGGTCGGCCAGACCCGGGCGGTGCTCGACCGGTACGCGGCGGCCGGCGGCGCGTACCACGAGGTGGTGCTGCCCGGCTGCGGGCACAGCCCGCACCTGGAGCGCCCCGCCGAGTTCGTCGCGGAGCTGTTGGCCCTGACCAGCGTGGCGGCCGGGTAGCGGCACCGCTGGGTCGTGGGTGACATAGGCCACGGCGTCTCGACAACTCACCGTCACGTGGCAGACTCGCGCGCATAACCTTAGCGGCCGTTCAGTGGCCGTGCGGAGTCCTGGGGAGGCCGGTCGTGGCGCGCGAGTTCAGCACCGTTGGTGTGGTGGGGCTGGGCACCATGGGTGCCGGCATCGTCGAGGTCTTCGCCCGCAACGGCATCGACGTGGTGGCGGTGGAAATCTCGGCACCGGCGCTGGAGCGCGGCCGGGCCACCCTGAAGGGCTCCACCGACCGGGCGGTCGCCAAGGGCAAGCTCGCCGAGGCGGACCGCGACGCCCTGCACGAGCGGGTGCACTTCGCTGTCGGGCTGGACGCGCTGCACTCCGTAGACCTGGTCATCGAGGCGGTGCCCGAGCACCTGGACCTCAAGCAGCGGATCTTCGCGGAGCTGGACCGGGTCTGCCGACCGGAGACGATCCTCGCCACCAACACCTCGTCGTTGAGCGTCACCGAGATCTCGGTCGCCACCAGCCGACCCAACCAGGTGATCGGCATCCACTTCTTCAACCCAGCCCCGGTGATGAAGCTGGTCGAGGTGGTCCGCACCGTCGTGACCGCACCCGAGGTGGTCGCTGACGTCGAGGCGCTCTGCGCCCGGTTCGGCAAGGTCGACGTCACCATCAACGACCGGGCCGGCTTCATCGCCAACGCGCTGCTCTTCGGCTATCTCAACCACGCAGTCAGCATGTTCGAGTCGCACTACGCGACCCGGGAGGACATCGACGCCGCCATGAAGCTCGGCTGCGGCCTGCCGATGGGCCCGCTGGCGTTGATGGACCTGATCGGCCTGGACACCGCGTACGAGATCCTGGACACCATGTACCGGCGCGGCGGGCGGGACCGCCGCCACGCCCCGGTGCCGCTGCTCAAGCAGATGGTGACGGCGGGGCTGCTCGGCCGGAAGTCCGGCCGGGGCTTCTACACCTACGAGCGGCCAGGGTCCCCGGTGGTCGTACCGGATGAGGCGACGCCGCCGGCCACCGACGCCGCGCTCGCCGACGGCGCGCGCGCCATCGCGAAGGTCGGCGTGGTCGGCTCCGGAACGATGGCCACCGGGATCATCGAGGTCTTCGCGAAGGCCGGCTACGAGGTCGTCTCGGTCACCCGCGGCATGGAGAAGTCCGCGAAGGTCTGTGAAGCGGTGAAGACCTCGCTCAACAAGGGCGTGGTACGCGGCAAGCTCACCGAGGCCGACCGGGACGCCGCCCTGGGCCGGATCAGCTGGTCCGCCACGCTCGACCATCTCGCCGACGTCGACCTGGTGGTCGAGGCGGTCGTCGAGGAGTTGAGCGTCAAGAAGGCCCTCTTCGCCAGCCTCGACGAGATCTGCAAGCCGGGTGTGGTGCTGGCCACCACCACCTCGTCGCTGCCGGTGATCGACGTGGCGATGGCCACCCAACGTCCGGCCGACGTGGTGGGGCTGCACTTCTTCAACCCGGCCCCGGTCATGCCGTTGGTCGAGGTCGTCCGCACCATCCGCACCTCCCCGGAGGCCGCCGCCACCGCCCGCGCCGTCTGCGCCGCGCTCGGCAAGACCGGCGTGGTCTGCGGCGACCGGTCCGGCTTCATCGTCAACGCGCTGCTCTTCCCGTACCTGAACGACGCGGTGAAGATGCTGGAGGCCAGCTACTCGACGGCCGACGACATCGACCACGCCATGAAGTTGGGCTGCGGCTACCCGATGGGCCCGTTCGAACTGCTCGACGTGGTCGGGCTGGACGTCTCCCTGGCCATCCAGCGCGAGCTGTACCTGGAACTGCGCGAGCCGGGTTTCGCGCCCGCGCCGCTGCTGGAACACCTGGTCACCGCCGGCTACCTGGGCCGCAAGACCCGCCGTGGCTTCCGCGACCACTCGCACCGCTGACCGGGTCAACGCCGAGGGATGCCGGCGGCGACCGCCCCCGGCGGCCTCATTCGTCGGACGTACGCTTGGTGACTGTGAGCCCCCGTCGCAATCGCCCTCGCCGGGACGACAACGCCAACCTGGACGCCGACCGCGTCCGGCAGGGCGTCGCCTCGGTCCAGCAGTGGACCGACGGTGCCTGGCAGGTACGCGGCATCGGCGCCGGGGCGTCGGTCAAGACGTACCGCTGCCCCGGTTGCAACCAGGAAATCCCACCGGGGGTGGCGCACCTGGTCGCCTGGCCGGCGGACGGCCTGGGTGACCTGACCGACCGGCGGCACTGGCACAGCGGTTGCTGGCGGGCCCGGGAACGGCGCGGCCCGGCGGTGCAGCGGGGCCGGAGCTCCCCGCGCTACTGAGCGACCTGGGTCACCCTGTTCGTGCCTGGGCGGGCGGCGGCGGCGAGTTCGCGACAGACTTGGGCGGTGAGCACAGCGATCCGCGCGTCGTCGATCCTGCCCGGCCGCCGGGAGAACATCGAGCTGCACACCGCCGACGGTCTGCGGCTGGTCGGTGAGCTGGCCCTGCCGGCCGACCGGCCGCCGGCGGCCACCCTGGTCTGCCTGCACCCGCTACCGACCCACGGCGGCATGATGGACAGCCACGTGTTCCGCAAGGCGGCCTGGCGGTTGCCCGCGCTGGCCGACCTGGCGGTGCTGCGGTTCAACACCCGGGGCACCAGCAGCGTGCGCGGCACCAGCGAGGGAGCCTTCGACGGCGCGGTGGGCGAGCGGTACGACGTGGCCGCCGCCATCGAGTACGCGGAGTTCGCCGAGCTGCCCAACATCTGGCTCGTCGGCTGGTCGTTCGGCACCGACCTGGCGCTGAAGTACGGCTGCGACCCGACGATCGCCGGGGCGATCCTGCTCTCCCCGCCGCTGCGCTTCTCCGCCCCCGAGGACCTGGCCACCTGGGCCAACTCGGGTCGGCCGCTGGTGGCACTGGTGCCGGAGTTCGACGACTACCTGCGCCCCACCGAGGCGCGGGAGCGGTTCGCCGCCGTGCCGCAGGCCGAGGTGGTCGGGGTGCCGGGCGCCAAGCACCTGTGGGTGGGCGACGCGGAGACGGTGCTCGACGAGATCGTCCGGCGGGTCAACCCGGCTGTCGAGGTGCCGCTCCCGACAACCTGGGACGGCCCGATGGAGTCCGGCGACGTCAGCGCGTACGCCGACCGGACGGTGGCCGCCTTCGCCGACACGCCCGTTCCCGGCCCAGCCGCCGGTCAGGCCGGCTGACGCCCTGTTGTTGGTCAGGGCCGGCTGACGCTCAGCGGCGCTCCTGGCGGGGCAGCACCACCTCGCGCAGGATCAGTTGCAGCGCGGCCACCGTGGGGATGGCGATCAGCGCGCCCACCACACCCAGCAGCGCCACTCCGAACAGCGCGGCCAGCAGGGCGGCCACCTCGTTGACCTCGACCGAACGCCGCATCACCTTCGGGTAGATGAGGTAGTTCTCCACCTGCTGGTAGATGAGGAAGAAGACCGCGCAGGCGATGCCGGTGGGCAGGTCCGCGGCGAAGCCGACCAGGCTCACGATCACCGCGCCCAGGGTTGCGCCGATCTGCGGGATCAGGTCGGTCACCGCGACCACCACGGCCAGCGCGAACGGGTACGGCAGGTCGACGATCAGCGCGAAGACGAAGGTGGTAGCGCCGGCCAGCACCGCGATGCTCAGCGCGCCGACCATGTACGAGCCCACCTTGGCCAGGATCTCGTCGCCGATCAGCTGCACCCGCTGCCGCCGCGACCGGGGCACCAACGAGTAGCCCAGCGAGCGCAGCTTGTCGAAGTACGCCAGGAAGTAGATGGTCAGCACCAGCACGGTCAGCGTCCGGAACACCGTGCCGAAGATCAGTTGTGCGCCGCCCAGCACCCCGCCGAGCGCCCGTCCGACCGTCTCCGCGTTGGCCGCGCCCTGCACCCGTTCCACCACGTCGTACCGCTCCACGAGGTCATTGACCGTCGGGTTGCGGCGCAACTCGTCGAGCAGGCTCGGGATCTGGTCGATGAACTGCCCCGACTGCGTGATGATCGGTGGCACCAGCGCCACGATGCCGCCGCAGAGCAGCAGCACCACCGTCAGGGCGACCGCCGCCACCGCCAGGCCGTGCGGCACACCCCAGCGGCGCAGTCGGACCACCGCCGGGTTGAGGCCGACCGCGAGGAAGAGCGCGATCACCACCAGCACGAGGATGCCGCCGGCATTGCGGATCCCCAGATAGAGGGTGTACGCCAGCAGCACGCCCAGCGCACCGGTGAAGCCGAGCAGGAAGCTGCTGCGGCGCAGTGGCCGCCCGGGTGTGCCGAACTTCCCGGACGGGACCGCCGGCGGCTCGTCCAGGTCGACTCCGGGGACGGGAACCGGCACCGGCGGTGGCGTCTCGGCCGGCGGTGGCGTCATCGGCGGCGGCGGAGCCTCAGCCGACGGTGGCGTCGTCGGCGGCGGGGGACCGGGCGGCATGTCCGGGTTGTCGCCGGACGGGTCGTGCTGCGGCATCAGGACCTCCCCGGCTCAGGCAGTCGGACGACGGGCGGCGGCCACGAACGCCCGCCACGCGGCCGGCGCGAACACCAACACCGGGCCGGGCGGATCCTTACTGTCCCGCACTCCCACCATGCCGGGCAGGCTGTCCGCCACCTCGACGCACTCGCTATTGCCGCTGCGAGTGGACGTGCGCCAGAGCGCGCCGGTCAGGTCCATGAGGGCACAACTTCCTTCATCAGTTCCATCGACTGGCGGCGAGACAACGCAGCGTTTCTGATCATCTCCCAGCGCGCCAGCAGCGTAGCCACCTCATGGTCGCCATCGACCACGAGACCGTCAATCTGATGCTCCATGTGCCCCACCCAACCACCGTCGGCGCCTCGGGCCAGATTGAACGGTCCGGAAAGCCCTGCCCGGTCGGACGCCGCGGGGACGTCGGCTGGACCCCGCCGACCCGCAGATCTTGGACAGTTTCCGTCACGCCATGACGGAAACTGTCCAAGATCTGGTGGTGGGGCGACGCTGTAGGGCGAAAGCTGTCCGGATGCTGCCCGCCGACGACGCCGACGCACTCGACTGGCTCGCCTTCGAGCAGGCGGGCGTGCCGACGACCGCGCAGGTCGCCGGCTTGCTCAGCGAAGCGCGGGTGCGGGGCCGGATCCGCTCCGGTCGATGGCGGTCGATCTGCCGAGGGATCCTGCTGACCGGCAACGGTCGGCTCACCCGTGACCAGCAACTCTGGGTGGCGGTGCTGGCGGCCGGGCCGGGAGCGGTGCTGGCCGGGGTGTCCGCCGCCGCCGAAGCCGGGGTACGGGGACTGCGACGCGAACCGCTGCACGTGCTGGTGCCGGCAGCCCGCCGTGCCGCGCGGACCACAGTGCGTCGACTTCCGATCGACATGCCCGCCGTCCTGGTCCACCGCACGACTGTCCTCCCCGAGGCCCATCTCCAACGGGCCCGCCCACCGCGTACCACGACGGCGCGGGCCCTGGTGGACACGGCGGGCTGGGCGGCCGGGGTGGACGAGGCACAGTCGGTGCTGGCCGCCGGTTGCCAGCAACGCCGGGTGCTGCCCGAGGAGTTGCGGGCGGTGCTCGACGTCCTCCCTCGGGCCCCCGTCGGCGGCTGATCGGGCAGACCATCAGTGACATCGCGGGCGGTGCCCAGGCGCTCTCGGAGATCGACTTCCTGCGGCTGTGCCGTAGACATCGGCTGCCCGCCCCGGATCTGCAGGAACACCGGGTCGACGCGGCCGGCTGGAACCGCTGGCTGGACGCGTACTGGCGGGAGTGGCGGGTGCAGGTGGAGATCGACGGCGCGCACCACATGGATGCCAAGCAGTGGGCTGCCGACATGCGTCGGCAGAACGACGTCTGGACCAGCGGTGACCGGATTCTGCGCTTCCCGGCCTGGCTGGTCCGCGCCCGCCCGGACGAGGTGGTCGACACCGTCCGCCGCGCCCTCGTCGCAGCCGGCTGGACCTCCACCGCGCCCCTACGCCACCCGGCGCAGAAATGAATCTTGGACACTTTCCGTCAGCCGATGACGGAAAGTGTCCAAGATTTGGAAGCTTCGACGGGTGGGTGCCCGTCACTCCTTCTCGATGGTGACCTTGCTGGGCTTGGCGCTGCGCTCGTCGGTGGTCGGCTTGGTGGGTCGCTTGCCGTTCTCACCGGTGCTAGTGATCTTGGTGGGTTTGGCGCCCCGGCCACCCTCGCCCGGTACGGCGGCCACCGTCGGCTCCCCGTCCACCCCGGCGCTCGCCGTGCCACCATCCACAGTGGTCACCGGCTCGGCCACCGGCCGCGTCGTGGACTGCCCGGACTCGTCCGCGGCGGCGTTCACCGGCTGCCTGGTGTCGGCGGGCTCCGTCTTCAGCCCGGTGCCCGCACCCGACGCGGTGCCCGCACCCGGCCCGGAGGCCGCACCCGACCCGGTGCCCGCACCCGACGCGGTGCCCGCGCCGGCGGTGACGCTCGCGCCGTCGTCCCCACCATCGGCTACGCCATCGCTCGCGCTGGCGTCTCCGGCCGGCGCGGTCGGGCCGTCGATCGGACCGGTGACACTCTGCAACCGCAGCTCGGACATCTGACGCTGAAGCTCGTCGGACTCCTGCCGGGCCTTCCACGTCTCCTGCCGCAGATCCGCCAACTGCTGCTGGGCCTGGGCGATCTCCAACATCACCTGGGCCAACTGCTGACGACCCGCCGCCGACTCCTGCTGGGTCGCCGCCAGGTGCTGCTGGGTGGTGGCCAGGTGCTGCTGCGTGGTGGCCGCGTACTCCTCGAACTGCCGCCGGGACGCCGCGACATGCTCGTCGGCCTTGCGGCGCTTGTCGCTGGCCTCGGCCTCGGCCCGGCTCAGGAGCTCGGCGGCCTCCGCCTCGGAGCGCTGGCGCAGCCCCGCCGCGTCCTGCTCGGCTGCCTGACGGACGCCGGCCGCGCCCTCCTCGATCTCGTTCTTGCGAGCCGTGTACTCGGTCTCCAGCTCGTTCTTCCGGATGGAGTATTCGGCTTCCAGATCGTCCCGGCGGGTGGTGAACCCGGTCTCCAGCTCCTGCTGACGGCTGGCGAGCCCGGCCTCCAGCTCCTGCTGGCGCGACGCGTGGTGCTTGTCCAACTCGTCGCGGCGCTTGGCGAACTCCTGCTCGGCCGCGGACCGTCGCTGCGCCAACTCCCGATCGGCCGCCTCCCGACGGGAGTTGACCTCCTGCTCCAC
The DNA here is from genome assembly GCF_044456785.1 of Micromonospora sp. NPDC050795. NCBI lineage: Bacteria > Bacillati > Actinomycetota > Actinomycetes > Micromonosporales > Micromonosporaceae > Micromonospora > Micromonospora sp. NPDC050795. The sequence continues at coordinate 222,861 of NZ_JBITGE010000001.1, read as the reverse complement.
ACCGGCCCGCCACGCGCCCAGCTCCTGCTGGGTCTGCGCCCGGGTGTGCTGCACGTACGCCTCGGTCTCGGTGCGCATGCGTTGTACGTACGCCTCGGTCTCGGCGCGGCTGCGCTTCGCCGATTCGGTGGCCTGCGTCGTCAGCCGCTCGGCCTCCTGCTGCGCCTTGGCGCGGGTGGCCCGACCGGCCATCGACGCGTCGTCGATGATCTGCTTGGCCTCCTGCTGCGCCTTGGCGTGGGTGGCTCGCCCCGCTTCGGTCGCGGTGTCGGTGAGCCGCTTGGCCTCCTGGAGCGCCTTGGCGTGCACCTCCTTGGCGGCGTCGCGCAGATCGCTGGCCTCCTGCCGGGCGTTGGCCAGCGTCTCGCGGGCCGTCTCGCGCAGCTTGTTGGCCTCCTGCTGGGCCCGAGTGTGGATCTTCTTGGCGGAATCCCGCAGTTGGGTGGCCTCCTGCTGGGCCTTCGCCAGAGCGTCCTGCGCGGCCTTGCGCAACTGCGCCGACTCGTCCTTCGCCGACCGCAGGGCGGCGTCCGCCTCGGCCCGCTGCGCGGCGCTGTGCCGCTCCTCCTCCGTGCGTCGGGCGGCGAGGGCGAGCTCGAAGTCCTTCAGTGCCCGGTCGGCCTGCTCGCGGGCCTCCTCGATGATGTGCTCGGCAGCGGCCCGACGGGCCTCGATCTCGCCGTTGGCGTCGCCGAGGATCTCCTCCGCCTGCTCCTCGGCGAGAGCGAGGATCGACTCGACCCGTGGGCCGAGGTGCCGGAACGACGCCCGGTCGACCACGTTCATCTGCTTGCGCACCTGGGTCAGGTCGCGCTGGAGAACCTCGACCTGGCCGGCGAGCTTGTGGATCTGTGTATACGCCTGTTCCCGTTCGGAGGCGAGGGTCGCGATCTCGTGCTCAGCACGTGCGACATAACGGTCGACCTGTTTCTTCTCGTACCCCCGCAGAGCGGACTCGAAGCTGGGCTCCGTCGTCACGTCCCCGCCGAGAGCGAACAGTTCCTCGCCGTGCGACATGCCCCCATCCTCACACGCAACGGGCCCTGCTGGGGCGATACGGACGGGCCATGTGGGAGCTACTTCACTCCGTCGCGGCCAGCGGATACCATGGTTGAGGAAACGCATACGGCGCGAGGTGGCACCGGTTACCCGGTGTCACCTCGCGCCGTCGATGCCCCTACCTGACGCCTCGCGTCAGCCGGCGGTCTCCGCGGGCACCCGCTCCTGACCACCATCCGTCTTCTTTGCTGCTTCCGGCTTGGCGGCCGGAGCGGCCTGCGCCGGCATTCCCGGAACGATGCCGGCGAGACCGGAGAGCATCTGACCCAGCTGCGACGTGACAGCGTCCTTCTGCCGGGTGAGGTCCTCGACCTCGCGGCGGGCGGCCTGCGTGGTCAGCTCCGCCTCGGTGCGGGCCTCGGTGAGCAGGCGCTGCGACTCGGCCTTCGCCTCGTTGAGGGTCTTCTCCGAGTGGGCCTTGGCCTTGTCGACGGTCTCGGCCGCGTTGCGCTCCGACTCGACCCGCCGCGCCTCGGCGCGCTGCTCGATCTCCTTGGCCCGCTCCTGGGCGGCCCGGGCACGCTGCTCGGCCTCGCTGACCATCTTCTGGGTCTGCGCGACCTGGGCGGCGTGCCGCTCGGACTCCTCGCGCTCGGCCTTCTCCCGCCGCTCGGCCAACTGGAGCTCCAGGGCCTGGAGGTCCTTGTCGCGCTTGTCCCGCGCGTCGGTGAGCAGCTTGGTCGCCTCGGCGCGCTTCTCCTCAGCCTCGCGGGCGGCCTTCGCCCGCTGCTGGGTGATCTCCCGCTCGGCGGTGGCACGCAGGGTGGCGACCTCCCGCTCGACTGTCGACTTCAGCTCGGCCACCTCGTGCGCGGTGACCGTACGCAGCTGCTTGGTCTCCCGGTCGGCGTCGGCGCGCAGCGTGTCGGCCTCGCGGCGAGCCTGCACCCGGACCTCGGCGGCCTCGCGCTCGGCGGCCGTGCGCAGGTTGCCCGCCTCGCGCTCGGCGCTCGCCTTCATGGCGGCGGCCTCGGCGCGGGCCTTGTCGGTGATCTCGCGGGCCTCGAGGCGGGCGGCGGAGAGGATGCCCTCCGACTCGCGCTTGGCCTCGTTGCGGTGGTCGTTCGCCTGCTCCTCGGCGAGCCGCAGGATCTGCTCGACGCGCGTGCCGAGCCCGGAGAGGGTGGGTCGGCTGTTCTCTTCGAGCTGCTTGTTCGTGTCGGTGAGCTTCTGCTCGAGCGCACTCATGCGCTGCTCGGCCTGGCGGAGCCGACGCTGGGCGTCGTTCATCCGCTGCTCGGCCTCGGCACGGGCCTGCTCGGACTGGGTCAGCGCGGCGGTCATCCGGCCGAGGAAGTCGTCGACCTGATGGGTGTTGTATCCGCGCAGGCCAACGGTGAAATCTGGCTGCGAGTTCGCGTTATCGAAGAACGCGAGAGGGGAGGACTGCTGCTGGGGCATTGGGACATACTGGCAGACGCCCCAGGGTGCTTCGCAAGAGCGGTGCGAAGCTTTCGTGCCCTCTTTACATGGTCAACAGTCGCGATCGGCGAGGTTGGACCAATCGGCGATCTTGGCAGGTCCCGGCCTGTCGGACGCCACGCAGCGTGACGCGGAAAAGGGCCCCGGGGTTACCCCGAGGCCCTTTGTTCGATCCGGGTGACCTATCCGCAAATGGGAGCGGAAGAACAATGAGCGATCAGCGCAATGGTCATCCGGCGTTCCACCGTCCGGCCGGGACCTCCCCGGCGCTCCGGGTGCCGGGAGGTCAGTGACCCCGGAACCGGTTGATCGCGTCCTCGTGCCGGGCCCGCAACTCTCCGTCACGAACGCCCAGCCCGTCAGTGGGTGCGAGGCAGCGCACGCCCACCTTGCCCTGGTGGGCGTTGCGGTGCACCTCGTACGCGGCCTGGCCGGTCTGCTCCAGCGGATAGGTGCGGGACACCGTCGGGTGCACCTTGCCGAGCGCGACCAGGCGGTTGGCCTGCCACGCCTCGTGGTAGTTGGCGAAGTGGCTGCCCACGATCCGCTTGAGGTGCATCCACAGGTAGCGGTTGTCGTACTGGTGCAGGAAGCCGCTCGTGGAGGCGCAGGTGACGATGGTTCCACCCCGTCGAGCCACGTAGACGCTGGCGCCGAACGTCTCCCGGCCCGGGTGCTCGAACACGATGTCCGGGTCCTCGCCGCCGGTCAGCTCGCGAATCCGTTCGCCGAAGCGCCGCCACTCGTCCGGGTCCTGGGTCTCCTCGTCCTTCCAGAAGCGGAAGCCCTCCGCGGCCCGGTCGATGACCAGATCCGCGCCCATCCGGCGGCACAGCTCGGCCTTCTCCGGCGAGGACACCACGCAGACCGGAATCGCGCCGCCGTTGAGCGCCATCTGGGTGGCGTACCCACCGAGGCCGCCGGAGGCGCCCCAGATCAGCACCACGTCACCCTGCTTCATGTTGGCGCCGTGGTGCGAGACGAGCTGCCGGTACGCGGTGGAGTTGACCAGCCCGGGACTGGCCGCCTCCTCCCAGCTCAGGTGCCGCGGCTTGGGCATCAGCTGGTTGGCCTTGACCACCGCCAGCTCGGCCAGCCCGCCGAAGTTGGTCTCGAACCCCCAGATCCGCTGTTGCGGGTCGAGCATCGTGTCGTCGTGCCCGGCCGCGTCCTCCAACTCGACGGAGAGGCAGTGCGCGACCACCTCGTCGCCGGGGGCCCAGCGGGTCACGCCGGGGCCGGTGCGCAGCACCACGCCCGCGGCGTCCGAGCCGACCACGTGGTACGGCAGGTCGTGCCGGCGGGTCAGCTCGGAGACCCGGCCGTAGCGCTGAAGGAACTTGAAGGTGGACACCGGCTCGAAGATGCTGGTCCACACGGTGTTGTAGTTGATCGCGCTGGCCATCACCGCGATCAGCGCTTCGCCCGGGGCCAGCTCCGGCGTCGGCACCTCCTGCACGTGCAGCGCCTTGCGCGGGTCCTTGTCCCGGGTGGCCATGCCGTCGAACATCCGGGACTCCTCGGCGCGGACCACCACGCCCCGGTAGCTCTCCGGTACGGGCAGCCCGGCGACGCCGGCGAGTTCGCGGTCCGGATCGTTTGATTCCTCCGCCGCCATGATCGCTTCGAGGATGTCCTGCACGGTGACCTCCGGTTCTTCCGCACCCGCACGGGCCCGGGTGCTGCCATCGTCGGCGCCGGTGGGCACGACCGCCATGTCGGCATTCGACACATCCGGCACCGGTCGCGCTCCTGTGGGGCCGGACGTTACTGAACGGTAGCTAGGCCGGGAAGTCCTCTGTGAAAAACTGCATCCGCCGATGCGTGAAGGTGTCCAACCACCCCGCCAACCGCGCACTGACGTGCGCGCACCTCGGCCTCCAACGCTCGCCACCCCTCGTTGATCAAGAGCTTTCGGTCATCTGCGCGGGGCGGGCTGACGCAAACCTCTTGATCAACAGGGGTGGGGTGGGTCAGTGGGGGGTGGGGGCGGGTTGGACCAGTTCGACGAGGACGCCGCCGGCGTCCTTGGGGTGCACGAAGTTGATCCGGCTGTCGGCGGTGCCACGCCTCGGAGTCGCGTAGAGCAGGCGCATGCCGCGCTCGCGTAGCGCCGCGCAGGCCGCGTCGATGTCCACGACCGTGTACGCGACCTGCTGCACGCCCGGCCCGTTGCGGTCCAGGAACTTCGCGATCGTCGACTCCGGGGTGAGCGGGGCGAGCAACTGCACGCAGCCGCCCTCGGTGGTCGGTCCGACGGCCAGCATCGCTTCCCGGACGCCCTGCTCGGTGTTGGTCTCCACGTGCACGCAGCGCATTCCGAACGTCCGCTGGTAGAAGTCGATCGCGGCGTCCAGGTCGGCCACGGCGATCCCGACGTGGTCAATCTTGCGAAGCCCGATGTCTGTGACGTAGTCCGCACCGGGCTCGACGGGGGAGTTCTCTGCCATGGCGCTAGTCTGGCCGAACAATCGTTAAGGCGTACAGCTCGGCACCCCTTCGGAGGCAGGCATGGCTTCGGTGATCGTCAGCGGCGCGCGGACCCCGATGGGCCGGCTGCTGGGCAACCTCAAGGACCTCCCGGCCACGAAGCTCGGCGGCATCGCCATCAAGGCCGCGCTGGAGCGTGCCGGCGTCAGCCCCGATCAGGTCCAGTACGTGATCATGGGGCAGGTGTTGCAGGCCGGCACCGGTCAGATCCCGGCTCGGCAGGCGGCGGTCGAGGCCGGTGTGCCGATGTCCGTGCCGGCGCTGACCATCAACAAGGTCTGCCTCTCCGGCCTGGACGCGATCGCCCTGGCCGACCAGCTGATCCGCGCCGGCGAGTTCGACATCGTGGTGGCCGGCGGCATGGAGTCGATGACCAACGCCCCGCACCTGCTGATGGGCCAGCGCACCGGCTACAAGTACGGCGACGTGGTGGTCAAGGACCACATGGCACACGACGGGCTCAGCGACGCCTGGGACTGCTGCTCGATGGGCGAGTCGACCGAGCGGCTCGGCGCCCGGCACGGCATCTCCCGCGCGGAGCAGGACGCCTTCGCCGCCGCCAGCCACCAGCGGGCCGCCGCCGCCCAGAAGAACGGTCACTTCGCCGACGAGATCGCCCCGGTGGTCATCCCGCAGCGCAAGGGTGACCCGCTGGTGATCACCGAGGACGAGGGCATCCGTCCGGACACCACGGTCGAGTCGCTGGCCAAGCTGCGCCCCGCCTTCGCCAAGGACGGCACCATCACCGCCGGCAGCTCGTCGCCGATCTCCGACGGCGCGGCCGCGGTGCTCGTGATGAGCAAGGCCAAGGCGAAGGAGCTGGGGCTGACCTGGCTGGCCGAGATCGGTGCGCACGGCAACGTGGCGGGCCCGGACAACTCCCTGCACTCGCAGCCGTCCAACGCGATCAACCACGCCCTGAAGAAGGGCGGCCTGAGCATTGCGGACCTGGACCTCATCGAGATCAACGAGGCGTTCGCGCAGGTCGGTGTCCAGTCCACACGTGACCTCGGGATCAGCCCGGACAAGGTCAACGTCAACGGCGGCGCGATCGCGCTGGGGCACCCGATCGGCATGTCCGGCGCGCGTCTCGTCCTCACCCTCGCCCTGGAGCTGAAGCGGCGCGGCGGTGGCACCGGCGCGGCCGCGCTGTGTGGCGGCGGTGGCCAGGGCGACGCGCTGATCATCCACGTGCCGGGCAAGGCCGAGACGGACCAGTGAGCGAAACTGAGCACGTCCCGGCGGCGGGCACCACGTCGGTGCGCCGCAGCCGGGACGTACCGCTGCTGGTCGAACGGGCCCGCACGGGCGACCCCCGGGCGGTGGCTCGCCTGATCACGTTGGTGGAGAACGGTGACGCGCTGTTGCCGGAGATCGCCGCGGCGCTGGCGCCGTACGCCGGGCAGGCCCAGGTGGTCGGGCTGACCGGTTCGCCGGGGGTGGGCAAGTCGACCACCACGAACGAGCTGGTCCGCGCGCTGCGGGCGCGCGGGCACCGGGTGGGCGTGCTGGCGGTCGACCCGTCCAGCCCGTTCACCGGTGGAGCGATCCTCGGTGACCGGGTGCGGATGCAGGACCACGCCACGGATCCGGGCGTCTACATCCGGTCGATGTCCAGCCGGGGGCACCTCGGCGGGCTGGCCGCGGCCACACCGCAGGCGGTCCGGGTGCTGGAGGGCGCCGGCTGCGACGTGGTGCTGGTGGAGACCGTCGGCGTCGGGCAGGCCGAGGTGGAGGTCGCCTCGCTCGCCGACACGACGCTGGTGCTGCTCGCACCCGGGATGGGCGACGCGATCCAGGCGGTCAAGGCCGGCATCCTGGAGATCGCCGACGTGTTCGTGGTCAACAAGGCGGACCGGGACGGCGTCGACGCCACCGTCCGTGACATCCAAGGCATGATCGCGCTCGGCGAGCGCGGGCCGGGGCAGTGGCGGCCCCAGGTGGTCCGCTCCGTCGCCGCGCGGGGCGAGGGCATCGACGACATCGCCGCCGCCATCGACAAGCACCGGGGCTGGCTGGTCGAGCACGGCGAGCTGCGCCGCCGCCAGGAGACGCGGGCCGCCGCCGAGATCGAGGCGATCGCGCTCGGCACCCTCCGCGCCCGGATCGGCTCACTTCGCGACGGTACGGAGTTGGCCACGCTCGCCACCAGGGTCGCCGAGGGCGCTACCGACCCGTACACGGCGGCGGACGAGTTGCTCGCCCAGCTCGCGCGCTGACCCGACGTCGCGCCGGCCGGTGCGTCCAGCCTGGACGAACCCGACCCGCACCGTCCGGTGCGGACCGACGTCGTCGCTCGTGTGGCCGGGCCTCGCGCCCGCAAGCGAAGGTGGCTCCGGTTTTAGTAGGCTCGCCGCGCGTGGCCGCGAGTGAGGCGCTACGCGGCGGGCTGACGAGACGGTCGGTCCACAATGCGTCGGACCAGGGGAGATGTGATCATGACGGACGCGGTGGAGAACGCCGGAGCGGTGCAGCCCGCGACGGGGGCGGCCCGGGGTGTCACCTCGGTTTCCGACGAGGTCGTGGAAAAGATCGCCGGCGTGGCCGCTCGCGCGGTGCCGGGTGTGGCCGACCTCGGCGGTGACGTGGCCCGGTTCTTCAACAGCGTGCTCGACAAGGTCGGCCTCGACGAGGTCGGCGACGCTCGCCGGGGCGTCTCGGCCGACGTGAAGGGCAGCTCCGCCGTCATCAACGTGGTTCTGGTGATCGACGCCGGGCACGTGGTGGCCGACGTGACCGAGGCGGTGCGGGCCGCGGTGATCGAGGCCGTGGAGAAGTACGGCCTGACCGTCACGCAGGTGAACGTCACGGTGGACGACATCGAGCTGAACCAGCCGGGCGCGGCAGCGGTCTGAGGGGTGGTCGCCGGCCAGCTCACGTTACCCGTGGGTACGGCCTGACTTAGCGATCGTTCAGGTGGGGGCCTTACACTCGACAGGCAGTCGAGGACCCGAGGAGGAGCCCTGCTCATGGACGCCGACGAGATCGACGCCGGACGGGCGCGCTGGCAGGCCCGGTACGACGCCGCGCGCAAGCGGGACGCGGATTTCACCACGCTCTCCGGCATGCCGGTGGAGCCGGTGTACGGCCCGCCGGAGGGCGCCACCTATCCGGGCTTCGAACGGATCGGATGGCCGGGCGAGTATCCGTACACCCGGGGTTTGTATCCGACCGGCTACCGCGGGCGGAGCTGGACCATTCGGCAGTTCGCCGGCTTCGGCAACGCCCAGCAGACGAACGAGCGCTACAAGATGATCCTCGGCGCCGGCGGCGGCGGGCTCTCGGTGGCGTTCGACATGCCGACGCTGATGGGCCGCGACTCGGACGACCCGCAGGCGCTCGGCGAGGTCGGCCACTGCGGCGTCGCCATCGACACCGCCACCGACATGCAGGCGCTCTTCGACGGCATCGACCTGGCCGGCGTCACCACCTCGATGACGATCTCCGGCCCGGCCGTGCCGGTGTTCTGCATGTACCTGGTCGCCGCCGAGCGGCAGGGCGCCGACCTGTCCAAGCTGGACGGCACCCTGCAGACCGACATCTTCAAGGAGTACATCGCGCAGAAGGAGTGGCTGTTCGACCCCGAGCCGCACCTGCGCCTGATCGGCGACCTGATGGAGTACTGCGCCGCCGAGATCCCGCGCTACAAGCCGCTGTCGGTCTCCGGCTACCACATCCGCGAGGCCGGCTCGACCGCGGCGCAGGAGCTGGCCTACACCCTGGCGGACGGCTTCGGCTACGTCGAGCTGGGTCTCTCGCGTGGGCTGGACGTGAACGTCTTCGCACCGGGGCTGAGCTTCTTCTTCGACTCGCACCTCGACTTCTTCGAGGAGATCGCCAAGTTCCGCGCCGCCCGCCGGATCTGGGCCCGCTGGCTGCGTGACGTCTACGGCGCGACCAGCGAGAAGGCGCTCTGGCTGCGGTTCCACACGCAGACCGCCGGGGTGTCGCTGACCGCGCAGCAGCCGGTCAACAACGTCGTACGGACCGCCGTCGAGGCTCTCGCGGCGGTGCTCGGCGGCACGAACTCGCTGCACACCAACGCGCTGGACGAGACCCTGGCGCTGCCCACCGACGAGTCGGCCGAGATCGCCCTGCGTACCCAGCAGGTGTTGATGGAGGAGACCGGTGTGGTCAACGTCGCTGACCCGCTCGGCGGCTCCTGGTACGTCGAGGCGCTGACCGACAAGATCGAGGCCGAGGCGGAGGAGATCTTCGCCCGGATCCGGCAGCTCGGCGGGGACGGGCCACACCAGATCGGCCCGATGACCTCGGGCATCCTGCGCGGCATCGAGGACGGCTGGTTCACCGGGCACATCGCCGAGTCGGCCTTCGTCTACCAGCAGGCCCTGGAAAAGGGCGACAAGAAGATCGTCGGGGTCAACTGCCACACCGGCACGGTCGCCAAGGAGCTGGAGATCCTGCGCATCTCGCACGAGGTGGAGCTGGAGCAGCGCCGGGTGCTCGCCGAGCGCAAGAGCGGGCGGGACGAGGAGGCGGTGCGTGCCGCGGTCACCCGGATGATCGCGGCGAGCCGTACCGACGAGAACATGATCCCCGCCATGCTCGACGCCGTCCGCGCCGAGGCCACCCTGGGCGAGATCTGCGACGCCCTGCGAGCCGAGTGGGGCACCTACCGAGAGCCAGCCCGCTTCTAACCCCAGCCCTGACCCCCAGCCCTGACCCCCACCCCCGTCGATCTTGCAGTTTCTGCGGTGCCATAAGGCATGAATGCGGCATAGCGGCGACAGAAAGTGCAAGATCGCGGGGGTGGGGGGTGGGGCGTGAGAGTTGCAACGTCGGGGTTGCGGGTGAGCTGAGAATCCGGGCTCACGTGCGAGACTAGGTAACCATGAGCGACCCACGGATCACCTCGTCGATCTTCACCCGCGGCGCGGTCGACCTCAGCACGCTGCGTGGCCCCGCACCAGCAAGTACCCGCCCCGGCACGCCCCCGCAGGGCGGCCCGTCCAACGGCGCCCCCGGCGCGCCCACCGCCGGCGGTGACACCGCCATCGTGGACGTCACCGAGGCGACCATCCAGTCCGACGTGCTCGAACGCTCGATGGCCACGCCCGTCGTCGTGTTCTTCGGTGCGGCCGGCTTCCCGGAGAGCGACGAGTTCGCCCCGGTCCTGGAGCGGCTGAACGCCGAAGGCGGCGGCACCTGGGTGCTGGCCCGGGTCGACGTGCAGGAAAATCCCCGAATCGCCCAGATGTTCCGGGTGCAGGGCATTCCCATGGTCTACGCGGTCGTCGGCGGCCAGCCGGTCGACGCCTTCTCCGGAGTGGTTCCCGAGGCTCAGCTGCGGCAGTGGATTCAGGCCGTGCTCAAGGCCGGTGGCGTGGCAGTCGTCGAGCCGGAGGACCCCCGCCTCGACGAGGCGGACGACGCGCTGATGAGCGGCGATCTGGACGCCGCCGAGCAGGCGTACCGGAAGATCCTCGCCGACGCCCCGGCGGACGCCGCGGCCACGGCGGGGCTGGCCCAGGTCGGAGTGGCCCGCCGGGTGGCCGGCGCCGACCCGTCCACCGCGCTGGCCGCCGCCGAGAGCGCCCCCGACGACGTCGCCGCCCAGCTGCTGGCCGCCGACATCGAGGTGCTCAGTGGCCTGGCCGAGCAGGCGTACGCCCGGCTCGTCGGTCTGGTCCGGCGCACCGCCGGCGAGGACCGTGAGACGGTTCGCCAGCACCTGGTCTCGCTCTTCTCCATTGCCGGCCCGGACGATCCGGCGGTCGCCTCGGCGCGTCGGGCTCTGGCCAGCGCCCTGTTCTGAGTTCGTAGCACGCCAGCGCGGGCCGGCGTTCCGGCCGGCCCGCCCGACCACCGAGGACGGGAGCTCACGATGCGCCGGATCGCCGTCCTCGACGCGCCGACAAATCTTGGTCTACGGCCGCCGACGCCCACGTCGGTCCCGGGTTGCGCCAAGGCGCCCGGGGCGCTGCGCGACCACGACCTGCTGGCCCGGCTCCGCGCCCGCGACGCCGGCTGCGTCACCCCCGCCCGGTACGACCCGGGCGACTGGCGGCCCGGCGACGGGGTGTGTCACGCCCGGGAGATCGCCGACTACTCGTTGGCCCTCGCCGAACGCATCGGCTCGATCATCGACCGGGGCGAGTTCCCGGTGGTGCTCGGCGGCGACTGCTCCGTGCTCCTCGGCTCGGCCCTGGCCATGCACCGCCTCGGCGAGGCCGTCGGCGGGCGGATCGGGCTGGTCTTCGTCGACGGGCACTCCGACTTCCGGCACCCCGGCAACGCCTCCTACGTCGGCGCCGCCGCAGGTGAGGACCTGGCCCTGGTCACCGGGCGCGGGCAGGCCGACCTGGCCGCGCTGGAGGGCCGCCGGCCCTACTTCCGCGACATCGACGTGGTGGTGCTCGGCATCCGGGCCCAGGACGAATACCGGCTCGACCTCCAGGCCGCCGGGATCACCACCCGGCCGGTGCCGGCGCTGCGCGCCGAAGGCGCCGCCCGGACGGCCCAGTGGGCGCACGAGCAACTCGCCGACTGCGCGGGCTACTGGGTGCACATCGACGTGGACGTGCTCGACCCGGCGGTGATGCCCGCCGTGGACGCCCCCGACCCGGGTGGAATCGCCTTCGCCGAGTTGGAGATCCTGCTCGCCGGCCTGGTCGACACCCCGCACTGCCTCGGCGTGGAGCTGACCGTCTTCGACCCCGACTACGACCCGGACGGCTCGTACGCGGCCGAGATCGTCAACACAGTGGTCGCCGGTCTGGCGCCGGTGACCGCCCCGGAGGCAGTGCCGCCCCGACTGCTGACGGCACGGCCGACGCCCAGCCCTCGACGCGTCAACGGCCGGACCGACAGTGCGCAGCGGTCCGGCGGTGCGGGGCGGCCTGGCGGTGCGGAGCAATCGGACGGTGCGGAGCGGTCGGACGGTGCGGCGAGGGCTGGTGGGCTCGACGCCAACGCGGACCTTGCTGGCGGCGACGGCTTTCCGGGGGGAGTGGCTGACGCCGACCGCGACGGGTCGGTCGAGGTGGCGCAGCCGGGTCTTTCCGGGCGCGCCCACGCCGAGCCGTCAAGGGTGGCGGTGATCCCGGTTCCGGCCGAGCGCGAACCGGTCGGTCCGCCCGTTTCGGCTGGGCCGGGCCTGCTCCGGCGAGCCTCGTCGCCGGCGGACGACACGTCGGCAGAGAGTGTTGCTGCTACCGAGAACGGCGCCGACCTGCACAAAGCTGACACCGCCTGACGTGATCCGCAGCCCGTCAGCCGCTGATCGACTCGGCTTCCTGGAAGTCGGGGTTTCCAGCGCCGTCGGACAGCGCGATTTCCAGGAAACCGAGTGGATCAACGCCGGCGGGGCCGCCCGTCGCGCGATGGGACGGCGGTCGGGGTCAGGTGGCCGGGAGAGCGCGCAGGAAGCGCTCGGCGATCGGAACGGCTGAGGCCGTGCTGGCCCCGCCCTTCTCCACGAAGACAGCGAACGCCACGTCGCCCCGCCAGCCGACGAACCAGGCGTGGGTGTGCGCCGGGTTGTCGTCGTACTCGGCGGTGCCGGTCTTGCCGTAGACCTCGCCCGGCACGTCCTTGAGCGCGCTGCCGGTGCCGGCGGTGACCACCTCGCGCATCATCGTGCGCAGCGCCGCGACGGACTCCGGCTTGAGCTGCTCGCCCGCCGGGGCCGGCTTGGCCGGTGCCGGGTCGATCAGCAGCTTCGGCTGCTCGAAGCGGCCGCGGGCGACGGCGGCGGTGGCACCGGCCATGGCGAGCGGGCTGACCAACGTGGTGCCCTGCCCGAACGACGCGGCGGCCTGTTCGGCGAGGCTGCCGCCCGTCGAGACCTTGCCGGTGAAGGCGTCCGTGCCGAGATCCCACTGACCCTCCAGGCCCAGCGAGCGACCGGCGGCGGCCAGCCCGTCGCCGCCGAGCTTCGGGGCCAGCGCGGCGAACGCCGTGTTGCAGGACTTGGCGAAGTCGGTGCGGAACGGCACCGAGCCGAGCTCGAAGTTGTCCGAGTTCTTGAAGGACCTGCCGTCCACGGTGAAGGTCTTCTTGCAGTCCACCGGCCCGTCCAGTGTGACCGCGCCCCGGTCCAGCAGGCCCAGCGTGCTGACCATCTTGAAGGTGGAGCCGGGAGGCACCTGGGCGTCGAAGGCCAGGTTCTCCCCGGCCGGACCGGGGCCGTTCGCGGCGGCGAGCACGGCGCCGTCGCTGATTCGGAGCGCCACCAGGGCGGAGCGGCGCGGCTCGGCGCGCAGTGCCCCGTCGGCCGCGTTCTGGACGGCGACGTCCAGCGTCGTCTTCAGCGCCTGCCCGGGCTGCGGCTCCCGGCGGAACAGTTCGGTGCCGGTGGGTTCGAGTTTGCCGCCCTCGGCCGGACGCTCGACCACCACGGTCAGCCCGGGGCCGCCGCGCAGTCGCTCGTCGTAGCGGCCCTGTAGACCGCCGTGCCCGACCAGGTCGCCGACGACGTACCGGTCGGGATGCGCGGCGAGGTCGTCGGCCTGCGCCGGGTCGACGGTGCCGAGCAGCGCACGGGCGAACTCGCGGGTGGGCGCCAGGTCGATCTTGTCAGTGACGAACTTGGTGCCGGGCAGGTCGTAGATCCGGGGCTTGATCTGCCGGTACGCCTCCTCACGCAGCGACACCACCTCGACGAAGGCACCCGGTTCGGCCTCGGCCACCATCTCGGGCAGATCGGCCAGGTCGACGCCGGGAACCAGCGCCGGGCGAATGGCCTTGAACGCCGCGTCGAGGTCCTTGACGAGCTTCTTCAGGTCGGCGACCCCGTTGGGCTGCACACCCACCCGGACCACGGTGCGCGGGGTCACGAGTGGCTTCCCGGCGTTGTCCAGCACGGCGGCGCGGGCACCGGCGTCGCGACGCAGCGCCAACCGGTCACCCTTGGTGAGCTGCTCGTGCACCACCGTCGGCTCCCAGATCACCTGCCACTGGTCGTCGTCGCCGTGGGCGAGCCGGACCTCCCGGTCGTACGCCCAGCGGGTCTGACCGGGCAGGGCCCACTCCACCTGGACGGTGGTGGTCGCGATGTCCTTCGTGATCTTCGGCTCGCCGCGACGCGTCAGCGTGGGCGGGGTGGCCGCCAGCTCACCGGAGAGCTCCTTGATCTCACGTGCGACGTTCGCCGACGGCAGTTTCGAGCCGAGCGGGTCGATCAGACCGACCGCCTGGAGGTCACCGCTGCGCCAGCCCGCGAGGAAGGCGTCCACGGTGCGTTGCGGCCCGTCGTCACCGGAACAACCGACGAGGACGCCCGCCGCGAGCAGCGCCGTGGTGACGCCGGCGGCGAGCCGGCGGGCGGGGTTAGGCCGGTGGGGCCGGGGGTACGACAAGGGCATGAAGCTGGTCCTTCCGATCTCGGACTGCCCTCGCACGGTAGTACGGGAACGCCGTCCCCAACGTCCCCCAGGTGCTCGGCCGCGCTCAAAGACGAGCCGCGCCCGTGTGATGAACATCGCGTGGCGGGGTATCCCGCAGCCGGCCTACCTCGGACCCGCAACGGGTGAAAGGACAAAGTCCCGATCCGGACGTCTGGCCAGTGGTCCGCCGACGAAGGCGCACAACGGCAGGGCCTAGGCTGGGCGGCAGAGTGACCCACAACGCGATGGGTCGAGGGGAGTGGCACCGATGGACCGGCGTCCGGCGATCAAACCGGAACCCGACCTCCGGCAGGATGACTCCGGCCGGGACGATGACAGCTTCGATTCGGCGACCGACGGGGACGGCTACGGCCGACTCGACACGGGAGTCACCGGGCTGACCGGGTCGAGCATCGACACCATCTACGATCTGGGTCTGCCAGCCGAGGCGCTGGCCGACGACGTGGAGGACGCCGAGCTCGACGAACCCGTTCCCAACGCGGAGCGCCTGGTGGCCCAGGCCGTCGCGCTCGCCGGGGACGACCATGACGCGGCGACACTTGTCGGCCGTTTCTGGCGGTTCGCCCCGGACGAGGAGCTGGTCGGCTTCACGGCGGAAGAGATGCTCGACGCGGCCCGGGCACACCGGGATCTCGCCCAGCAGCGGGTGCCGGGTGAGTTGAAGCTGCGGATCCACGAACCGCACGCCGACCAGCACCACACGGTCGTCGAGATCGTCACCGACGACATGCCGTTCCTGGTCGACTCGGTGACGGCGTTGCTCAACTCGTACCACCTCGACGTGCACCTGCTGGTGCACCCGTTGGTGGTGGTGCGGCGGGAACCGCTGGGCCGGCTCACCGAGGTCTCCGCGGATGTGGAACCGGACGACGCGATCGCCGGCGACATCATCGAGAGCTGGATGCGGATCGAGATCGATCCGGTCCGGGACGCGGCCGAACGGGACCGGTTGCGCCGCGAGTTGCAGCGGGTGCTCACCGACGTGCGGGAGGCGGTCGAGGACTGGCCGAAAATGCGTCAGCGTGCCCTCGCGCTCGCCGACGAGCTGGCGTCCGCCCGTACCTCCGACAACCGCCCACCGGTGCCGGAAAAGGACATCACCGACTCGGTGGAGCTGCTGCGGTGGCTCGCCCAGGACCACTTCACCTTCCTCGGCTACCGCGAGTACCGGTTGGTGGACGCCGACGGCGGCGACGCCGCCGACCCGGTCGACGGCAAGGCGTTGGAGGCGGTGCTCGGCACCGGTCTGGGCATCCTGCGCTCCGATTCGCCGGATGCGCGGTCGCTGTCCTCGATGACGACCGAGGCGCACGAGAAGGTGCTGGAGAAGCGCCTGTTGATCATTACCAAGGCGAACTCCCGGGCCACCGTGCACCGCTCGGCGTACCTGGACTACGTCGGCTTCAAGATCTTCAACTCCGACGGCGACGTGATCGGTGAGCGGCGCTTCCTCGGGCTGTTCTCGACGGCCGCCTACCGGACCAGCGTCCGCGAGCTGCCGGTGGTACGGCGCAAGGTGGCCGAGGTGCTGGACCGCTCTGGTCTGAGCCAGCGCAGCCACTCGGGCAAGGATCTGATCCAGATCCTGGAGACCTACCCGCGCGACGAGCTGTTCCAGATCAAGACCGACGACCTGTACCACGCGGTGGTCGGCGTGCTGCGGATGGCCGGCCGCCGGCAACTGCGGGTGTTCCTGCGCCGGGACGCGTACGGGCGGTTCATCTCCTGCCTGATCTACCTTCCCCGGGACCGGTTCACCACCCAGAACCGGCTGCGCATGCAGGACATCCTGCTGCGTGAGCTGAACGGTGTCGGGGTGGACTACACCACCCGGGTCACCGAGTCGATGCTGGCTCGGGTGCACTTCATCGTCCGTACCGACCCGACGCGGCCACCCGGCGACATCGACGCAGACCTGCTCGCCGAGGAGTTGGCCGACGCCACCCGGCTGTGGGACGACGACTACCGGTTGGTGCTGGAGCGCAAGCTCGGCGACGAGCAGGCCAAGCACCTGTTCACCCGGTACGCCGACGCCTTCCCGGAGGGCTACAAGGACGGGCACACGCCGTACGAGGCGATGAAGGACCTGGCGAAGCTGGAGCTGCTGGAGGAGCCCGGCCAGCTGGAGATGCACCTGTTCCGCAAGCAGTTGGCGCCGAGGCCGGGCACCCGGGTGCCGGGAGCCGACCTGGCCGAGGCGATGGACGTCCGGTTCAAGGTCTACCGGTACGGCGAGCCGATGATGCTCTCCGCCGTGCTGCCGGTCCTGCACTCGCTCGGCGTACGGGTGGTCGACGAGCACCCGTACGAGGTGGACCGGATCGACGGTCGGGTCTACCTGTACGACTTCGGCCTCATGCTGCCCGAGGGGCATCACGAGCTGGCCGAGGTGCGCCCGCACGTGGAGAACGCCTTCGCGGCCGCCTGGCGCGGCGAGGCCGAGGTGGACCGGTTCAACGAGCTGGTGCTGCGCGGCGGGCTGACCTGGCGGCAGGTGGTGGTGCTGCGGGCGTACGCGAAGTACCTGCGGCAGGCCGGCACGGTCTTCTCGCAGGACTACATGGAGCAGACCTTCATCGCGTACCCGAAGCTCGCCGCGTTGCTGGTGGAGCTCTTCGAGACCCGGTTCGCGCCGGGCGAGTTGAGCGCCGAGCAGCGCCAGCAGCGCAGCGGTGAGCTGGTGGAGACGATCCGGGGCGCGCTGGACGACGTGGCGAGCCTGGACCAGGACCGGATCCTGCGCTCGTACCTGACGCTGATCGAGGCGACCCTCCGGACCAGCTTCTACCAGAAGCGCGCCGACGGGCGGCCGAAGGCGTACGTGGCGTTCAAGCTCGACCCGCAGGCCATTCCGGACCTGCCCGCGCCGCGACCGAAGTTCGAGATCTTCGTCTACTCGCCGCGGTTCGAAGGTGTGCACCTGCGGTTCGGGCCGGTGGCCCGGGGCGGGTTGCGGTGGTCCGACCGTCGGGAGGACTTCCGGACCGAGGTGCTGGGCCTGGTCAAGGCGCAGATGGTGAAGAACACCGTGATCGTGCCGGTCGGCGCCAAGGGCGGCTTCGTGTTGAAGCAGAAGCCGGGCGACCGGGACGAGGCGGTCGCCTGCTACCAGGAGTTCGTCGGCGCGATGCTGGACGTCACCGACAACATCGTCAGCGGGCAGATCGTGCCGCCCGAGGACGTGGTCCGGCACGACAGCGACGATCCGTACCTGGTCGTGGCGGCCGACAAGGGCACGGCGACGTTCTCCGACATCGCCAACGAGATCTCCAAGGCCCACACCTTCTGGATGGGCGACGCGTTCGCGTCCGGCGGATCCGCCGGCTACGACCACAAGAAGATGGGCATCACCGCCCGGGGTGCCTGGGAGTCGGTCAAGCGGCACTTCCGTGAGCTGGGTCTGGACACCCAGGCCCAGGACTTCACCGTGGTCGGCGTCGGCGACATGTCCGGCGACGTGTTCGGGAACGGGATGCTGCTCTCCGAGCACATCCGGCTGGTGGCCGCCTTCGACCACCGGCACATCTTCCTCGACCCGGAGCCGGACGCCGCCACCTCGTACACGGAGCGTCGACGGCTGTTCGACCTGCCCCGCTCCTCCTGGGAGGACTACAACACGGAGCTGATCTCGGCGGGTGGCGGCATCTTCCCGCGTACCGCGAAGTCCATCCCGATCACGCCGCAGGTCCGGGCGGCGATCGGCCTGGACGACGACGTCACGCAGTTGTCGCCGCAGGACCTGATGAAGGCGATCGTCACCGCTCCGGTGGACCTGTTCTGGAACGGCGGCATCGGCACCTACGTCAAGGCCTCCACCCAGACCAACGCCGAGGTGGGCGACAAGTCCAACGACGCGATCCGGGTGGACGGGCGCAGTCTGCGCTGCCGGGTGGCGGGCGAGGGCGGCAACCTGGGCTGGACGCAGCTCGGCCGGATCGAGTACGCGTTGACCGGTGGCCGGATCTACACGGACTTCATCGACAACGCGGCCGGGGTGGACACCTCCGACCACGAGGTGAACATCAAGATCCTGCTCAACACGGCGGTGGCCGATGGTGAGCTGACCATGGCCGACCGCGACGAGCTGCTGGCCGGGATGACCGACGAGGTCGCGGAGCTGGTGCTGCGCGACAACTACGACCAGGCTCGGGCGATCAACAACGCCCAGGCCCAGGCCGCCTCGCTGCTCCCGGTGCACCGTCGGATGATCAACGAGCTGGAGCGTTCGGGCGGATTGGACCGCGCGTTGGAGGCGCTGCCGCCGGACGAGGAACTGGCGGTCCGCAGCGAGTCCGGGCTGACCGCGCCGGAGTTCGCCGTGCTGCTCGCGTACGTGAAGATCGTCCTTGAGCGGGAGATCCTCACCGACGGGTTGGCCGACGAGGAGTGGACGACCGACGTCCTGGTCAACTACTTCCCGACGCCGATGCGTGAGCGGTTCGCCGACCGGATGGGCCGGCACCGGCTTCGCCGGGACATTGTCACCACGGTGCTGGTCAACGAGGCGATCAACCGGGGTGGCATCTCGTTCATCTTCCGGGTGGTCGAGGAGACGGCGGCCAGCGCGGCCGACGTGATCCGGGCGTACGTGGTGGTCAGCGAGGTGTTCGGCCTGCGCGACCTGTGGGACGAGGTCGAGGCGCTGGACAACAAGGTGGCGCCGGAGCTGCAGACCAGCGTCTACCTGGACACCCGTCGACTGCTCGACCGCGCGGTGCGGTGGTTGGTCTCCAACCGGCGCTCGCCGATCGACGTGCCGGCCGAGATCGCCCGGCTGCGCGACGGGGTCACCCGGCTGCTGCCGGGGCTGGAGGAGCTGTTCTACGGCAACGAGCGCCAGGGCATCGCCGCGCACATGGACTCGATGACCGAGCGTGGGCTACCCCGCGAGTTGGCCGAGCGGGCCACCCGGCTGATGTACAGCTTCGGTCTGATGGACGTGGTGGAGACCGCGAACGCCAGTGGGCGGGACGTCAGCGAGGTGGCCTCGGTCTACTTCGTGCTGTCCGACCTGTTCCGGGTGGACTCGCTGCTGTCGAAGATCTCCCTGCTGCCGCGGGAGGACCGCTGGCAGACCCTCGCGCGGATGGCGCTGCGGTACGACCTCTACGCCGCGCTCGCCGCGCTCACCGCGGAGGTGCTCGACTCCACCCCGGGTGACCTGCCGCCGCACGAGCGGGTGCAGCAGTGGGAGCAGTCGAACGCCACCTCCATCCACCGCGCCCGACGGGCGATGGGTGAGTTCGACGAGTCGCGGGCGGATCTCGCCGCCCTGTCGGTGCTGCTGCGCCAGATCCGCACCCTGGTGCGGACCTCCGCGGCAGCCTGAGTCAGGTACGCCGGACGCGGTCCGGCCGGTCGGGGTGACCCGACCGGCCGGACCGCGTTCTTTCGTCGTCGATCAGGCCGCCAGGGTGGCGAAGACGACGATGTTGTCCGGGTAGCTCTTCGCGGCCTGATCGAACTGGCCACCGCAGGTGACCACCCGCAGGCCGGGCCGGTCACTCGGTCCGTAGACCAACTCGGTGGGGAAGGCCGTCTTCGGGTACGACTTGACCGAGTCGACAGTGAAGGTGGCCGGCACCCCGTCGGCGCGGCGCACCGTGACGGTGTCGCCGGGGGTCAGAGCGCCGAGGTCGAAGAAGACGGCCGGGCCGAGTACCGCCGAGTCCACGTGCCCGACGATGACCGCGTTACCCGTCTCGCCCGGGCTCGCACCCGGCTCGTACCACCCGGCCTGGTCGGCCTTGTCCAGCGGAGGGACCTGGACGGTGCCGTCCGGGTTGGTGCCCAACGACATGATCGTCGCGTTGACGCCGATCCGGGGGATCTCGATGCTCGTCGGTGCCGACCGGGCCAACCCGACCGCCGACTGACCGACCGGTTGCCCGTCGACCGGTTGCCCGTCGGCCGGAGGGGCATCGTCGGCGGTGTTCGCCGGCGCGGTCGGCTCGGGGCCGGCCTGGGCCAGCGGCTGTGGCGGCCGGGGATTGGGCGTGGTCTTCAGGGAGGCGCCGATCATGCCGGCGCCGATCATGGCCATGGTGACGACGACGGCCGTGCCGGCGGCACGCCACGGTCTCCCGCGACGGCCGCCGGCCGGTGTCGTCGTCACGTCAGACGAGCGAACCATCGGTCCGCCGACGACGCATCAACACGATCCCGCCCAGCGCGGCAGCGCCGAGCAGGCCCGCCCCGCCGGTGGCCAGGCCGCGGTCGGTGCCGGTGCTGGCGCCACCGTCACCACCGTCGACGCCGCCGTGCGGCAGCACGACGAGCTCGCCCTCGCCGCACGAGCCCTTGAGCTCGTAGCGACCCGGCTTGGCGTCCTTGTCGACCTTGGCTTCGCCGTAGTAGACGAACTCGCGCTCCTTGTCCCAGTCACGCTCGTCCGAGCCGCGCTCGTCCTTGCCGTAACCGCCACGCTCGTCGGAGCCGTGCTCGTCCTTGTTCTCCCAGCCCTTGTCCGAGCCGTAGTCGGAGCCGTGCTCGTCCTTGTTCTCCCAGCCCTTGTCCGAGCCGTAG